>DATKFU010000372.1:0-12062 GCA_035511215.1 Bryobacteraceae bacterium | reverse complement strand
GGTAGGGGAGGGGAGGAAGGGGTAGATGGCGCCCAAGCCGTCTGAGTTCTCGCAGCGCGCGAGCATCCATTTCTCGGCGGCTTGCATAGCCTTCCGCCGCAGCGCGCGGGAGCCATGCTTCTCCCAGAATTTCAGGAAGCGATCCACGCCCAGGAAGAAATTGCGCCAGGAGAAGAAACTCTCACCCGGCTCGAATCCAAGGCTGACTCCAGGTTTGTAGAGCTCGTCAAGGTTGAATCCGGCAGGCACCGGGCGGCGTGGGTTGCTGGAGTGGACGATGGCAAGGGAGACCACGATGGCGCGCGTCCAGGCCGACATTTGGTAGATGAAATTGCCCGGCAGAAACATGACCTCCGGCGGAATGGAGGGGCAGTACTGCCGCGGATACATATCAAACAGGCTGAGGTTGATCTTGACGTAACTATTGGCCGTCTGAATGCCGCCGAGTTCCAAAATGCGCGCGCGGGCGGCGGCCAAACGGGGATCGTCGAGCGGCAGGCCGGCCACCTTGAGCGCGAAGTACGCCTTGACGGTGGCGCTGATCTCGGAGGGCCCCTTGACGTAAATGTTGAAGCCGCCATCCGGGAGTTGCCGCGCCAGAATCGAGCGCACGGCCTTGTCGACCATCGCGCGGGTGGGCGGATTCCAGACGCCGCGTTCCGGCGGATGCATCCAAAGCTGCAACAAGATGTAATCCGACTCGAGGGTGGTATCGGCGGTCAGATCGGCGCACCAATAGCCGCCGGGGTCCTGCAGCGCCAGGAGCCGGTCTACGGCCCGGCGAGCGGCCCGCGCAGCCGGTGCGGTGGAAGTGTCTCGTGCGTAAGCGGTTGATGTGCTCATCGTGCGGATATGGTCGTCAGCATTGTCAAGCCGGGAGCCGAGCGAGTCAGCTCCGGTGGCAGGGAGAAGCGCACGTCTTCGTCGATCAACTCCACTTCTTCCAGCCGGTAAAAGCCCTGGTCCCGCAGGAATCCGACTAAGTCCTCCACCAGATGCTCCGGTGCGGAGGCTCCCGCGGTGACCGCCACATTACAAACGCCGTTCAGCCATGCAATATCGACTTCTTCGTAGTCGTTGACCAGATAGGCGCGCACTCCGGCGTTGGCGCTCACCTCCACCAGGCGCTTCGAATTGGAGCTGTTCTGCGACCCCACCACGAGCAGCAAATCGCAATATTCGGCCACCCCCTTGACCGCCATCTGGCGGTTTTCGGTGGCGTAGCAGATATCCTGGGCGGGCGGCCCCTGGATGAGCGGAAAACGGTGTTTGAGCCGTACGATGATGTCGCGCGTTTCATCCAGGCTGAGGGTGGTTTGGGTGAGGTAGCGGACACGCGTGGGGTCGGGAAGAACGAGCCGGTCAACGTCCTCGACGGTTTCGACGAGGTAGCTGGAATCGGGCGCTTCTCCCAGAGTCCCGGCGACTTCGTCGTGCTGGCTGTGTCCGATCAGCACGATGCTGTAGCCTTCGCGCGCGAAGCGCACCGCTTCCAAATGGACCTTGGTGACCAGCGGGCAGGTGGCGTCGATGACCTCCAACCCGCGTGCCGCGGCTTCGCGCCGCACTTCCGGGGCCACGCCATGCGCGCTGAAAATAGCGCGCGCACCCAGAGGCACCTCGCCGATCTCCTCGACGAAGATGGCACCCGCCTCGCGCAGCTCGTCCACAACATGCTTATTGTGAACGATTTCCTTGCGCACGTAGACCGGCGGCCCATACAGATCCAGGGCGATCTTGACCACATCGATGGCCCGCACGACGCCGGCGCAGAATCCGCGCGGCTTCAGCAAATACACTTTCTTTTCCGAGCCGCGATTAGCGGCTATGGGTTTCAATGGCATATTACGTATAGACGCTTATGAATCATCCGATTATAACAGGATAGGTCCGGCCGCAACCCACTCCTTCCATAGATTCATTTCACACGGAAAACGTTCCAAACACCGGGCATCATATCTGCAGTCTGCGGGCGGGGCGCGCATGCCGGAAAAATGATGCGATCGGAACCGACCGATGTGCGATCGGCCTACGGCCACGAACGGAGTGTGAGAAAAGCGCGCTGCGCGCGTGTTCGGCGGCCTGCGAGGCCGCTGCAGGCTGGGAGCCTGCCCTGGACCCTGCCCCACTCGAAGACACCTGTCTCGCCAAATAGTGCTTAAATAATCCACATGCCTACCCGCAGACGTTTCGTCTCGCTGGCCGCCGCCAGCGCGGCCGCCGCTGCCCTGCCCCTGAAATCGCAGACGTCCGCCGCCCCTCACGGCCTGCAGCTCGGCCTGATCGTGTCCGCCGGCAGCGATCCGGAAACCGCCATCCGCAAAGTTCACGGTTTCGGCTTTCCGACCTGCCAGGTGGGCGTGAGCGCGTTCGACCCCGGCATGCCCGCCCGGTTGCGCGCCGCGCTCGACCAATACAAAATCGAGGCCACGTCACTGGTCTCCGGGGGGCCCGGCCCGGAAATTTACGACTTCTACAAAGGTCCGCTCACCATCGGCCTGGTGCCCCGCGAATACCGCGACGCGCGCATCGCCCAAATCAAGAAGACCTCCGACTTCGCTAAACAGTGCGGCGTCCCGGCCGTCCAAACCCACTGCGGATTCATCCCCGAAAATCCCAACGATCCTATATATAAGGAAGCCGTCGAAGCCATCCGCACGGTGGCCGCCTACTGCCGGCACAACGGCCAGAACTTCCGCTGCGAAACCGGCCAGGAGACCCCCATCGCGCTTTACCGCGCCATCCACGACGTAGGCCTCGACAACATTGGCGTGAACTTCGACGCCGCCAATCTAATTCTCTACGGCAAGGCCAACCCGGTGGACGCCCTCGATATTCTGGGCCCGCTGGTGCAGGGAGTCCACGCCAAAGACGGACTTTATCCCACCGGCGGGCGCGAGTTGGGGCGCGAAGTGCCCATCGGCGAGGGCAAGGTTAACTTCCCGGCCTTTATCAAGCGGCTGAAGGAAGCCGGATACCGCGGCCCCCTCACGATCGAGCGCGAAATCTCCGGCGCCAAGCAGGCCGACGACATCCGCGCGTCGAAAGCTTTTTTGGAAAACCTGATCGGATAACTGAGCCAACCTATGACTGACAATTTAAATCCGGACCGCCGCGCGTTCCTGACCGGCGCCACCGCTGCCGCCTTTATGATCGCCAAGCCGCAACTCGTTCGCGGCTCCCAAGCCAACTCCGCCGTGCGTGTCGGCCTGCTCGGCTGCGGCGGCCGGGGCACCGCCGACGCCACCAGCATCGCCATCAACGGACCGGCGCGCATCGTGGCCCTGGCCGACCTGTTCGAAGACCGCCTGGTCACCGCCAAGAAGCACTTCGACGAAGTGGCCGCTAAACAACGATACGCGGCCGTGGCCCCCTCCCAGATGTTTCAAGGGCCGCGCGCCGCGGAGCAGATTCTGAACTCCGCCGAAGTGGATGCCGTGGTGATTGCCACGCCGCCCTATTTCCATTCCAGGCATCTGGCTGCCGCGGTGGCCGCCGGCAAACATGTCTATTGCGAAAAGCCCGTGGGCGTGGACGTGCATGGAGCTGTGAGCGCCATTGAAACCGGCAAACGCGCCCAGGGCCGCCTCAGTCTGGATGTCGGATTCCAGATCCGTAAAGCGCCGCCGTTCGTCGAATTGGTGCGCCGTATCCATGCGGGCGCGCTGGGCGATATCGCTTGCGGCGAGGCCTGCTACTATTGCCCGTTCCTGGCGCTGCCGGATTACCCCAAGGCATCGCCTGTCGAGCTTCGCCTCCGCCACTGGCTGCACGATCGCGTCCTGTCCGGCGATATCATTGTCGAGCAGAACATCCACGTGGTGGATATCTGCAATTGGGTGTTGCAATCGCATCCGGTGAAAGCCATCGGCACGGGCGGGCGCAAAGGCCGCACCGAATCGCCGGGCGACAACTGGTCGCATTTCGACGTGGTCTTCTCCTATCCCAACGACGTCCATGTCAGCTTCAGCTCGTGCCAGTTCGGCAAGACGGCTTTCGACGCCAACGAGCGCTTCTTCGGCACGCGCGGCAGTTCCCAATCGCCTTACTCCGGCGCCCTGCAGATCTCCGGGGACGACGCATGGACCTGGGGCGGCCAGAAGCCCGACCAGGCCAAACCGGGCGAGTTCTCCGCGACTGGCAGTTTCTCGGATAACCTGGCGCAGGCCGACTCCGAGAAGCATGCGGATTTCATCCAAAGCATCGTCACCGGAAAGTTCCATAACCAGGCCGCGCTGGGCGCCGAGTCGGCTCTCTCCGCCATGCTGGGCCGCACCGCCGCTTACACCGGCAAGGAAACCACATGGGACGAACTGCTGCGCTCCAACGAAACCTGGGACGCGGGCATCGATATCGACAAGCTCTAGCACCCGGCAGGCCACCAACGACGATGGCCTGCCCCACGGCTCAAACCCGGCAGGCCACCCACAACGATGGCCTGCCCCACGGCTAAATCGCTGCCAAGCTATCCGCCTCGATTTCGGATATACTAGTCCTTCAGAGGGATGGTATGAGAAAATACGGGAAATTCGCGGTTTTGATCGCGGTTGTAATCGCCGCCCTGGTCTGGCTTGCCAGCACCGGAGTGAGTGAAACCAAAACCTACTACAAAACTATTTCCGAGGTCGGCCAGATGGGCGACCGCGCCTTCACCGAGCGCCTCCGCGTGGCAGGCGACGTCGCCAGCGGCTCCATACAGCACGCCCATGGGCAGGTCAACTTCACCCTCACCCAGGAAAAGCGCGAACTGCGAGTGGCCTACACCGGTTCCGATCCGCTGCCCGACACCTTCCGCGATGGCGCGCAAGCCCTTGCCGACGGCCGCATGGGCCGCGATGGCGTCTTTCATGCCAGCAAAATTCAGGCGAAATGCGCTTCTAAATACGAAGCCAAACCGGGTCAGTTGCGAGCCGCGCCAGCGCCGCCCATCAATAAGACGACTTAGAAAGGCCTACGCATGGAAAACGTAGCATCCCTGGCTGTACTTCTGGCTTTTTGCGCCGCTATCTACGCCTTACTCGCATCCGTTGTCGGCCGCATCCAACGTAAGCCATTTCTGATAGTTAGCGGCGAGCGCGCGGTCTACTGCGTTTGGGCGCTCATTACCATCGGCTCCGGCATCCTGGTCTATGCCCTGATCACGGGCGACTTCCGTTTCTCCTATGTGGCCCAGCATAGCAACCGCAGCATGCCGCTGTTGTATAAGATCGCCGCGTGGTGGGGCGGGCAGGAAGGCTCGCTGTTGTTCTGGGGCTGGCTGCTGTCCACTTACTCCGCCATCGTAGTCTTCACCAACCGCCATAAGCACCGCGACATGATGCCGTATGTAGTCGGCATTCTCATGTTCGTGCAGAGCTTCTTCCTGCTGCTGAATAACTTCGTAGTCAGTCCCTTCAAGATGTTGTCCCTGGAAGGCTCCATCACCGCGGTACAGGACGGCAACGGTTTGAATCCGCTGCTGCAGTATCCGGCCATGGCGATCCATCCACCGATGCTCTATCTCGGCTATGTGGGCTTCGCGGTGCCGTTCGCCTTCGCCATCGCATCGTTGATCACCCGCCAGCCTGGCGACGGCTGGATCCATACGACCCGCCGCTGGACGCTGATTACCTGGCTGTTCCAGTCGACCGGTGTCATGCTCGGCATGGCTTGGGCGTATCACGTGCTTGGATGGGGAGGTTATTGGGGCTGGGACCCCGTCGAGAACGCATCGCTGCTGCCCTGGCTCAGCGGTACCGCCTTCCTCCACTCCGTCATGATGCAGGAGAAGAAAGGCATGATGAAGGTCTGGAATGTGGTGCTGATCTCGACCACGTTTCTGCTTTGTATCTTCGGTACTTCGCTCACCCGCACCGGCCTGGTTAGCTCCGTGCACGCCTTTGCGCAAGGCCCACTGGGCAAGTATTTCTTTTCATTTCTGGCTATCTGCATCGCTGGAATCGCTTACCTGATCCTCGACCGCCTGGAGTATCTGAAGAGCGAATCCGAACTGGAAAGCGTGATCTCCCGCGAATCCAGCTTCCTGTTCAATAACCTGATCCTGCTGGCAAGCTGCTTCGCGGTGCTCTGGGGAACTTTGTTCCCGGTGATTTCCGAAGCGGTTTCCGGTGAGAAGATCAGTCTCGACTCGGTCTGGTTCAACAAGCTGATGATCCCCATCGGGCTGTTCCTGCTGGTGCTCACCGGAGTCGGTCCGTTGTTCGCCTGGCGCCGCACGTCGTGGGAAAGCCTGCGCCGCAACTTCCAGTGGCCGGGCATTGCTTCGCTGGTTCTGGCCGTTGCGCTGCTGGCCGCCGGTGTGCGCAGTTTCTACGCGCTGATCTCGTTCGGCTTCTGCCTCTTCGTTGCGCTCACCGTGCTGATGGAGTTTTACAAAGGCGGCCGCGCCATCGCCGCAAAGAACAACATGAATCTGTTGCGCGCGACGGTGGAACTGACTCACCGCAACACGCGCCGCTATGGCGGATATCTGGTCCATATGGGCATCGTATTGATGTTCATCGGCTTTACCGGCGCGGCCTTCAATAAGTCGGATGTCAAGGAAATGGCTGTAGGCGACACGCTGGCGCTGGGCCGCTACGATCTGAAGGTTGTGGATCTGAAGGAAGGCGAGAACGACAACTATAGCTGGCATCGCGCCACGGTGCTGGTTTCGCGCGGCGGCGATGTGCTGGGCACGCTTGAACCCGAAAAGCGTTTCTATAAGGCCAGCCGCCAGGGTACGTCGGAAGTTGGGGTGCGACCGCGGCTTAACGAAGATCTCTATCTCAACTTCGGCGGCATGTCCGACGATGGCGTCCGCGCCGTAATCCAGGCTTACGTCTTCCCGCTGGTCTCGTGGATCTGGATCGGCGGCCTGGTGCTGATCGGCGGCACTCTGGTGTGCCTGGTCCCCAGCAAAATCAAGATGCAATACGCGCGCACCGAAGTGGTCGGGATAACCAGAAAATATGCGGAAGTTCCGAAATAGGGTGGGGCAGGCTCGCAGCCTGCGCGGGGCTCGAAGCCCCGCTCTTTCCGTTGTGCTTATCCTGGTCGCCTGCCCCTTCGCCTTTGCCGAAACCGCAGCCGAAAAGCCCAGCGTGGATGTCCGCCGCGTGGGCGCGCACATCGGCTGTCAGTGCGGCTGCAAGGATACCGTGGCCACCTGCGCCATGCTGGAATGCAGCTTTTCGAAGCCGGCCAAAGAGAAGATCGCCAAGCTGCAGGCGGGGGGCTTGGCCGACAAAACCATCATCGACCAGTTCGTCGCCGAATTCGGGCCGGCGGTCTATCGCGGCGATCCCAGCGCGTTCGGCTGGCTCGTCCCGTATCTGTTGATCGCGCCTGGTCTGGCATTCATCTGGTGGTTCGTGCGGCGTTACTACCGCAAACCCCGCCCTATCGCCGGAATAGAACCCGTTCCGGACGATTCAGAGCTGGCTAAGTATCGCGAGCAGATCGAGAAGGATTTGGCGCACCTGGAATAAATGGTTATTGTCATAGCAGCGTTGATCGCCGTCGGGGCGATTGTTTTCATCCTGACGGTGCGGGCCAAGGACTTGCCCGAGCCTGAGCCGGTCTCCCCCTTTCAGCATTTGGATGAGCGCAAAGCTGCTATTTACGAAAACCTGCGCGACCTACAGTTCGAGTACCGCGTCGGTAAACTCTCCGATCACGACTACCAGGAGACCAAGAAGGACCTGCAACGCGAACTGGCCGGCGTAATGGCCGAAGTGGACCGTCTGAAGCTGCAACTGAGTCCCAATGGAGCCGTGCCGCGGCCGGTGCCGCATGCCGCGGCCGAGCCCCAGCGCATCGACCCGCTGACCTGCCCCCACTGCGGAGCGAAGTTCCCCCAACCGCTGAAATTCTGCGGCGAATGCGGCAAGCCCATGAAAGTGGCACAGGCATGAAAGCTATCTGTGTTTATTTGTGTTTATCCGTGGTTCCATTGCTTGCCGCCGTCGACGGCACGGTGATCAACAAGACCACCGGCCAGCCCCAACCCGGCGCCACCGTGACACTCTATAAGCTGGGCCAAGCGGGTATGGAGTCGGTCGAGAGCGTCAAGTCAGGCGCGCAAGGCAAGTTCCATATAGATCAAACCCCGCAAGGTCCGCACCTCATCCAGACCGCCTTCGACGGTGTCACTTACAATCACATGCTGCCGCCCGGCTCTGTCTACAGCGGCCTGTCTCTGGATGTCTACAACTCCTCCAAGCAGCCCGGCGGCGCCCGCATTTCACGCCATTTTGTGATCTTCCAGCCCAGCGGCGCGCAGATGTCGGTAGGTGAAGGCTTCATATTCACGAACAATGGCGTGACCACTTACAACGATCCCGATGGCGGTACGCTCAAGTTTTATCTCCCCGTCGAGGCCAAAGGCATTGTGCAGGTGAAGGCCACCGCGCCGCAGGGCATGCCCATCGATCGCGCGGCCGACAAAACCAATCAGACAGGCATTTACAAAGTCGATTTTCCGATTAAGCCCGGCGAAACCACCATTCAGGTGACTTACTTAGTGCCCTATAGCTCAGGCGCGGTATTTGAAGGCAAGACCGTTGGCAAGTCGGAGGAACCCACGCTGCTGGTGGTCCCGAGCGGCGTCACACTGAAGGGTGAAGGCGTCGAGAGCAAAGGCCAGGAGCCGCGCTCGCAAGCCTCCATCTATAGCGTGGCAGCCGCCACTTACAAGGTCGAGATTGCCGGTTCCATGCCCGCCGCCGCTCCCGCCGATGGCGACTCCGCCGACAATGGCCCCGGCCTGGAAGAGGTTTCGCCGAAGATCCTGCGGCAGAACACGAAGTGGATCCTGGCGCTGGCCCTAGGCATCCTGGCCCTCGGCTTCATTGTGCTCTACCGCGCCCAGCCGGCCGCCGCGTCTCCAATCCCCTCTGCGAAAGGAAAGAATGAGCGCGGTCGCCGCTGAGTGTGTCTGGAAGTTCTACGGCCATTTGAATCGACTGCGCCTCCTCCGCGTCTGGGACCTATGCCATAATTATTAGTGGTATGGGCCTCGACATCTCCCCGAAACCCGGCTGGCCGCTAAGGCCCGCGAGTTCGGTCTTTCAATCGACGCCTTCCTGGAGCGGCTGATGAACGAGAGCGGCGATCCGGCCGCCCCCGCTCCGCGCAGCACTATCCCTGAGCTGCCCACTTGGCATCTCGGAACGCGCAGCAGCCTCCACAGGCGGGACATCTACGATGTCCGTTGAGTCGGTAGTTGTCGATGCGAACATTTTGGTATACGCCTTCGACGTTGATGCGCCACAGCACGTCCCGTCACGCGCGTTGTTGAACGCGGCGCGCGACCCAGCCACCAGCCTATTTGTGACATCGCAGGTCCTCGCCGAGTTTATTCGATAGTCACAAACCCCCGGCGTGTAGCCATTGCGCGTACGTCGGCTGAGGCGATTCGGGCACTGTCGGACTTGCTCGCCTACCCGGGTTTCAACACTGTAGACTTCGAAGCGTCTGCGGAATTGGCGGTTCTCGCTCCGTCATGCTAAATACTCCATTGCGGTTGTGAGAGAGTCTCGCTTACTTTCAGATATACTGTTGTTTCAGAGGGACGGGTGTCAAATTCGCATCGCTCAACCCGCGACATGAAGGAAAACGACAACAGTTCCCCCAGTCTGACCGCGAAAGGAAAGAATGAGCGCGGTCGCCGCTGAGGGCGTCTGGAAGTTCTACGGCGACTATCCCGCGCTGCGCGACGTGATTCTGCACGCCGAACCCGGTGCGTGCCTGGCCCTGATCGGCCGCAATGGAGCGGGGAAAACCACCCTGCTGCGCATCATCGGCGGCTTTTCCAAAGCCGGGCGCGGACAGGTCCGCATCTTCGGCAACGATCCGCGCGATACCGAGACGCGCCGCCGCGTGGGATGGATCGGGCACGGCATCTCCGTCTACGACGAGTTGTCCGCTCTCGAAAATCTGAGCCTGTTCGGGCGGCTCTACAATCTGCCCGATCCCCAGAAGTCCGCCATGGAATGGCTGGAACGCACGGGCCTCGAGCGCGTAAAAGACGGCCTGGTGCGCGAGTTTTCCCGCGGCATGCGCCAGCGCCTGGCGGTGGCCCGCGCCTTCCTCCACCAACCTTCCGTGCTGCTACTCGACGAACCCTTCACCGCGCTCGACGACCGCGCCATCGCCGTCCTGCAACGCCTGCTGCGCGAAGCCCTGGCCGAAGGCCGCACCGTGGTCATGTCCACCCACCAGTTGCGCGAGGCGCTGGAACTCGCCACCCACGTGGCCCTGCTGAACCGCGGCAAGATCGCCTTCCACGGCGCGCGCACCCCGCAGATGCTGGCCGATCCCGGCTGGGTCTACGCGCACTACGACGAGGCCTGATGGACTTCCTCCGGCAAACGCTGGTGATCGCGAGAAAAGACCTGCGCGCGGAGCTCCGCACCAAGGAAGCCATCAACGCCGCGCTGGCTTTCTCGATCGTCATACTGGTCCTGTTCAGTTTCGCCTTCGATCCCGGAGAGCAGGAGACCGTCGAAATGTCGGGCGGCCTGTTGTGGATCGTGTTCGCCTTCGCCGGCACGCTGGTGTTGAACCGCAGCTTCGCGCGCGAAGTGCCCAACGATTGCCTGGATGCCCTGGTGGCCGCGCCCATTTCCGGAGCCGCGCTGTTCCTGGGCAAGGCCCTCGCCAACTTCGTGCTGGTCATCGCCGTCGAGCTGGTCTCCTTGCCGGTCTTCGGTATCTTCTATAATGTGCACTGGACCGGGCAGATCTGGTCGTTGCTGTTGGTCCTGGCGCTGGGTACCTGGGGGCTCACCGTGATTGGGACCATCTTCAGCGCGCTGACCGTGAATATCCGGTTGCGCGAATTGATGGCGCCGTTGCTGGTTTATCCCATGCTGATTCCGGCGCTGATGAGCGCCATGAAGTTGACCATGGACCTGATTGCCGGAAAGCCGCTAGGCGGCGAAGACGAAGTCTGGCTGCGGTTGCTGGTGGCGTTCGACGTGATTTTTACGGCGCTATCGCTGGTCTTACTGGAGACGGTATTGGTGGGATAGGCTTCCGGCCCGTCCCGTTTGTGTGTAGGAGTTCATTTATGCGCGAAAAGCTAATCTACGGCCTGGGCGCGATCGCGGCAGTGCTACTGGCCCGCGATCTCTACTCGATTTTCATGCAGCTTCCCGACGAAGCCTCGCAAGGGATGATCTACCGCATCATCTTCTTCCACGTGCCCGCCGCCATCACGGCCATGCTGTGCGCGGCGGTCACCTGCATTACCAGCGTGACGTACCTGCTTACAAGGAACCTCAAGTTCGATGCCATCTCGGTGGCCGTCACCGAAGTCGGCCTCGCTTTCCTGGCCGCCAACCTGGTTACGGGGTCCATCTGGGGACGCATCATCTGGGGCATCTGGTGGACCTGGGACGCCCGTCTCACTTCCGCCCTGGTCTGCTGGCTGCTGTACGCCGGATACCTGATGCTGCGCCGCGCCATCGAAGAGCCCACCGCGCGCGCGCGCATCTCGGCGGTCTTCAACATCTTCGCTTTTGTCGACGTCCCCATCGTTATCTTCTCCATCAAGTGGTGGCGCACGCAGCATCCGCAGCCGGTTTTCTGGGGCGGCGGCAGCATCGATCCCGCCATGTACCTGACTGCCGTGCTGAACCTGGTCGCGCTGATCCTGCTGGCTGTGGTGCTCTCGCTCATCCGCCTGCGGCAGGAAGAAGTGCAACGCGAAATCGATTCCATACGCCGCTACGCGCACGCTGTTTAACGGAAACCAAATGGACACACGCAATTTCACTTTCATGTTTTACGGCTTCCTGGCCGCCTGGCTGATCCTGGTGGTCTATGTGCTCTCGCTGGTCTCGCGCGAGCGCAAGATCACCGAGCAGCTCAAGGGGCTGAAGGGCTTGCTGGACGACAGGGATCGCAAATGACGTGGCTGCCTTGGTGGGGCAGTCTCGCAGCCTGCTGGGGGCCTCGTAGGCCGCCTCTCTTCATAAAATGAGCGCACCCATCCAACGTCGCCACTTCCTGACCGCCGCCCCCGCGGCGCTGCTGCCCGCCCGCGCCCAAACCGCTACTCGCGGCCTTCCGGCGCC
>DATKFU010000371.1:0-30415 GCA_035511215.1 Bryobacteraceae bacterium | reverse complement strand
GTCTGTCCCGCGGGAGGGCGGTGACGCCGTCCGTCTTACAGCAGGGCCGGGAATCGAAGCGAACCCGATCGTTTCGCCGGACGGATCGGAAGTTGCCTTCAGCGGCGAGTACGACGGCAACGTCGACGTTTACGTCGTCGGCATTGGCGGCGGCGTGCCCCGGCGGCTGACCTATCACCCGGGCAACGATACGCCGGTCGCCTGGACTCCGGACGGCAAAAGCATCCTGTTCCGCTCGAGTCGTGAGAGTTACTCGCGCTTCACCAAGCTGTTCTCGATTCCCGCCAAGGGCGGTTTTCCGGAATCCATCCCCTTGCCATCCGGTTGGAGCGGCGCTTTCGCCCCCGATCAGGCGCGGCTCGCTTACATGCCCATCATTCCCGCGAATGCGATCTGGAAGCGTTATCGCGGCGGCAGGACCACCCCGATCTGGATCGCCAGGCTCTCGGATTCGTCGGTGGAGAAAATCCCGAATAACAACTGCAACGATTCGAACCCGATGTGGGTGGGAGGCAAAATCGTCTTCCTGTCGGACCGCAATGGCCCCGTCACGCTTTTCTCTTACGATCCCGCGAGCCATAAAGTTGAGCAGATCCTGCGTAACAACGGTCTCGATCTCAAGTGGGCCAGTTCCTTCGGCGATATCATCGCTTATGAACAATTCGGCGCCATCCATCTCTTCGACCTGAGATCCGGCGGATCGAAGCCGGTCGAGATCCATCTCGCCGCCGACATCGCCGATGTCCGGCCGTCCATACAGAAAGTAGGTTCAAAGATTGTCAATGCGCGTATCTCGCCAACCGGAGCGCGCGCGGTCTTCGAAGCGCGCGGCGAGATCTTCACGGTACCCGCCGAAAAGGGTGACGTGCGCGATCTGACAAATACCTCCGGCGTGGCCGAGCGCGACCCTTCCTGGTCGCCAGATGGCAAGCAGATCGCGTATTTCTCCGATGAGTCCGGTGAATACCAGTTGCACCTGCGTCCGCAAAACGGTCTGGGAACCGTCACCAAGATTTCCCTTGGAGACCAGCCCGCATTTTTCTATGAACCGGTTTGGTCGGCGGACAGCAAGAAGATCGCCTACACGGACAACCGCCTCAACGCCTGGTACATCGATTTGGAAAAGAAACAGCCCGTACTCATCGATACCGACACCTACCAGACTCCGTTTCGCGATTTAAGCCCCACCTGGTCGCCGGACGGCAAGTGGATCGCATACAACAAGATTTTGAAAAATCACCTGCGCGCGGTGTTCGTCTATTCGCTCGACAGCGGGAAATCCACACAGGTTACCGACGGCTTCAGCGACGCCAATTACGCGCAGTGGGACAAGAACGGGAAGTATCTTTACTTCACGGCGAGCACCAATCGCGGCCTGTCGACGTCGTGGCTCGATATGTCGAGCATCGACCGCAAAGTGACGCGCAGCGTATACGTGGTGGTGTTGCGTAAGGAAGACCCATCGCCTATCGCGCCCGAAAGCGACGATGAGAAACCGGCCGATGCGAGCAAGAAAGACGACGCCGAAAAAGATAAAGATAAAGATAAAGACAAAGATAAAGATAAGGACAAAGACAAAGATAAGGCGCCGGTTGTTGTCCGAATCGATTTCGATAACATCGACCAGCGCATTCTGGCGCTGCCGATTCCGGAACGCGACTATACCGGGTTGCTGGCCGGCAAGACCGGGATTCTTTATCTGCTCGAAGTGAGCGACGTGTCGGATGCGTTTCGGGATCAGCCCGGCGCCGTCATTCAAAAATTCGACCTGAAGTCTCGCAAGACCGAGAAGTTCGTGGAAGGGGTTAGGGCCTTCGACCTGTCCAGCGACGGCGAAAAGGTGCTTTTTCGACAGGGCGATAAATGGTTCATTGTTTCATCGGGCGCCGCGCCAAAGCCGAACGACGGCCTGCTGAAGACGGAAGCCATGGAAATGCGCGTCGATCCAAGAGCGGAATGGCGACAGATCTATCACGAGATATGGCGCATCGAGCGCGACTTCTTCTACGATCCGAACGCACACGGCTTGAATCTGAAAGCCGCGGAAGAGAAATACCGGCCCTACGCGGAGAACATCGCCAGCCGGGAGGATCTCAACTACTTGTTCGAGGAGATGCTGGGCGATCTTTCCGTCGGCCATCTCTTTGTCGGAGGAGGCGCGTATCTCGAAGTGAAGAAGGTGCCCGGTGGTCTGCTGGGCGCCGATTACAAGATCGAAAACGGCCGCTACCGCTTTGCCCGCGTGTACAAGGGCGAGAACTGGAATCCGAGTCTGAAAGCCCCGCTCACGCAGCCGGGAGTCAATGTCGCCGCGGGCGAGTATCTGCTCGCTGTAAACGGCCGCGACTTACAGCCGCCTGACAGCGTCTACGCATTCTTCGAGGGGACCGCAGACAAGTCGGTCGTCATTCGCGTAGGTCCCGACCCGTCGGGCGCTAACTCACGCGAAGTCACGGTGGTCCCGGTTGCCGACGAATTCAATCTGCGCAATCGCGCCTGGATGGATGACAATCGAAAAAAAGTCGCCCAGCTGAGCGGTGGCCGGCTCGCCTACGTGTACCTACCCAATACCGCTGGGCAAGGCTACGCGAATTTCAACCGCTACTACTTCGCGCAAATCGGCAAGGAGGGCGCGGTCATCGACGAGCGTTTCAATGGCGGGGGAGATATCGCCGACTACATCATCGACTACCTCAAGCGGCCGCAAACAAACTTCTTTATGACGCGCTATGGCTCGGAGTTCACCACGCCGCAGAACCAGATCTTCGGACCGAAGGTGATGATCATCAATGAATACGCCGGCTCGGGGGGCGACGCGATGCCATGGCTGTTCCGCAATCAGAAGGTCGGCAAGTTAGTGGGCAAGCGCACCTGGGGCGGTCTGGTTGGGATTTTCGGATTCCCGCAATTGATCGACGGCGGCTTTGTCACGGCGCCGAATCTCGCATTCTACAATTTGTCGAAGGAGTGGGATGTCGAAAACCACGGTGTCCCTCCCGACATCGAGGTGGACAATGATCCGGCCTTAGCCAGGCAGGGACACGACCCCCAGCTTGAGAGAGCCGTGGAGGTACTTATGCAAGAGTTGAAAGAACACCCACTGCCGAAATATGAGAAACCTCCGTTCCCCAACTACCATAAGGCGACGCAGTGAACCGTGGCCGGTGCGGTCGATCATCCTCCTCGATGCATAGACTTAAACCTACTGTTGCGAGAACACCTGAAGAATTGGCAGCCGCTCTGGGACTTCCCGATGCCGCGGCCAAAGAATGGCAGGTTCAGGAAGATTTGCAGCGGCGACTCAAGGAAATCGTCCGAGGCCGAAAAATCACTCATGCGCAGATCGCAAAGCGGGCCGGCACTTCGCGAACCAGGGTGACCGCGATTTTGAACTACGATCTCCAAAGTGTATCGAGCGACCTTCTGATTCGCATTCTGGCGTCGCTGGGCTATTGTGTGAAGGTCTCGGTGGTCAGATCGGACACGGCAGCGTAAGGCGCCATGTCGGGGGGAGGCAATCTTAATGGTAAAATCAACGCAACACCATGGAAGCGACGCCGACGCTCGTTATCAACTATTACAGCGGATTTAAGCAGAACGTCGTTCCCTTGTTTCAGCGTCCGTATACCTGGTCTGAAAAGCAGTGGCGGACCCTCTGGGACGACGTCATAGTTTTCTATCCCGTGGACGACGCCAATGATAAGGCCACCCATTTCATGGGCGCGGTAGTCACCATGCCTGCCCGCAGCGTGCCGGTAGGCGTTTCTAAATTCCTGATCATCGACGGCCAGCAACGCCTGACCACGATCTCTATACTGATGTGCGCGGTGCGCGACCTGCTCAGCCCTGAGCAGCAGGGCGCGCGGAGGCGCATCCAGCAGTTTTACCTGACAAACGACGGATCTGAGGGCACCGAATTTTTTAAGCTGCTGCCAACGCAGGGCGACCGCGCCGCTTACGCGTCCCTCATTCAGGAATCCGGCGCTCCCGTGGCAGAGTCTCAGTTCAAGAAAGCCTATGACTATTTCAGGCGCAGGTTACGGGGCGAAAGCGACGACGGCGAAAAATCAATCCCAAGCGCATACTCGACATCATCGAGAAGCGGTTGATGGTCGTAATGATAAACCTGAGTGACACTGACGACCCCTACCTGATCTTCGAAAGCCTCAACTTCAAGGGCTCGCCGCTGGAACAGTCCGATCTGGTGCGCAACTATTTTCTGATGCGGTTCTCCGTGACCGACCAGCAGGGCGTCTATGACGGATTATGGCTGCCAATGCAGAACCGCCTGGGTCAGGGGTTGACGGAATTCATGCGTCACTTTCTTGGAGCGGAGGGTGAGGAAGTGCGCAAGGGCGATGTCTATACCGCCGTGAGACACCTCGTCACCGATTCGGACTCGGCCTCCGTCCGGATTCTGATGACTCGGATGGAACGGCTCTCCGCCCTCTACAGCAGGCTGTCGGGTGTCGCCCCCGAACCGAGCCCGGAGCTTAGTCAGTACTTCGACTATTTCCGCCGGCTCGATTTCGGAAGCGTTTACCCACTCCTGCTTGCGCTATATGAGGATTACGAAGATGGGCAGTTTGCGCTTTCGGAGTTCGTCGCCAGCATGGGCATACTTCTCTCCTTCATCCTGCGGCGCATGGTCGTAGGCGTACCATCGAATTCACTATCCGGGCTATTCGTCGCGCTGTGTAAAGCAAAGCCCGTTACGGAAACGCCGTCTGCTTGGTTGTCGAGTGCGCTGGCGCGCGAGAACAAAAACCGCCGCTGGCCCACGGATGTCGAATTCGAGGACCGATGGGTCCACTCCGGCGTTTATGGAAGCCGAGTGTGCCAGGTCATTCTCGAATGCCTTGAACAGTCCCATGGGCACCATGAGATCGTCAGCTTCGAGGAATCCAGCATAGAGCACGTCATGCCGCAGACGCTCACGCCGGAATGGTATGAAATGTTAGGCGCAGACGCGGCCGATGTCCATACGGAATGGCTGCACACCATAGGCAACCTCACGCTGACGGGCTACAATCCCGAGCTTAGCAACCGCTCGTATGCTGAAAAGAGGACGCTGTTTGCGCTCAGCCATTTCGAGTTGAACCGGCATTTCGGGGATCGCGAACTCTGGAGCGTAGCCGAGATCGAGGCACGCGCGAGGGCCCTTTTCAAGGTCGCTGCCCAGCTGTGGCCTCGCCCTGACATCTCGATTGTAGAAGCGCCGGTTCTGGCGGACAAAGGCGCTCCGGCGGCATTCCATGGCGACTGCGTAAAGCTGGCACAGCAGCACCTGGGCACGCATTTATCGAAGCTGTCGCAGACCCGGTATGAGTCGGGAGATGCACGCATTCGCGTGACATGCGCGGTTTCGGCGACACATAACGAATCCGGAGATGTGCCTTATTTCTGGTTCGGCCTCGACCGCGCGCAAATCGAGTTTCTGGAGGCCGCGCAATCGCCCTATGTCTGCTTCGGCTGCGCCTCGGCCGAGGCGACGCTTCTGATCCCATTGCCGGTCGTCCGGGACTTTCTCGGGTCGGTAAGCATGAGCAAGACCGAGGACAGGCGGCATATCGTGATCCAGAAGAAGCTTGGCAAATTCATCGTCCAGCTGCTCGGCGCCAGGGACGGCCCTGATTTCACTCCATACAATATCGGCGCCGCCGCGAAGGCGACCGTCACGCCGTAGGTCTCAACGTTGCGCAGAATTATCCTTTTGAAGCTAACGCCACGCACCGCGCGTGTTACAGACCCAGAATCAGCTACGATCACGCCAGATCGATGACGAACGTCGTGCCCTTGCCGGGCTCGCTGCGCACTCCGATCTTGCCGCCGTGGTCGCTGACCACCGATTGCACAATGGCCAGCCCTAAGCCGGTGCCGTGCGCCTTGGTCGTGTAATACCGGGTGAAGAGGCGGTCGCACTCCTCTTGTGTCAGGCCCTGGCCTGTGTCGGAGACCTCCAGGCGCACGCCGCCTTCATGCGGGGCGGTGCGAATGGCCAGCGTGCCTCCGGCGGCCATCGCGTCGATGGCGTTCAAGACCAGGTTTTGCAGGGCGCGGCCGAGTTGGCCGGGGTCGGCTTGGATGGCCCGCAGGTCCGCGGCCAGATCCAGGCGGAGGGTCACGCCGGCCGCCTGCATCTGCGCTTCGAAGAGCTTCAAACTGTCGCGTACGAGGCTGTTCAGGTCCACGGTCTCCAGTTGCGGATGCGGCATCTTGGCGAAGTCGCTGAAGCGTCCCACGATCCCGCGCAACTTGCCCAGCTCGGCGAGCAGCGTGGCCGTGCTCTCGCGGAAAACTTCGTCGAACTGCTCGGGATGCGCGGCGCGCGCGCGCTGCATGTTCTCGACAGTGATCTGCAGCGGGAACAGGGGATTCTTCAGCTCGTGCGCCAGGCGGCGCGCCAGTTCGCGCCAGGCGGCCACGCGCTCGGCCTGCACCAGGCGGTCGCGCTGCTCGATCAGCTCGCGGGTCATCTGGTTGAAGGCGGCGGCCAGCGCGCCGATCTCACCGCCCACGTGCACGTCAACTGTGGTGTGCCAGTCGCCGCCGGCCACCGCGCGGGCCCCTGCGGCTAGCGCTTCCACGGGACGCGTGATGCGCGCCGTGGTCCAGAAAGCGATCAGCAACGCGAGCAGGATTCCGCCCGCGGCCACCAGGATTTCGACGCGGCGCAAGAAGCGCTCCAGTCCCACCTGCGCGGCGCGCGAGCTGCCCACCAGAAAGGCGCCCATCAACTCAGCGCCTGTGGAATCTTTGGCGGGGCCGGTGAGCGGGATGGCGTGAAACGTCTCGGCGCTGGCCGCGTCGGCGGTCCATTGGACTGTGCGCGTCACCTCGCGGCGCTGCTTGCGCAGGGCGTCGACGAGCGGCGCGAGCGCGGCAGTCTGCGGGAGCGGCCCGTTCGCACTGACAATTGATTGCGGCTCGCGATATAGCAACGCGCGCATGCCGGCGGGCAGCACAAACGACGCCAGGAAATCGCGGTCGAGGGCTTCGCCGCCGATCACGTACAACTTGCTGTCACCCACGGTCAAGACATACACCGAGATCAGCGCCAGCGCAGTGTCCGTGGGCAGTTCCTCGCGCTTCAGGAAAGGCTCTTGCGAGTTCCAGTCGTCACGCTGCTTGACCCATTCTTCCTGGTAGAGAAATCGCGCGGGCCACTGCGCGGACGAGACGATGCTGCCGGTGGCGGAGACCAGCTCCAGGAAATCCAGATTGTGGGCCGCGGCCAGCGGTTGCGCGGCGTCCACATATCTGGAAGGGTCGGCGTCCGGACGGCTGAGAGCGATCACCATGTCGCGCGTACTATCGGCCTCGGCTATATCTTTGACTTGCTGGGCGATTTCGCGCTGGCGGCGGACGTACTCCTGGCGAAACTGGGCGGCCAGAGCGGCGACTCGCTGCTGGTCGAGCTGCTCGAAGGCATGCTGGGTGGTGGTGGAGACGATCGCGCCGACGAAGGCCACCGCGACTACCACGGTGACCGCGAACGCGATCAACAACCGGGTGCGAAAGGTCATGGCACGGTCCCGGAGAGCCAGACATTGTCAAAGCGCCAATCGCCCAGTTTCGTGATTGGCTGCGGCCCATACACACGGACGCGGCCGGCAGCGCCGTAGAGCACGGGAAGCTGAAAGAGCGGTATGGCACGGAAGCCTTCGAGCAGCCGGCGCTCGGATTGGTAAAAGGCAGCGGGGGATTCAGCGGATGTAGACGCGGCGGGTGCGCCGGGCGCTTGCAGGCCGAGCGCGGCGGCCAGTCCGGCCAGGGCTGGCGCAGGGTCGAGCGACGCGAGGTGGACTTCGACCAGCCGGACGTCCGCGCGCGGATTCTGCGGCGACACCTGCACGTTCAGTCCGGCATCGCGCGCGTTGACAGCTACGCGATCCGCGAGAGCCCGGGCGGCCCGCATCCCGGGATCGTAAGTCAGGGTGACCGTGCGGGCCGCGGCAGGCAGGGCATTAGCCAGCGAACGGGCGCGCGGCAGGTCGGGCGCCGTGGGAAACGCGAAGGCGTATCCGGAGATCCATTGCGGCAGCAGCGCAGCGGTGGCTTCTCCCTGCTTTTGCAGCAGCACGGTGTGCATGGTGGCACGGTCGATGGAGAGGGCCAGGGCTTCGCGCAAACGGCGATCCGGCGCCGGCCCGAAGGATAGGGCGATCAGGCTGACGGGCGCGGAAGACCATACTATGTGTCCCTGGCTGGAGGCGCGCCGCAGATCGGTGGGGGCTATTTCCACGATGTCGGCCTTGCCCAGATCGAGGTCCAACAACTGGTCGTGTAGTCCGCGGCCGAGCTGGACATCGATCACGTCCAGGAAAGGGCGGCCGCCCCAATAATCCTGGTTAGCGGCGAACGTAGCGCGGTGTCCTGGTTCGAAGGCAGTTGCGCGGAATGGGCCGGTGGCCAGCCGACCGTTGTGCGCCAGGTCGAGCAGCAGGCCGGGCAGGGAATGGTTCGCGCGGATGGTGATGAGAGCGTCGCCGGCTGCCGAAATCGCCGCGTCCGGTAGAGCCGATTGCAGGGACGCCGCCACGGCGGCGGACGTCAGCGGAGAGCCATCCTGCAGCTTGACTCCTGGCCGCAGGTTGAACTGCCAGCGCTTCGCGGCGGCATCGTGCTGCCAGGATACGGCCAGGCAGGGCTGCGCCGCGCCGGCTTCGTCCAGCCGCACCAGAGTCTCAAAGACCAGCGAGACCAGCGGCCCGGCATCTGCCGCAGCCGGGTCGAGGGCAGCCGGGGCCGCGCGTATCTCCACTCGCAGCGTTCCGCCGTAGTGCGGGCGCGTGGCTGCGCCGCAGACCGTCGCGGCGCTAAGAACCGCAAGTGGGAGCCAGGCTGTAAGCCGCATAGCGTCCGGTTTGGAGATCGCGCGAGACGGCCGTGGCGGAGTTGCCGGCCGACCACAGCGCGGTAATGGGTCCGGAGAACTCGAGGGCCGGACCCGCTGGATCGGGCCTACCGCCGCTCGGTTCGATCTCGTAAAGCTGGATGGCGTCCGGTTCGGTGAGGCTGGTGGGGCGGGTGGCCAGAATGCGCGCGCCGCACGGTGTTTGGACGCCTGCGACATCACTGCCCCACTGGTCGCCGCCGCCGCCCGATTCCCATGAGCTGGCGAATGCGTGTGTGTAAACGTGGGTGCGGCCGTCGTCGCCGGCAAAAATCCAGGCGTCGTCCGCGGGCGCGGCTGAGTAGAACGGCGGAAGATCGCGCGCGCCTCCGGGTTCGATATCGAGGTGGCCCTGGAAGAGGTTGCGATCCGGCGTGAAGACCGCGATGGCGCCCGGCGCGAGCAGCCACGGATCTTGCGAGTCATGGCATTCGAGCGAGAGCTGCGGCTGCGCGCTGCCCCGGCAGATGGTCCCCGGCAGATACGCGGTGAACGTGGAGTTACCGGCTGACAGCCTGCCGCGCATGTCACGCGGCCATGGGTGGCTGGCAGGAATCGGCGCGGATTGCGGCTCGCCGGCTCGGACCAGGAGCACGCGGTTGGCGTCCAGCACCAGCATCGCGCCGCCGGTTTGCGCCACATCCAGAATGGGTAGATCCTGCTCCCAAAGTAGCTTCTTTTCGATCGTCACGCGCGATGGTTTGTCGTTCGCGGCGGTTGTGGATGCCGCGGGCGTGCGCGGCCAGGACTCCAGAAGCACCTGGCGCTCGCCACCGCGATGAACCTCGGCCACTAGAAGAAACTGCGTCAGGTTCTCGGAGATGGTGAGCTGGACTTCCGCCGCGGGCTGCCCCGGCGCCTTCAATTCAGACTCGAACGCGCGGCGAATCTCCGCGGTTTCGGCGGCGCCCAGCGTCGATAGATCCCTGACGGTGACGGCTACCGGGTCATGCGCCACCGCGTCCGCCACCATGCGGGCGAGGTCGCGGGCGGCGGCGCCCATGTCACCGCTCATTATGGGGGCCAACAGGACGAGAATGAGTGGGCTCAAGCCATCATGATCGCACGCCGCGGGATATACGAACGAGAGCGGGAGGCCGGAGACCCGTCCCGGCAGCTTGGTCCGAAAACGTCCAATTTGTGCATCCGCAGCGGCTATCATGAGTTGTGCGCCGGTGGTGAAGCTATGGAACTGGATTGGCAGGTATGCTCGCGCGCGCGCCTATCGCGCGACGCCCGTTTCGACGGCAAGTTTTTCATCGGCGTGCTTACCAGCAAGGTTTACTGCCGGTCGATTTGTCCCGCGCCCACCGCCAAAGAGAAGAACTGTCGCTATTATCCCAGTGCGGCCGCTGCCGCGGAGGCGGGTTTTCGTCCCTGTCTGCGTTGCCGGCCGGAGTGCTCGCCCGGAACTCCGGCCTGGCTGGGGACTCCAAGCACTGTTTCGCGGGCCTTGCGGCTGATCGCGGAGAGTGGCTTGGCGGACGGCGGCGTGGAAGTTCTGGCGGAGCGCCTGGGCGTTGGTTCAAGGCACCTCCGCCGCCTTTTTCTCCAACACTTGGGGGCGACGCCAAGCGCGGTGGCGCAGACACGCCGCATGGACTTCGCCAAGAAGCTGATCGACGAGACGACCCTGCCCATGAGTGACGTCGCGCTGGCCGCGGGCTTCGGCTGCGTGCGGCGCTTTAACGCCGCGATTCGCAAGGTCTATCGCCGCACGCCGACGCAAATTCGGCGCCTCTCTCGCCAAACCGGTTTGAAGTCGGAGAATGAGTATTTCTTCCGCCTACGTTTCCGGCCGCCTTACAACTGGAATGGCATGCTGCGGTTCCTGGCGCCGCGCGCCACCCCCGGCGTAGAAGCGGTGGAACTGAACAGTTACCGCCGGTCGATTTCCTTGAATGGCAGTCAGGGCTGGCTGGAAGTTTCGCCGGACGGGGGAAATGACGGCCTCGCCGTGCGCGTTCAATTTGGCGATCCCCGATCGCTGTTCTCGATCGTGGAGCGCGTCCGGGCGATGTTCGATCTGAATGCGGATTGGGCGGCCATCGCGCAAGGCCTGGCAGCGGATCCTGTGCTGGCTATGCGCATAGAAGCGAATCCAGGGCTGCGTGTACCGGGCTGCTGGAATGGTTTCGAACTGGCGATTCGAGCGATTCTCGGCCAGCAGATTACCGTGAAAGGCGCCACCGCCCTTGCCGGCCGGTTGGTCAGAGCCCTTGGGCAAGCGTTCTCCGCGCCCGGCGGTCTGACGCACCTCTTCCCCTCGCCCGACGTTCTGGCGGATGCCAACCTGGCCGGCGTGGGCTTGACCAAGGCCCGCTCCGAGACCATTCGCGGTTTCGCGCGTGCTGTTTCGGATGGCCGGATCGGCTTTGAGGGGGTTGTCGACTGCCAGGATTTCCTGGCCCGCATGTGTGAAATTCCGGGCATTGGACCATGGACGGCACAATATGTGGCGATGCGCGCGCTGGGCGAACCCGATGCCTTCCCGTCCGGCGATCTCGGCCTGCTGCGAACTCTGGCTTTGAAGAGCCCGCGCGAGCTGGAGCGCCGCGCCGAAGCTTGGCGGCCCTGGCGGGCGTACGCTTCCATGTACTTATGGACAACTGGTGGGGCAGACCCGCAGGTCTGCGCGAGGCCTCCAGGCCCCGCTCTCACGCCGGCTGCGCGGCCCCAGGACCCAGCACAGCCTTGAGCCTGGGTATGCGGCTCTCCGCGGGCGGCAGCGCAGGAAAGTCCGTATAAGGTCCGGCCTGGTACCAATACGCTACCGAAAAGTAGTTATCGGCGCGGTGATTAGCGTGGCCGTGCTCAATCGTGTACTTCAGATACTTCGTGAACGTGATGGGATTGTCCGCGTGCCACCGGTATAGGCAATACCTCCCGCCCGCGCGCTCGGGTTCGACGATGAAGGGCGCCCCGTTATATAGATGCGCGAACGGGACGCCGTCGAAGTCCCATGCGCCATTGAAATAATCCTCCGTCCCGGTGCCCGTGATCAGAGGGTGGCTCTCATCGTCCACGAACACCATTTCATCGCCTTCCCCCATCCAGTAGTCCTGATTCTGCAGGACCCCCAGAGTCACTCCCATCAGGTGCCCGCGTCCGCGCGTTTCGGCAAAAATGTAGTTTTCCTTGCCATCGAGATTCTTCAGCTTGTCGGCATCGCCATTGGTCCGCCAATCGTTGGTCGTGGGCTTGTTCGGCGCGGCCTGGCGGTATTGCGCGTGGAAGTAGAGCACCTCGTCCGGCAGCGCGGGCACGATCTGGTAATCGATGTTGGAATAGAATGCGTCCACTCGCCGCCCGCTTTCGTTGGTGGCGGTAATGCGCGCCGACTTGCGGAACGGCATGGCGAAGTAACAGTTCAATGCCTTCACTGAGGAGCAATTCAAAAAGGCCGACTGATAAACGAAGTACTGCCCCAGGTTCAATCCAAAGAAATCGCCCACCGGCACTTCCACGCTGGGTTTGGCCTGGCCATCCCAATAGATGCGGATTACGATCTCCTTCAAGTGATTGGAGCTTTCCGCGGCGATGGTGAACCAGATATGCGTGATCACCCCGGGACCTTCGGAAGCGAACAGCTCGCGCGTGGCGCCCGGCTGGATGGGCCACGAATCGGCATTGCCGCCGGTGCGGTCGAAACTGGACTGTTTAAGCGAACGGTAATTCTGGGTGCGGGCGTAAAGCGGCAGGAAGGGGTAGTCGCCGGCGGCGGTCTGGCCGGTCTGCGCACTGGCCGACGACGCCGCGGCCGAGAGTCCCGCGAATCCCGCCAAACCCTGCAAGAATCCGCGGCGCGGCGCTGGTTCGTTTGACATAAGCCGGATTATAGCGCAAGGTGAGGCAGGCTTCAGCCGGTCGTGTCACGTCTTGACATAGCGCAGGGACGCGCCAGCCGTGCCACTGTCGCGGCATCGGGCGTGACGCGTCCCTCGACCAGGCTACTGATTCAAGATTAGAGATTCGCCGTCCCGGTGAGTATCCTGTCCAGAGTGTATTTTCCGTCCTCGATCGCTTGATTCGTTGGCCCACGGCGATTCCCAAATCTACCGAATGGACGGTATATGATCGAAGAAGCCAAGCTGATACCTTACCGATGAGGCCTGAGGATACCAAAGACGCCGTGGTTTTCAAACGGAGCGTGCAGCCTCTGCAATGGGGGACGCAAGTCGCGCTGCTGGCCAGCTTTGGCGGCATGCTGGGGCTGATGCTCTTTGCCGGTGTCGACTCGCTTCGCGCCTTGCGCCAGGTCCAGTTGCGCAATGTCCAGATCCGCCAGACCTTCCTGTTGCGCAATCGCGCCCTGGAGGAGATCCGCTCGGCGCTCTACCAATCCGGCACGTTTACGCGCGACTATCTGCTGGAACGGGATGCCTCGCGTGCAGAGACCTATCGCGCCAGCCTGCAGCAGGTGCAAGTGGAAATGGACGCCGCCCTGGCACGCTACTCCCGCTCGCTGGATGGCCCGGAGGAATCGCCATTTCAGGCCCTGCAGGGCCGCATATCCGACTACTGGAAGGTGCTTGACCCCGTCTTTCATTGGGATGCGGACGAGAAACTGGCCCGCAGCGACGACTTTATGCACGAGGAACTCTTTCCGCGGCGCGCCACCACGCTCGAAATCGCCGACCGCATCGCCGGCGTCAACGAGCAGGAGCTCAACAACGGCGACGAGCGGCTGAAAGACATCTTCGACCGGTTCCGCTACAGGATGGGCTTGATGCTGGCCATCACTCTGGGAGTCGGCGTGCTGCTGGCGCTGGCCACCACACGCCACATCCTGCACCTGGCGCGGGACGCGGATTTGCGCTACCGCCAGGCGGCCCAGGCGCAGGGCCAGCTGAAAGAACTCTCGGCGCGCCTGGTGGAGGCGCAAGAGCAGGAGCGCCGCGCCATCTCCCGCGAATTGCACGACGAAGTCGGCCAGTCGCTGAGCGCGCTTTTGATGGAGCTGGGGAATCTGGGAGCCGTCGCGCCCGGCGACGCCGAGCTACGCAGCCACTTGGAGTCCATCCGCAAGCTCGCCGAGGGCAGCGTAAACGTGGTGCGGAACATGGCGCTTTTGCTGCGTCCCTCCATGCTGGACGATCTGGGCCTGGTGCCCGCCCTGCAATGGCAGGCGCGCGAGATCTCCAAACGAACCGGCATGGCCGTCACAGTCGACGCCGAGACCGTGGCCGACGATTTGCCGGAAGATCTCAAGACCTGTATCTATCGCGTGGTGCAGGAAGCTTTGCACAACTGCGCCCGGCACGCCTTTGCGCGCAGCGTGCGGATTCAAGTGGTGCAGCAGAGCGGACGCATCCACTTGAGCGTCCTCGACGATGGCCAGGGCTTTGACAGCACGCACACTCGTGGCCTCGGCCTGCTAGGCATGGAAGAGCGTGTCACGCACCTGGGCGGCAATTTCCAACTGCATTCCGAGCCGGGGCACGGCACTGGATTGCGCATCGAAATCCCGTTGTCCGAAAGCGCCATGGAGGCCATTGCATGAGCCCTGTGCGCATCCTGCTGGCCGACGACCACACGGTCATGCGCAACGGCCTGCGCCTGCTGCTGGAGCGCCAGCCCCATTTGCAAGTGGTCGGCGAAGCGGCGGACGGCCGTCAGGCGGTTGCAATTAGCGAATCGGCCAATCCGGATGTAGTCATCATGGATATCGGCATGCCCAACCTGAATGGCATCGAGGCCACCCGCCAGATCGTCAACCGCAATCCGCGCACGGCGATCGCCATCCTCAGCATGCATTCCGACGAGAGCTACGTCATCCGCGCGCTGAAGGCCGGCGCGCGCGCGTACCTGTTGAAGGATTCCGCCGAAGCCGATCTATTGGCCGCCGTGCGCGCGCTCACCGAAGGCAAGTCGTTCTTCAGCCCCGCGATCAGCAAGATCCTGGTGGAAGACTACATGCGCCAGTTGGAGAGCCGCGGCGCGGAGGATACTTACGAGCTACTCACCAATCGTGAGCGCGAGATCCTGCAGCTTCTGGCGGAAGGCCGCACCAATAAGGAAGTCGCCAACATGCTGAACCTCAGCCTTTACACGGTAGAGACCCATCGCACGCACATCCTGCAAAAGTTGAATCTGCATAGCGTGCCCGAGCTGATTCTGTACGCCGTCCGCAAGGGCATCATCGCATAGGCGGATCGAGAGCCAGGTCCGCAAACGTCCAGCCGCGAGAGAGACGTGTCCGGGAACGTCCAACCCCGCTTCGCCGATCGGTCTATTCTGATTCGCAGGAGCGAGGAGGCAGCATGAAACTCACATACATGATGGCGATGGTTGTAACTGGCGCGCTGGCGGTCGCGCCGCCGTCCGCCGCGCAAGATCAGACCGCGCCTGCCCCAGGGTACTTGTTAGTCAGCCTGGGCACGCTCGGGGGAACGGGGAGCGCCGCCAATAGCGTCAACAACCGCGGATGGGTGATGGGCGCAGCCAATCTTCCGGGGAACACAACCGCACATGCCACTGTGTGGATTCACGGCAAAACGGTCGACCTGGGCACGCTGGGAGGGCCCAACAGCTCGGTTGCCTGGTCGTCTGTCAAGAACAATAACGGGACGATTGCGGGTATTTCCGACACTTCCATTGTGGACCCACTGGGTGAGGTCTGGAGTTGCGCCGCGGGTGGCTTTTTCCCCAGCTCCAGCGGCCATACCTGTCAAGGCTTCGTGTGGAAAGACAAAATGATGCGCGCGCTCCCCACCTTGGGCGGAAGCAACGGCTTCGCCGCCGGCGACAATAACTTGGGGCAGATCGCCGGCTGGGCCGAGACGCCGGTGCATGATTCGACCTGCATCCCACCCCAAATGCTTCAGTTTCTGCCCGTGGTATATGGGCCGGGTCAGGAGCAGATCCAGCAACTGCCGCCGTTTCCCGGCGACGTGGACGGAGCCGCCACTGCCATCAACGATCTCGGTCAGGTGGTGGGCATCTCGGGAACCTGCGGGACCGCTGTCGGCGGATCGAGCGCGGCGCACGCCCTGCTCTGGGAAAACGGCGCTCCGACCGACATAGGGAACCTGGGCGGCGTGGCGTGGAACACCCCCACGGCCATCAATAACCGGGGTGTCATCGTGGGGTTCTCCGACCTGCCGGGGGATTCAGCCGCCAACCCGAATTACCACGCGTTCATCTGGACCAGAAGCGGCGGAATTACGGATATCGGCACGCTTCCCGGCGACTCATTCAGCGTTGCATGGGGCATTAACGAACAGGGCCAGGTGGTCGGTCAGTCGATCAATTCGAGCGGCGCCAGCCGCGCTTTTCTGTGGCAAAACGGTAAGATCACGGACCTGAACACGCTGATTCCGCCGGGCCCACTGAGTCTGCTCTACGCCAACGATATCAACGACGCCGGGGAGATTGTGGGCGGGGCTTATAACTCCACAACGGGTGTTTCCCCGGCCTTTATGGCCGTCCCGCTAAGTGCCAGATGACCGTTCAATGGACGGCCTTGGCCGCCCTGAGCGCGTTGGCGGCCCACGCCGCGTTTTCCCAAATTTCCGCGGCAGCCGCTGCCTGTTCGGCGCCCGCATATCGCCAATTCGATTTCTGGATTGGAGATTGGGATGTATTCGACGCGGGCGATCCAACTGCAATCGTAGCGCACGCCCGCGTGGAGCGCATACTCGACGGATGCGTTTTGTTGGAAGACTATCAGGGCACCGACGGCGCGAAAGGCCGGAGTTTCAGCATGTACGATGCGTCCACCAAAGTCTGGCGCCAGAATTGGGTGACCAATCGAGGCCGGTGGCTGCAGCTCGCAGGCGGACTGCAAGGCGGTGAGATGGCTCTCAGCGGCGTGGATCGTTCAGCCGGCGGGAGGGCGCGCCGGATTCGCGGCGTATGGAAGCTCGATCGGGGCGGGATACGCGAAACAGCGGTCACCTCGACCGATGGCGGCCGGACGTGGAAGCCATGGTTCGACCTTTGTTTCCGGCCTCACCAGCCGTGAACAAGAGGCCCGTCCTACGGCCGATGGATCTGGCCGCTCAGGCCCTCGTCGAGAGAGACGTTGTTCTTTTCGAGAGTCTCGCCGATCACCTGGTCGAAAGACACGCGCGCACGGACATAAGTCGCCGCTGAATTCAGCTCGGATATCTGTGCGGTAACCAGCACCCGTTCGTCGCTGATAATGTCGTTGAACGTGGAGATGCCATAAGAGAATTTCTTGCGCTCGCTGGCAAGCAACTCCTCTTGCAAGACCCGCGTTTGCTTCGCCGCCGCGTATTTGGCGCGTGACTGCCGCATGGCGCTGAGCTGGTTCGAGATGTCCACCACAATCTGGTTAGTGTCTCTCTGCGTAGTGACTTGCGACTGGCGGTATTGCAACTGGTCGATACCGTAGTCCCCTTGCGCCTGCCGGTTTCGCATGGGAATCGAAAGGCCCAAAGATCCGGCTTCATTGGGGAAATCGCGTTGAAAGATCTGTTTGAGTGCGGTGCCATAACCGCCCACGAAATATGGATTCGCCTGATACTGGGCCGTGCCCGACGCGCCGCGGTTATAGGTTTGGGCTTGTAGAGTCAGATTCGGCAATAGAGGGTTCTCCGTTCCGGACAGGGACATCTCCTGGGTCTGTTCCCGGTACTTCGCCACCGCCACGTCGGGCCGCTTCCGCATGGCCGTATCCACCAACTGGCGCAATGGAGGCAGATCGTCGGTTTCCGGGACTTCGAATCGGTCGAGTGTCACAATGTCGGCGGCCTCTATCACGGGATCCATTGTGCGCGTGATAGCGTCCTTCAGCATGCCTTCCCGTTGACGCACGTTGTACTGCGCAACCACCTCATCGTGCGTACGGCTGGCGGCTTCGGCTTCGGCGCGCGGCAGTTCGACGCGCGGCAGGGCGCCTGCGGCGATCTCTTTCCGTATATCGTCAAGAAACTTCCTGCTCGTCTCCAGGGCGCTTTGCCGTATCTTCAGTTCGTCGTTGGCGCTTACTAAATCCCAATAGAGGTTCAGTACGGTGGCAGTCAGATTGAGCAATTGCGAGCGAAAATCCTCCCGCGCTGCCACAATATTAACCTGCGCGATGCGGATGAAGCGGTCGTTGAGCTTGACGCCAAAGCCCTGCAGAAGGTTGTGCCGGATAGCGATGCTCATATAAGGCCCCCTCTGCGGCTCGAGGGCGTCGGTAGGAGCGTTTTCGTTCAGGAATTGTTCATAGTCCGTGAATCGTACGTAGCCGCCGGTCAGGAAACCTTCCTGAACGAATGTGCTGTAAGTACGTATGGTCTGGATCAAAGATTGCGTTCCGCTGACTACTGCGAATAACTGCGGCTGGCTCAAGTGCTCGAAGGTCGTGCTGTTCTGCAGAACCGGATCCAAGTTCGGCGTCACTACGCCGACCTGTTGTATCGTTGCTGCACCGGAACTGCCTCCGCTCGATCCGCCGCTGTTACTGGACAGACCGGCGGCCTGGATGCTGCCATTTACGCCCAGGCCGCTGTCCACACTCGCCACCTGCGCGGCGGCGCTGGGGACGCCCCGCAGTGGGCCGCCGGCTTTTTGCCGCTCCAGCGCAGACTGCGCCAGCAGCGGTCCGTACCGGTCCACTTCCAGGTTCAGGTTGTTCTCGATTGCCAGAGCCAGGGCATCTTGTACCGTCAGGTATAGCTTGCCTGCCCGCAGCAGATCGTGCAACCGCTTCGAATTGCTCTGGCGCCAAGTCGACACTGTCGGGGGTGCATAAGAGCGGATAGGAATAGGCAAACGCGCCTTCTCGACAGTGACTTGCTGGTCCTGTGCGAAACAGATGGCGACGGCACAGATGCACGCCATAGCGTTTCTCGCCGAGAGTAGGCCCCGTCTGCCCGATGCGCGCAGCATGCGCCGGTTTCCGGTATTCATTTGGGAACCTCCTGCTTCTTCTCGTCCGGTAGTGACGCAGGCAAGAGCGACTCCCTGGCAACGTGCCCGTTAGCGGCCTCCTGCATGGAAATGCGGTTTACGTCGAGGGTCCGTCCCATGGCCATATCGAACGCAATCCTGGCGTGCGTATAGTTGGCCATGGACTGGACTTCCGCATCTTCATCGTTAGCCAGGTCCCTCTGTGCCTGAATCACCAGGGTGACGCTGGATACGCCGTGCTGAAAACGGTTCTGCTCGTCTTTGAGGCTTTGCTCCGCCAGCTTGCGGGTGTCCACGGCCGTTTCATAGCGTGCGCGAGCCTGCTGCACCCCGATCGTCGCCGTCTTCACGTCCACCGTAACCTGGTTGGCGGCGCGCTGCAGCCTCAGTTCGGCTTGCCGGAGTTGCAGTTGATCGGTCACATAGTCGGCCTGAGCCGCACGGTTCCGGAATGGAATGTTCAATGTGAGTCCGGCGGAATAGTTCGGAAAATCGCGGCGGAAAACCTGCGCCAGAGCATTGCCCGTTCCGCCGATAAAGTATGGGTCGGGAGTTCCGCAACAACTGTTATAAATGGAATTGACCGGGCCGCTCAAGCCATTGTTGGTGAGCTCCGCAAACGCCTGCAAGGTCGGCAGCAGTGCATTCCGGGAGCCCCTGATCGCTATTTTCTGGCTGTCGATGTTCACCTTGCTCTGCTCTACTTCGATGCGGTTGGTCAGGGCTTCCGGGAGCAGTTCCGGCAAGGGCTTTAGCTCGTCCGTCTTGGGAACTTCAATCGGATCGAGCGGCACTATGTGCACGTCGTCCAGCCAGGCGTTGGCCATGGCATTGCGGCTCAACGCATTTTTCAGGACAATCTCCTGCTGCTGCACGTTGGTCTGCGCGAACAGCAGATCCTCTTTGCTGATGGAAACCTGGGCGGCGGCGCGGGTCACTTCCACCGCGGGGAGCGATCCGATCTTGACCATCTTCTGATCGTCGTCATATAGCTTTTGTGATGTAGCCAGGGCTTCTTCCTTGATGCGCACCGAGTCCACAAAACTAACCAGGTCCCAATACAGATTCAATGCCGCGGAGATGGTGGTGGCTACCTGCAGCTTCAGTTGCAGGTCGCTTATTTTCATGTTGTTCTTGGCGATGCGGATGTCCCGGTTGTTGACTCCGATCTGGAATCCCTGCAGCAGCGGCTGATTGATCTGCAGGTCGAGGTAGCCGGTGATGTATGGGTTGAAGAGGTTTACCGGAGTGTTCTGCAAACTGTGGTTGTCCAAAAAAGTAAGTTGCGCGGAAGTGCCGGTAATGAACTGCTGGTAATATTGAAAGACGATCTGGTGATAGTCGGTGGTAAGGGCGGTAGTCTGGTCCAGCACCAAGTTCGTTTCGGGCACGGTGTTATGCCCTATAAACTCTCCGATATAGAGTTGCGGATCGAGGTTAGGAGGCACCGGACCGATCTGAGTCACAATGCCGCCGCCCGAGCTCAAGCCGGCGCCGCCAGCCAGCCCGTTGGCATTGACGCTGATTCCGGCCGTGCTGACGCTGGTGGGCCCGGCGGCTATGGGCGTATCTACCGACCGGAGGAGGCCGCCGCCCTCGGTCCGGCGCAACATCTCGCGCGCCAAAAAAGGGCTGTACCGTTGCACGGCGATATCCAGGTTGTTCTCTAACACTAGCGCGATCACGTCCCGCACGGACAAGTAAAGATTGCCCGCCCGTACTAACGATTCGAGACGCGGCGAATTGGTTAATCTCGCCTGCGGCACCTGGCGTTTCTCCAGGTGGAATGGCGCCAACACGTGGCCGATTACGGGCGGCGGCTTGGGCGTCTCAATGGAAACTTCGGAGGATTGCGCGAAGGCGATCGCACTCGAAGCAATCCACACCAAGCCTAATAGATTGGCTAATACATGGCGAAATGAGTTCATTGTGTAGGCGTGTCATTGGCAATTCCCCTTCCACTGCTTTTTGGAGAGACAGCACGGTTTGCGCCATGCGTGGGTGTCCGATTTTGGGACCGGATGTTCGATTTCACGACGTAGGTTGGACCGCCTCAGGGCCTGTCCAACGACGCGGCCGAAGCTATCCTATGGCTTCAGCAAAGCCTCCAGCGCCACATGTCCGATGGCTTCGTCCACTTCCGATGGCGCACCGCTCACACCGATGCCGCCGATGGTCTGACCGTCGACCTGAATGGGCAGTCCGCCCTGATTTGGAAAAGCGTCCGGAAACGCCAGCACCTGCAGATCGCCGTTCTTCAGTTGGTCGGCCGCGGCTTTGGACGGTTGTTTGTAGAAGGCGGAGTGGCGCGCCTTCTTCTGCGCGAATTGGATGGTGTTCAATCCCGCGCCGTCGCCCTTCTGCAGGAAAAGCAGGTTGCCGCTTTCATCCACGACGCAGATCGTCACCTGCACGTTGCGCTTCTGGGCTTCCATCTCGGCGGCGGCCACCATGGTTTTGATCGCCGCTAAATTTAAGGTTTTCTTCGACGGAAGATCCGCGGCTGAGATTGTAGGCATAAGACCGACAATCAGGATAGCAGCCAGCGCGCAAGCGCGATATTCTGTAAGCATAGCTATGACTATACCTTTTTCTCGCCGTACGTTCCTGCGCGGCAGCGGGAGCCTCCTCGCCGCCCGCACAGTCCTGCTGGCCCCACAGGCCATGGCCGCCGGCGATCGTATCCGATTCGGCATGATCGGCATCGGCATGCAGGGCTCCGGCCTGCTGGGCACCGCCATTACACTACCCGGTGTGGAGTGTGTGGCCGCCGCCGACCTCTACGATGGGCGCCATACGCTGGCCAAGGAGATCACCGGGAATCCCAGCCTCCCGACGACGCGCCGCTACCAGGAATTGCTCGACCGCAAGGACATCGACTGCATCGTGGCGGCGGTTCCCGACCATTGGCACAAGCGCGTCGTAGTAGATGCCTGCAACGCCGGCAAGGACATCTACTGCGAAAAGCCGATGTCGCACGCCGCCGAGCAGGGCTTCGAGATGGTCGAGGCCGCCCAAAAGAACAGCCGCATCGTGCAGATCGGCTCCCAGCGCGTCAGCTCCGTGCTGTGCGCCAAGGCCAGGGAACTGTATAAAGCCGGCGCCATCGGCGTCGTCGAAATGGTCGAGCTGACTTTGGGGCGCAACAGTCCCACGGGCGCCTGGGAATATCCGCCGCCGCTGGACCTCTCAACCGCCAACCTCGATTGGGACACCTGGCTGAACGATGCGCCGAAGATCCCCTTCGACAAATACCGCTTCGCGCGCTGGCGTTGCTGGAAGGAGTATGGCACGGGCGTGGGTGGCGACCTGATGGTCCACCTGATCAGCGGCATGCTGTTCACGCTGGGCTGGAACGAGGCGCCCCGCTCGGCTTCGGCGTTGGGCGGCATCTTCCGCTGGAAAGACGGCCGCAACATGCCGGACCTGCACACGGTGCTGTTCGACTACCACGGCACCCCCGTTTATGTCCGGCTGGGCTTGGGCACCGAGACGCCCGAACTGGCGCGCTTCATGGGGCCGAAAGGCATCCTGGACGCCAATGGCGGCGAACTGCGGCACTCGCCGCAACTCGGAGTGGATACCTCGCCCAGCTACTACTCCAGCGGTTTTCCCTCGAAGATGCGGGAGGAGTACGTCAAACAGTGGCAGGCTGAGCATGAAATCACGCCCGGCCGCGAGCCGATGTCGGACGACACCGTCTATAAGGGTAACGATTGGGACGACGTGCGGCCGCATCTGTGGAACTTTTTCCAGGCGGTCAAGAGCCGCAAACCGGTGGCGGAGGATGCGGTCTTCGGCAACCACGCTGCGATTGCCTGCCACATGGCGAACGAGTCGTACTTCCGGAAAAAGCCCGTCTTTTGGGATGAGGCTGCGCGCCGCATCACGGACTGAGTGGAGGGCGGGCAATTCTGCCCGCAGCCGCCTTTTTAGGCGGCTCTCTAGGACACTCCGGAGGCCTGCCATTACATCTTCATCAGCCGAATACTGCCGTTCGACGTGTTCAGCTCGATGGCCGGACCGCCCGCGCCGATCTTGCCGTCCAAGTGGTGCTTTTCGATGGTGCCCTGTGTGGCGACCTCGAAATCGGTGGAGATCGAAGAGTTGCTGGCATGCGCGGTCAGATTCGCCCCAATATCGGCGGGCAGGTGGACGGTGATCCCGCCATTGGAAGTGGATGCGTGGATCTCGTTCTGGTTCATCGCATCCATGGTCAGGTCGATGGGGCCGTTGGACGTCTCCAGCTTCACGGGGCGTCCCGCTTCGGGCTTCACCAGCCGCACGTTTATGCCGCCGTTGGAGGTGTCGGCTTCGAGCGAGCCGTGCACATCCTCGGCATGCACGCGTCCGTTGGAGGTGTGCAGCGACGCGCTGCCTTCCAGGTTCTGCACCTCAATGCTGCCGTTGGATGTCTGGACATCCAAACTGCCGCGCAGATTTTCCGCGTGCACTGCGCCGTTGGAGGTTTTCAGCCGCGCCGGCCCTTCCACATCCAGGGTGTGAATCGAGCCGTTCGAACTCGCGATGCGCTCCAGTTCGGTGCGCCGGGGAACCTTGATGATGTACTTGGCGCCCATGTTGCCGCGCCGGTCGGAAGGCCTTACTGTGCGGATATGCACCGTGTCCGCGGTGTGCTCGATTTCAATCTTCAGTTCGTCGCGCAATTCCGGCGTGCGGGCGTACTTGGTTCCGCTGATATCGATGGTGTCCTGGTCCCAACCCGAAATCTCGATCGAGCCGTTGGAATTGTCCACCGAAAGCCGTCCGCCCGGCTGGAGCGCGTAGCTGTAGTGGAAATCCTGGGTAAAGCGTTCCGAGCCGCCGATATCCAGATCGTCAATGTCGCAGCCTGCCGATCCGAGCAGGCCGATGGCCAGGGACAAAGCGAGTATATGCGTTCGCATGCAGCACCTCATAGGCTAATTACGATAGTGTACGGCAGTTTGTTCCAAAACTTGCAGGGGTCGTCGGCTGGTTGGATTACCGTGGTAAATTTAAGGCCATGGCGCTTAAGCGTTCGAAGGTCACGGCAGACGGTGAAAACATCGTCGCGCGGCGCGCGGGCAGTTTCTCGTCGGAGGATATCCATCGGGCGTTGTTCCCTAATGGGCCACCGAAACGCCGTACCGCCGATGAGATGAAAGAGGGCATCGAGCGGTACGTCCGCGAGCGCTACGCGCGCCGTTGACACGGACGTTCTGGTTCGGCTCGTTGCACGAGACGATGCGGAACAGAACCAACAAGCCGGAAGATCCTGAATTTTCACAAAACTTTTTCGGCTGATCCGTGTTTGTTATTCTGAGGGCGAAAAAACGGACCAACGGAGAACGTTGGGGGCTAGCCAGGAGGCCAACCCCCATGGGCGCACCCGGAAGGCCACATGCAGGGAGAGAAGTGAAGGACCGGGTAGGTGCTTCTTGCGATTGGAACAAAGTACCAGGACTCACGAAATTGCCCCAAACGCTTGGAGGGAGAGGCAACTAGGGTCCATAATGGAAATCCTGGAATAGGATATAACGAGAAATCTGGAGGTTAATATGCTACGTGCAATGGCAGCGCTGTGCCTCGGACTCGCCCTGCTGCACGCCGCACATGCCGCGACGACCACGATCTACGCCGCGGACCCCTACAATGTTGTGGCGCCTACAAGCACGTCGACCTTTAAGTCGGCCCTTCTTTCAACGTCATCCCCGGGCAACGACTGCGTGCTTTCTCCGGATGGAGAGACCCTCTACTGCCTGAACTCCTACATCGCGACCGGTCCAATAGTCGCGACGGACGTGGCAACCGGCGCCACGGTTCAGACATACTATACGCAGGGCATAATCCTAGGCGGCTCTAATATTTTCGCCGTCCTTCCCAACGGATCGCTCTGGGTGGCGACGTGCGGGAGTTTCTTCCAGACGTTCATGTGCTACGACGGCTTGCTTGAGGTGTTCGACACCACATCGGGTCAAGAGGTGGCTAACCGTTTCCATAAATGACGATCAGGTGGCCGTGTATGCGGCACCTAGCGGAGCATATGTTTACGCGGTTCACAACTACAACGAACCCAACTGCTGCGGCGGTCCGAATCGGCCGCCCAGTGAGAGCAGCCCTCAGACAAGTTCCGTCCCGTCGAACTCCGTTACGGCCATCAATGTTGCCACTCTCCAGGTCGGGGCGAGTTTTACCCCTCAGCCCGTAGCTATCGGCCTTAACTTTGCAGGACCGATGGTGATCGGTGGGAATGGCAAGGTTGGCTATGTGTACCTCGGATTATATTGGCCGCCTGGAGGAGGCTACCTCTACGCGGTCAACCTCCCGCAAATGACCTTGAACACAACGCTCAACCCGCCGCCAAACTTTAACTTCGGGTCCAATATGGCGATTTCCGCTAACGGTGACACCTTAGTAGATCAGTGCGACGGCGACGTTCTCAACGAACCATGCGGCGCCACCCTCGCGGTCATCGACACCGCGACCAACGCTGTGACACAGACCATTTCGAATGTGCCAGGAAACCTATCATCTGTAAGCCCTAACGGCGACGCGGCGTACGTCGTCGCTTCCGCTGGGGGAGCCGCAAGCAACCTGGAAACCGTCAATCTCCAGACGGACGCCATAACCACCGTAGTCGCCAACGAGGCAATCTCACAAGTACTTTATCCACCAGGCGGAAAGGATATTTTTCTGCTCCTTAGCCCGGGATCGGTCGTCTCGGCATCGCCAGAGGGATCGGCGCCAAATCAATTGATTGATGCCGGCGAGCCGTCTAACTGGCTCGCGGTAACGTCTAACGGCGGCACGTTGTATTCCGCAGGAAAGGGGGGGATATGGGCCTTTTCCACCACAACGGGCCTACCGGTACGGCAACTGGTCACGAGCAGCAACGTTGCCGCATTCGCCGTCAGCCCTGGAGGTGGTACCCTATACGCTGTTTTGGGCGAGTCATTGGACCTCCTTATTTTCAACGTTTCCACCGGAGTGATCGAAGCCACGATACCACTTCCAACCGAATGTAGTACGAACCCCGCAGCCAACCTTACCTCTGCTGCTATTGCTCTGAGTCCGGCCGGCAAGGAAGCATACGTGGTTGTGGACTGCAACGTGAACACAATCACGCCGGGAACGCCCGCGGTGGCTATCGATCTGCAGACCCGGGCCGTGACCGGCCGAATCGCTAGTACCGAAGGACCGGCGCTGGCAGTCAACCCAACGAGCGGCTACCTATATGTAAGTTCGAGTTCGGGTTCCGTCGAGGTGATCAATGTCAGCACCAACCAGACCATCGGCACGATCCCAATCAGCGCCAATTCCATCGCCTTTTCTCCGGATGGCACGACGGCGTACATAGCGGGCTCACAGGCCGGCGTAGGCGGTGTTGCGGTGGTGGACGCCTCCACGCTGGCCGTTACGGACTTCATCGCCGGGGCCAACGGGAGTGGGGCTGAGTCGATCGCTGTCACTCCGGACGGCACGTACGTCTACGTGGGCGGAAGCCCAGGAAGAGTGATTAGCACGCAGACGTTGCAGGTCGTCGGCCAATTCCAATCCAGCGGCCCGATTGCGATTTATTAGATTCGTTCGACTGGCCGGCCCGGCGCCAGCTGCGGGATCTGACGGCTACCGCCCGATGACCCGGTCAACCTTCCGCAGATTGCGAATGTCGTCGGCTGGGTTGGCCGACAGCAACAACAAATCGGCGCGTTTGCCGGGCTCGATGGTGCCGGTTTGATCGAGCTCGTGCAGCGCCGCCGCGCTGTTGCGGGTCGCCGCCACCAGAACGTCCGCCGGCGACAGCCCGGCTTCCACCAGTAAATCCATCTCGCGCTGCAGGTCGCCCGCGGAGCCGGCGGCGATAGGCACGCCGCCATCTGCCAGCCGTTTCGTATTGCGTTTTGCAATTGCGAACTGCGCCGGGTTGCGCTCTTCGGCCAGCATGGGAACGAATACGATCTGCAGATCCCGCAGGCGCGCAATGAAGGCGGGATCGATCGCTTCGGTGTCCCGGATCATGTGCAGAAAACCCGTGACGCCGCGGTCAACCATGGTGCGCGCGTCGCGTAGGGAGAAGATGTCGCCAAACAACGGCGTCCGGTCCCGCCGCGCCGGTTCCAGTACGGAGTCGGCGTCGCCCGGCCGGACGTCCGTGTACCCCGCACCCGCGGTGCCGGCCCCGCGGTTCAGCACATTAATGGGCGCCGGCGCCACGAACTTCCCCGCGCCATCGATTTTTTCCGCTTCCGGCGGGACCAGCAAACTTGCGCGCGAACCCACCGCGCGAATCCGCCCGTTCTCGATCGTCACCACGGAATCGGAAATCGGAGGCCCGCCCGTGCCGTCGAGCAGCACTGCGCCCACAATCGATATGACCGCCGGCTGTTCCGGCGGCTTGCAGCCGGAAAGAAGCAGCGCCAAGCCGATCAACGGCAGCGCGCGTTGCCCTTGTGTGCCGCGAATCATGGACCATCATACAGCTTCCCGCGCCTGTCCGCGGCCCTTTCGCCGCCCTCGCCCGCTCACCGTTCGCCGCTTCTCCGCGACCTCCCGGCCTCGCGGCCGCTTTTTCTTCCTTTTTCCCCGTGGGCCACTTGCAAAATAGCGTAACGGGTGTAAGATGTTCACTGGGTAATATTTGAGGAGCACTCGGGATGCGGCGCTGAGGGATATCAGCGGAGTGGGAAAAGGGCGGCTCTCGTTAGCGATTTCATAGGGCCCCCAATTATTAAGCAACCAGGCTTTCCATACTCTCCATAAGGGAGTCGCCATTCCCGCGGCTGGCGGAACCAGCGGCGCACCGGGTCCCTACAATTCGATACGAATCACAAGGACGGCCGGCCGACGCCGGTCCAGAGGAAAGTAATGGCAAATCCGACCCCCGAACCTCCCGCGGGGAAAACGCCCCCGCCGCCACAATCGAAACCCTCGCTTTCTCAGGCGCTTTTCAAGATTCTCAAGGATCCCGATCCCGCGGATTCCGATCCGCAAAAGGTGGTCCTCCGGCGGCGCCGTTTCGTGATCGCCTCGGTGCTGGGCGTGCTAGGCGTGAATTTCCTGATGTTCCTGCGCTTCTTCTTCCCGCGCGCGCTCTATGAACCCAAGACCCGGTTCCGCATCGGCTATCCGTCCGACTTTGGCTTCGGCGTGGACACCAAGTTCCAAAACCAATACCGCATCTGGGTAGTGCGCAACACGGAGGGCATCTTCGTGATCTCCGCCATCTGCACGCACCTGGGCTGCACGCCGGACTGGAAGCCCAGCGAAAACAAATTCAAGTGCCCGTGTCATGGCAGCGGGTACGATCCCGAGGGCATCAATTTCGAGGGCCCCGCGCCGCGGCCTATGGATCGCGCGCACGTGGAACTCGATCCCGAAGGCCAGATCGTCGTGGACTTGAGCCACGTCTACCGGTGGCCCAAGGGCGAACCGTCGGAGTTCGGCAACGAAGGAGCCATTCTCCGCAATGTGTGAGGTGAATCATGGCTGAAACGGACGGCAAGAACGGCGCGCCTCCATCCACTGGTACGCCCGCCGGCGCCAATGGCAATGGCAAAAACGGCAAAGGCAAAATGACCGCGCTGCTGGAAGGCGGCAAGGTGGTGCGCGAGCGCGCGGCCGAAGAGATGAAAGCGCTCAAGCAGCCCGAAAAGACCGACCTCTGGAAATCGGTGCTGCGCGTCAAGCATGACGAAACCCCGCGCAGCCGCGCGCTGGGCGTGCTTTCGAATGTCTTCCTGCACCTGCATCCGGCCAAAATCAATCGCGACGCGGTGGCTTACAAATACACCTGGGGCATGGGCGGCATGACGTTCTACGTCTATATCACGCTGGTCTTCACCGGCACGCTGCTCATGTTCTACTATCACCCGTCGAAGGTGGTGGCCTTTCGCGACATCCTGTATCTCGAGCACGACGTGCCCTTCGGCAAACTGCTGCGGAACATGCACCGCTGGGGTGCGCACCTGATGGTGATCATGGTCGAGCTGCACATGTTCCGCGTCTTTCTCACGGGATCGTACAAACCCCCGCGCCAGTTCAACTGGGTGGTTGGCGTGCTGCTGCTGGTCCTCACGTTGCTGCTCAGCTTTACGGGGTACCTCTTGCCCGACGATCAACTCGGCTTCTGGGCGGTCACGGTGGGCACCAACATGGCGCGCGCCACACCGCTGCTGGGGCACGACGGCCCGTTCGGTCACATGCTGGGGATGACTCCGTTTAACGATGTGCGCTTCGGGCTACTGGGCGGCTCGATCGTGGATGCGAATGCCCTGTTGCGCGCCTACATCTGGCATTGCGTGGCGATCCCCATCATCGCCTCCACGTTCATGGTGGTGCATTTCTGGCGCGTGCGTAAAGACGGCGGCATCTCGGGCCCTGCGCCGGTGATGCTGGAGTCGGAAATCAAGGAACCTAGAAAAATCTGACGGGGTGACCCGACACCGAGGCTCACATGGATTTTCATCAGCTTTGGACCATATTCAGCACGCCGGACAACGTTCCCATCGTGCTGCTGCTTTTCGTGGTGCCGTTCTACACCTGGTACGGGATGCGGCAGGCATTCGCCAACGACAGGCTGATCGGCCAGCTTGAGGCCGACCCGGCGCTGGCCAAAACCAGTCACCGCAAAACTACGCCGTGGAAGCCCGGTTGGGCCAAGGAAATACACGTCTGGCCCTACCTGCTGCGCATTGAGTTCCTGGCCGCCATCATTGTCACCATTATTCTGATGGTGTGGTCGATTACGCTGAACGCCCCGCTCGAAGAGCCGGCCAATCCCACGCTGACCATGAATCCGGCTAAGGCGCCCTGGTACTTCCTGGGCTTGCAGGAAATGCTGGTCTACTTCGATCCCTGGATGGCGGGCGTGGTCTTTCCCAGCCTCATCATTATAGGGCTGATGGTGATTCCCTATATTGACGCCAATCCGTTGGGCAACGGCTATTACACGTACAAGCAGCGCAAATTCTCGATTCTCACCTTCCTCTTCGGTTTTATCGCGCTGTGGGTCAGCATGATCGTGATCGGCACCATCATTCGCGGTCCCGGCTGGATGTGGTTCTGGCCCGGTGTCACGTGGGACCACAACCGCCTGATCTTCGAGGTGAACCGCGACTTACCCGATCTCTTCGGCATCAAGGGCCGCATCGGCAAGCTGATCTTCGGCGCCATCGTGATGGGTATCTACTTCGTGGGTGCGTGGATCGGCATGCACAAGCTGATTACGCGGACGCCCTTCAACCGGAAGATCTACTCGCGCATGAGCCTGCTGCAATACTCCATCATGCAGGTGTTCCTGATCCTGATGCTGTTGCTGCCGGTGAAGATGCTGTTGCGTCTGGTGTTCCGCATCAAATACGTCTGGATTACTCCCTGGTTCAACATATGACCGATCAAGAAAAGGACCCAGTCGTTCATTCGTCCCTCAGCAAGCCGCTGTTCATTTCCTCGGCGTTGCTGTTGCTTTCGTTCGGCTGGGCGCTGTATGACGAAGTGTATGGCACCCGGCCCTGGAAGGGTTATGAAGCCCGCTTCGCGAAGGTTTACTCCCGGTTTTTGAGGGACACGCTGCCGCAGGAAGCCGGCTCCGAGCTGAAGATCAAGTCGTCCCCGGAGTACAAGGATCTGGACCGGCAGATGCAGGCCGCCGAAAGGGCGGTCATGCCCCAGGTC
>DATKFU010000370.1:0-36226 GCA_035511215.1 Bryobacteraceae bacterium | reverse complement strand
ATTATCGCCGGCGGTTGCATTCGGCACGATATAGTTCGGATCCCACAGCGCCCGCGTGGAAGTCATGCGCAAGGTCTCCAACGCCGCGTCACCCGGAGCGTCGTTGTTCTGACTGGACCAGGTATTCAGAGTATCCGGCGTGATGTAGCCGTGGATATCGACTGCGTCCAGCAAGCGATATCCGTGCTGCTGCTCGAACTGTTGCATCTGCTGCAGGTAATACTCGACCCAGGGCACGCCGCCGTGCGCCTTCTGATCCGTCGGATTGTCCCAGTATTGGTAGGGGGACGTATTCCAGCCGCTGTCCATGTCCACGCGCGAGTAAAAGTAGCCCGGCCAACCGGCAGCTACCGGGCCGGTGACCAGCGCCGTGGGATCCACGGACTTAACCGCTTGCGCCAATCTCAGGCTGCGCGCGAGCATGTCGTCGTAGCTGGCGGGACTCTGGTAAATATCGATGTGAACGCCGTACCACCATTCCGGCTCATTATCCATACTCCAGAGAGTGACTCCGCCGGCGTTTCCCGGACCATACCGTTTCATGAGATACGCGACCCAGTCCTGGGCGAAATTCTGGGGCATGGGCTCGTACGCATCGCTCGAATCGTTGACGATCTGCTGGCCGTTGCTCGCCAGGATGCCATTGCCGCAATTGGAATTGTACGGGTCCGCCTGTTGCTGCGCGCCATATTTCGCAACGCTGAAGCTGCAACTGGTGCTGTCTTTGGGCGTCCAGTCCATCAGGGAGATAGTGCCCAGACTCGCTGTGCCGGTCTGCAGGTCGGCCTCGTGGAACAGGTCGAAGGACGAACCGTCGGGGAGCGAAGCAGTACCGTCGTTGGTTTGCAGGCCATTTATAAAATACCAGTCAGAGGCGCTGTTGCTGACGTCGATCTGCCAGTTGTAGCTGGTGGTGGCGTCCCCTCCGAAGCGGCGCACCGGGATGTGCATGATGGAGCCCAGGCCGTTATCGGCATACTCGTTGATGCCGTATATAAATGGGCTGATGGGATGGCGGCCGGCATTGGCGTCGACGGCCAGCGTGGGCGCGGTCTGGCCATACAGGCCCAGCACGGAGATCGACGCTACCAGAAGATGCGGACGAAACACCATTGACGCCCCTCTTTCATCTTATATTGCTGTCGGCCCGGGTGTCCTGGTACTGCCAGTCTTGCTGCCCGCTACCGCCCGCGCTAAAATCGGGAGATCGCCAACCTATTCAAGAACAATCTGGTGACCGCATACCTGCTAATGGTCGGATTGCCGGTGCTGGGCCTGCTGGGCATTCTGGAGGCCGGACGAGGTATCCCCGCGCCGCTCTCGATCACGGGCGATTGGACGCTGGAGTTCGATCCCGCGGCGCACTGTGCCAACAGTCCGGGCAGTTTCGAGCGGCAGCGGGCTTGGAGCATCTCTCAATCGGGAACCGAGGCCCTCATCACATTTAATGACGGCCGCGCCACAACGCTGGAGGCCACCGTCAACGGCGTGGCTCTTACCGCCAAATCGCTGACCGCTACCATCTCCGGTAAGCCGGGCACACGCACGCTGGAAGGCGTGGCCGGATTCGATGGCTGCGCGCCGGTGGCCTTCCGGGCCGTTCGCCAGGCTCCCAAGAAAGGCGGCGTGTGATGCTCAATCTCTTCCAACTGGTGCTGCAGATCGCCGTGATTCTGGTGGCGGCCCGCATCGTGGGGTTCCTTTTCCAGAAGATCAATCAGCCGCAAGTGATGGGCGAGATGGTAGCGGGGATACTGCTGGGTCCGTCGCTGCTCGGCTGGCTCGCGCCCGGCGCTTCCGCCGCGTTGTTCCCTGCGGCGAGCCTGAGCTATCTCAACGCGCTGAGCCAGGTGGGGCTGGTGGTGTTCATGTTCGTGGTAGGGCTGGCGCTGGATCCCTCGGAATTGCACGGCTACGGTCATGCGGCGGTGCTCACCAGCCATGTCAGCATTGTGGCGCCTTTTTGCCTGGGTGGCTTGACCGCTCTTTATTTTTACCCCCGGCTATCGGACGACTCGGTCACATTCACTCATTTCGCGCTGTTCATGGGCGCCGCCATGAGCATCACGGCATTCCCCGTGCTGGCGCGGATTCTCACCGAGCGCGGCTTGTTGCGAAGCCGAATGGGCACCTTGGCGGTCGCCTGCGCGGCGGTGGATGACGTCACCGGGTGGTGCATTTTGGCTTATATCGTGGTGCTGGTGCGCGTGGCGCACGCCGCCAGACCGGCTTGGGTGACGATTGCCGGCTCGTTCGTTTATGTCTTCATCATGCTGGTGGTGGTGCGCCGCTTGCTGCCTGCGCTCGAGCGCGCGTTTCGCAAGCGGGACCACCTGAGCGACAATCTCCTGGCCCTGATCGTGGTGCTGGTACTGGCATCCGCGCTAGCCACCGAGTGGCTGGGCATCCACCTGTTGTTTGGGGCGTTCCTGATGGGCGCGATCATGCCCAAGGCCCCTGACTTCACGCGCTACCTGCTGCACAAGTTCGAATCGGTGACCGTAGTGCTGCTGCTGCCGCTGTTCTTTGCCTACACGGGACTGCGGACGCGCATCGGGGTGGGCGGCGGCCATGCGATCTGGTTTTACAGCGCCATCGTCATCGTGGTGGCCATCACCGGAAAGCTGGGGGGGTCCATGTTCGCGGCGCGGCTGGCCGGCATGCCCTGGCGCGAGGCCGCGGCGCTGGGCGTTCTGATGAACACGCGGGGCCTGATGGAACTGGTGATCCTAAACATTGGCCTGGATATCGGCGTGATTTCGCAGGCGATGTTCTCCATCATGGTGCTGATGGCTCTGGTGACCACTTTCATGACCACGCCGCTGCTCGAGTGGGTCTATCCAACGCGCCTGTTCAGAGCCCAGGTGACATCGGAGGAGGTCCATCAGAGCGTCGCGTAACGTGTCGGCACGAGTGCCGACACGGCACGCCGGGGGCGTGCTCTACTTCGATACCTTCTTGAAATCGCCCGCCTTCACAATCGAAATCTGCGCCAGGTCGATATTCCCCCGCACGGCCTTGGCAACGTCGTCGGCCGTCAGCGCCGAGACTTTCTTCTCGAGTTCCTCATCCCAGGCCATCGTCCGTCCGTCGTAATCCCTGGAAGCCAGCATGCCCACCAATGAGTCGTCATCGGACCGTTCCACCAGGTGTTCTTGCAGCCACCCGGTGCGGTCGTCGTCCAGTTCCTTCTTGGTGAAGCCATCGGCCAGCGCGCGCTGCATCTCCTCCTTGAATGCCGCTTCCACCTTAGCTACGTTCTGCGGCGCGGCGATGGCGAACGCCTGAAACTGGCCATCCTCCTCGTTGGGCTTGGCCGACAGGTTCGAGTTCACACCGTAGCTCAAGCCTTCCTTCACGCGGATGCGCGCGCCCAGCCGCGAGTCCAGGCCGCCGCCGCCCAGGATATAGTTCCCCATCAACAGGGCCGGGTAATCCGCATCTTTGTCGCTAATGTGCAGCCGCGTAGCCGCGATGAACACCGCATTCTGCTTGTCGGGCGTTTCGATGGATTGGTTCACGGGCGCAATCTTCTGAAACCCGTACTTCACGCGCTCAAACCGCGCCGGACTCTTCCAAGCGCCGAACTGAGCTTCGATCTCTTTCTTCACTTCCGCCGGATCGAAGTCCCCCACCACAGCCAGTTGCGCATTCGACGCGCCGTAGAACCGCTTATAGAAGGCCTTCGCGTCATCCAGTTTGACGTTTTTCACTTCCTCGATCTGCTCCGGGAGCGAGAGCGTTCCACGCACGTCCCCCTTGGGGTACGGATACATGGTGCGGCGTATTTCAGTGAAGCCCAGGGACGTCGGCTCCGTCTTCCCGGCATCGAGATTGGTCAACCGTTCCTTGCGGACCTGCTCGAATTCCGATTCCGGCAGCGTCGCCTCTTTCAGGATCTCGCCGGCCAGTTGCAGCACGGCGGGGAGATTCTCGTGCGTGGTTTCGATCCTGACATTCGCGCTGGTCGCGCCGCCGTTCACGTTGAGCTGGGCTTTCAGCTTATCGATCTCGTCCTGGATCTGCTGACGGTTCTTATGCGCCGTGCCGCGGATCAGCGTGGCGCCGGCCAGCGCGGCCGTGTCGCTCGAGCCCGCCAAGCTTTCCAAATCGCCAAAGCGCAGGTTGATGACAGCGTGTACGCTGGCGCCGCGCGTCTTCTTCCGCAGCAGCGATACCTGCATGCCGGAGGGCAGCGTGTAACGCTCGACCCGCGACTCGATGTTCTTCGGCGAAGGGTCGAACGCCTCGCCCGCTTCCATGGCTGCCTCGCCCTTGTAGTCCTTGAGCTCGGCCGCGACGTCCGTCTTGGCCGGGATCTCGGAGCGGTCGGGTTTGGGATCGGGAATGAATTCGCCAATGGTCTGGTTTGAAGTCTTCAGATAGGCCGCAGCGACGCGCTGCACGTCCTGCGGAGTGACTTGGCGTAGGATGTCGCGGTCGCGGAATAACAGGCGCCAGTCGCCCATCGCCATGAACTCGCTCAAGAACAAGCCAACTTGTTCGGAGTTGCGCAAGGTCATTTCGATCTGCTTTTCCAAACGGGCCTTGGCGCGATCCACTTCCTCCTTGCTGGGAGGCTCTTTCACCACTCCGTCGATGGTGGCCAACATCGTGTTGCGCGCGTCGTCCAGCGAATCGGTCTTGTTGAGCGTGGCGCCAAACATGATTAATCCCGGCTCATTGAACTGCATCGAGTCGCCGAATACTCGCGCGGCTTTCTTGTTGTCCACCAACGCCTTGTACAAACGGCCCGAGGACTGTTCCCCCATGACGCTCGCCAGCACGTCCAGCACGGGTTGGTCGGGGTGGCTGCCGTCCGGCGTGTGATAGACCACGAAAATGCCCTGCGTGTCGCCGACCCTGCGGACCACCGTCAGCCGCTCGCCGTCCTGCACGGGTTCGACCGTGTAAGTGGGTGTAAGCGTGCGCGACGGCCGCGGGATCTTTGCGAAGTACTGGTTCACCAGCGCCACTATCTGCGGCTCACTCACTTTGCCGGCCACCATGAGTACGGCATTGTCCGGCTGATAAAACTTGTGATAGAACGCTTGCAGTTTATCCATGGTCACGCGTTCCACGTCCGACTTGTTCCCGATTACGGGCCGGCCATAACTGTGCGCGATGTAGGCGGCCGCCATGGTGTGCTTGAACAGCACGCCCATGGGGTTGTTCTCGCCCATCTCGAACTCGTTGCGAACCACCGAAAATTCCTTGTCGAAATCCTCTTTCTTGATGAAGGAATTCACCATGCGGTCCGATTCCAGGTCGAGCGCCCACTTCAGGTTTTCGTCGCTGGCCTTGAATGTTTCGAAGTAATTGGTGCGGTCATAGCTGGTGGTGCCGTTCCACTGGCTGCCATGCTCGGTCACCTCCTGCATAATATTAGTATGTTTGGTGCTGCCCTTGAACAGCATGTGCTCCAGCAGGTGCGCCATGCCGCCTTCGCCGTTGCCTTCCTGCCGCGAGCCGACCAGGTAGGTGATATTGACCGTGATGGTGGGTTTCGACGGATCGGGGAACACCAGAAAATGCAGCCCGTTCTCCAGGCTGTACTCGGTGATGCCCTCGACGGAGGTCACCTTTTTCACGCCCGAAGGAAGGTCCTCGGCGGGACACAGGGCCGGCGCGAGGAAAACAGCGGATACCAGGAATAAGCTAAGCAGTTTTTTTTGCGGGTTCATATATTTTTTCATCCTAACTCGGTACACACCGGGAGCGGGTCATGGATGACCCGCGCAGACCTAGAGGTCCGTCCCACCTACTTTGATTACCAGCTTGCCGAAGTTTTCGCCGCGGTACAGCTTTTGCAGCGTCTCGGGAAACGTCTCCAGCCCTTCGACGATATCTTCGCGCGCCTTCAGCTTGCCGCTGAGCATCCAGCCGGCTAGCGCCTGCACGCCTTCGGGGTAGCGCGCGGCGTATTCGAAGACCACGAAGCCTTCCATCCGCGCATGATTAATCAGCAGTGACAGGTAATTGCGGGGGCCTTGAATCGATCCCAGGTTGTTGTACTGGGAGATGGCTCCGCAAATGACGACGCGCGCGTGGCGCGCCAGCAGGGAAAGCGCGATATCCAGGATCTCGCCGCCCACGTTGTCGAAATAGATATCGATGCCCTTGGGGCAATGCCGCGCCAGGGCCGCGCGCACATCCTCGTTCTTATAATCGATCCAGGCGTCGAACCCGAGATCGTCGCACACGTAGCGGCATTTAGCCGGCCCGCCCGCGATGCCGATGACGCGGCAGCCTTTGATTTTGGCGATCTGTCCGACGACGGCGCCCACGGCGCCCGCCGCGGCCGAGACCACCACCGTTTCGCCTTCTTTCGGCTGGCCGATATCCAGCAGTCCGAAATAGGCCGTGAGTCCGGGCATGCCCAGCGCGCCCAGATAGCGCGGCAGCGGCGCCAGGCGCGGGTCTACCTTGGTCACATCCTTAGCTTTGACGACGGCATAGTCCTGAACGTTGGTCATGCCCACGACCGTATCGCCCACCGCCAGGCTTGGGTCGTTAGAGGCTACCACGCGGCCGACGCCGCCGGCGCGCATCACCTCGCCCAGGCCAACCGGGGCGATGTAAGACCTGCCTTCGTTCATCCAGCCGCGCATGGCGGGATCGAGCGACAGGTACAACACCCTGACCAGCGCTTCGCCCGAACCGGGTTCCCCGGCGGTCGTGGTGACGAATTCGAAATCGCTGCGCTGGACCATGCCGACGGGGCGGGAGGTCAACTTGAATTGGCGGTTTGGGAGTGTGCTCATACGTACTTCAGGTTCGCATATCGCAGGGTGCGCCGCTCAGGCAGCCGGCGACTCAGTTGCCGGCCAGGACCCTGTGGACAAACTGAACAGCCATCGATCCTTCGCCCACGGCCGAGGCCACCCGCTTCACGCTTCCGGAGCGGATATCTCCCACCGCGAAGATACCGGGGACGCTGGTTTCGAGAAGATAAGGCGGCCGGTTCGCCGGCCAGCCGGGTCCCAGATCGGCGCCGGTTTTGATGAAGCGCTTTTCGTCCAGCTCCAGGCATCCGCCGAGCCACGCCGTGTTGGGGTTGGCGCCGGTCATCAGAAAGACATGCTGAATCTCGTGCGTCTCACTGGTTCCTGTCTTTGTATTGCGCCAACGGATACGCTCCAGGTGCGCGCCGCCTTCGAGCGCTTCAATCTCGAACCACGGCTTGACGGTGATCTGCGGGCTCGCTTCGATCCGGGCAACCAGATATCGTGACATGGTGTCGGCCAGCCCCGGTCCGCGCACTACAATACAGACATGCCTGGCGCTTTCCGAAAGGAAGAGCGCCGCTTGCCCGGCTGAGTTTCCTCCGCCGACGACGGCAACCTCGGCATCGCCGCAGAGTTGGGCCTCTACCTTGGTTGCGCCATAGTAGATTCCGGCGCCTTCGAACTGCGCGATATTGGATAGATTCAGCTTTCGATACTGGGCCCCGGCCGCCACGATAATGCTGCGGCCGCGCACCGATCCTCCATCGTCCAGCTCGATCGTATAGGGCGGTTGGACGCATTTGATCCCAAGGGCGGCGCGCGCGATCGCAATTTGGGCGCCGAACTTTTCCGCCTGCACAAAGGCGCGGTTCGCCAGGTCCTGTCCCGAAATACCCATGGGGAATCCGAGGTAGTTTTCGATGAGGGAACTGGCGCCGGCTTGTCCTCCCGGGCCGGTGCTTTCGAGGACCAGCACGTGCAATCCCTCGGAAGCGCCATAAACCGCGGCCGCCAGTCCACTGGGTCCCGCGCCGACCACAATCAGGTCGTATACATCGCCCTCGTCGATTCCGGTATTCAATCCGAAGGTGGCGGCCGCTTCAGCGTTGCTGGGATTGCGCAGCACCAGATGCGTCCCGCAGATCAGGACCGGAATATCGGTCACGCGGAAATCGAATTGGTCGAAGACGGCCTGCACGCCAGGGTCGCGCTCCACATCGATGTAGGTGTGCGGATGGCCGTTCCGCGTAAGGAACTCCCGGAGCCGCAGCGTATCGCCGGAATGGCTGGATCCGACCAGTACCGCCTCGCCCACGGAATGCGCAATCAGATATACGCGCCGCAGGACGAAGGCTCGCAGGAATGTCTCGCCGAGTGCGGCCTCGGTCTGCATGATCCGCCGCAGATTGGACCTGTCGATTTCGAGCAGCTCGCTCGCTTCCCGCGCACGGCAGCGCACCAGGCTGGGGCGGCCGGAGAGATGGGTCATTTCGCCGGTGAACTCCCCGCGCGCCAGCTCATGTAGTGCGGACTCCTTCCCGCCGGCCAGGCTATCGACTTCGATGCGGCCCGCGAGCACCACAAAAACACCGTGGTCCGTATCTCCCCGGTCGAAGAGCATCTCGCCTGGTTCAGCATGCCGCTGGCTGCCGAAGGCCCCGAGGCGCGCGATCTGGGCATCGTCGAGTTTCGGGAACATCGCGGCAAGCTGTTCGTCGGTTTCCATTACAGAAGCCCGTTCTCGCGCGCGAACTGGAGCGCTTCGATGGCCGCGCCGCGCGCGCCGGCAGTATCGCCGTTAGGCATGACGTAGACCGGGATATCCGACTGTTCCTCTCGCTGCGGCGGCATGCCCGCGTGAATTTCGCCGATGAACCACCGCTGAAATTCCTCGCTGGTTTCGATGGCGCCGCCGCCGACGATCAGGGCATCGGGATCGAACGTGTTGATCATCTCATCGAAGAATACGCCGAGCGCATGCGCCTGGACACGGAAGATTTCCCGGCACATGGGATCGCCTTTCTCCGCCAGGCCGCGTACCAGTTTGGCGGCCTGGTGCAAGCCGAGTTCGCCCAGCTCGTGACCAGGATAGCGGGTGAGGAAGTACGGCAGAAAGGACTTCTCGATGGCCGTGAGAGAGCACACCGATTCGAGATCGCCGATGCGTCCGCAGTTGCATTCCGGAACCAGCCCGGCGATGCCGCGGATATTCTGATACGGCAGCAGCACGTGTCCCAACTCTCCGCCAAAGCCCTTGCGGCCCTTGACATCGCGGCCATCGATGATGACGCCCCCGCCTAATCCGGTGCCGATGACTACCGTGACAGAGGTGGCATCCAGTTTGGTGCCGAAGATGTTGAAGTGGCCCCAGAGCGCGCCGGCGTTTCCGTCGTTCAAATAGGTCACGGGGATGCCCAGCCGCGCCGCCAGGTTGCCGCGGATATCGAACCCGCCCCAGTCGCGGTGCACGAAGTTCGTGGAGCCTTCGGCGCTGAGTACGCCCGCCGCGCTGGCCGGGCCAGGGGTGTCGAGACCGGCGACAATTACATCGGCATCGCACAGTCCGACCTGGGCGACGGCTCTTTTCAGACCGTCCACGATCTGCTGGAGGCAGACTGCGGGCCCCTCCTTGGATCGGGCGGGATATTCGCACAGACCTTCTATTAGGAACTCTTCCTGCGGGCTGACTAACGTATAGTTGATGGCGGTTCCGCCAAGATCCACTCCGGCCACTACGCGCACGGCGGTTACCTCGATATGACGATTTGGATTCCTGCGTTTCCAGGATAGCAGGGGGGCGGGATACTGTAGAGATGAGCCCCGCGGCGCAAGCCTTCGAGATCGTGCTGCCAGTGGAGCCGGCGGACCTCGACCAGCTTGGGCACGTCAACAACGTCACGTACGTGCGCTGGGTGCAGGAGGCCGCTGTGGCGCACTGGACAGCCGTGGCGCCGGCGGCGGACCAGGCCAAAGTGCGCTGGATCGTGCTGCGCCACGAAATCGATTACCTGGCGCCGGCCTTTCTGGGTGACGGGATTGTGGCGCGCACTTGGATTGGCAGCGCCAGCCGGGTGCGGTTCGAGCGCTTCACCGAACTGCTCCGCGCGGGCGACCGGACACTGCTGGCGAAGGCGCGCACGGTCTGGTGTCCGATAGACGCGCAGAGACACAGGCCGGTAGCTGTGAGCGCCGAAGTGCGGACGCGTTTCTCCGTTGGTGGCACAGGCTTACGGCGGTGACGTTGGTAACCGTTTCGGGCCGGATCACGTCTCACGCGCAGGAAGGAGAGCGGTCGTGAAATCTGGCATGAAATTCGGGGTATTGTTGGCATGTTGGGGACTGGCAACGTCGGCCGGCGCTTGGGCGGCGCCTGTTGCGTTCCGGCTGGCGAGCTTGCCGGCGAGCACCGAGACGGGACAAAAGCTGGTGTTGTGCGCCGCCAACGTCGGCACGGGCGCGGTGGACGTGACCTTAGAGTTCGTCAACGTCAAGACGGGCGGCGTAATGGCGGAGAAGACCGTGACACTGGAGCCGCTCGGCACAGGTGCGGCGGTACAACCGTGCGTAACCACGGCGGCGGATTCGGCGGCTGTGCCGCACGTGGGCGTTCCGATGGCGGCATCATTCGCCGCAGGCGGGTCCGCGGCTGCGGCTACGGCGACCGATGGAGAAGGTTTGGTGGTTGGCGTGGCGATGGTGCGGAAGCCTCTATTGTCGTTCCGCGCGGCGCAGGTAACCGCCTCGATACAAGTGATGGCTCCGGACGCGGACGGCGTGATGCGCACGGTGCAGACCATTCCGCTCAGCCGCACGACGCATCCGTCCGACGGTGCGCCGGTGAATGCGCCCGCGGCGGATGGCGGCGGGCATCACAAATAGGAGTCGAGCCCCCGGATGCCAGCGCATTCCGGTATGCGTCGTAGCCGAGTGATGGAGGTGCGTCGTGTCATGGCGTAGGACCACGTACAGCTTTGACTCGGAGCAGTGAAGAGCGGCCCGCCAAGTCCGAATCCTCTACAGCGGCATACTCAACAGGGACGGTTGGAAGCCGGGCCCGGAGGGCGGCGATCATCCTGGCTGAAGCATCCACTCCGTAGACATCGAACCCGCGCTCGATCAGAGCTTGCGAAATGGGGACGCCGGTCTCGCATCCTAATCTGCATTTCTCACATGTGGACCGAGGTAGCCTACGCATTCGCGCGTGCCGTGCCGGGACTCGTCTCGACCGAAGACGGAAGGATGAGTGGGATGTCCTGGCGATCGCATCGTCGGGAGAACCCGTTGGGGTGACTGATAACGATACCGGGTCCTGCGCTGCGCGATCACCAAAAGAACAATATGGAACCAGTACATCGTCGGATAGCCGGTATCGATGTGCACAAGAAGATGTGTGCGCCTCTAGACCATGACGGCCAGACGCAATAGGAGAAGCGGAGGTTGGGCACGGCCCGGAAAGAGATCCTGGCTTTGGCGCCCTGACTGCAACCTTGGCAGGTCACCGAAGTGATCATGGAATCGACGGCGCAGTTTTGGCGGCCGGTGTGGTACCGCTTGGAACCGCTCCAACTGCACCTGAGCCATCCGTTAAAGACGCGCGCCGCGCGGACGCGAGCGAGATTACGGGGACGCGCAGCATTTAGCGGATCGTTGGTGGGCGGGGGATCTGTAGGACAGCTTCATCCCTGGGACAGAACAACGGGGTGGCGTTGGCTGACGCGGACCCGCGTGCACTTGAAGCGCAAAATGGGAGTAATCCGAAACCAGGTGGAGGGCCTGCTGGAACCAGTCGGCATCCGGCTGACCGGCGTGCTGAGCGATGCGTTTGGGGTGAGCGGCTGGGCCATGCTGGAGCGCATCGCCAAGGGCGAAACGGATGTGGAGGTCTTGGCGGCTGAAGCGCGGGGCGAAGAAGAAAGCGCAACTCAAGGAAGCCCTGGCCGCACAGTTGGATCCGATCTACCAGTTATTGCTGCGGCAGCATATGGAACAAGTGCGGCTGCTGCAACAGCAGGTGGAGGAGATCAACCAAGTCCTGGCGGTAGCGATGCAAGGCCACACCGCCACCTTAGTCCGGTTGCGAAAGCGTTCCCTAGTGCCGCAACAGTTCGCCTCCTGGGTGGGAGTCTGTGCAGGCAGTCAGGAATCGCCGGGCGTCTGTTACAGCCATCGCTCGGCCAAGGGGAACCGCTATCTGCGGCGTTTGCTATGCCAGATTGCGTGGGCGGCCATTCACACCAAAGACACGTTCTTCGCCGGTTTGTTCGCCCGCTCCCCGCGTGGAAGGCAAAGGCGCGCCGCCTGGGCTGTGGCTCACCGAGTGCCCAAAGTGATATGGCTCATGCCGCACGGAGAGGTCGAATATCAGGAGAAGGGATCGCATACGCCAATCCGCGCACCTTGGCGCGCAACCTGCGGCGACTCCTTCGAGAATTCGAGCGCGCGGGCATCGATCCTAAGTCCATACTGGCACAGCCTGTTCCGGCTACAGCGTAAGGGGTTCGGGGGTGCGTGCGACACGTCGCCGTGTAGACGGGTCCATCAGATGAGGCTTGATCACACCCTGTTGGAAGTCTGGCTCAGGCTATTCGTAGTAATGAATCCGAAGCGCCGCGTCTGGCCGGACCGAACTCGCTCGGCTGCGCGCTGCCACCAATGCATAAACGTAGTCGGCCGTCTCCGGCGCCTCGCTGTAAACCGAGCGCATCGTTTCCGTGTAGCCGTCTCCCAACTCGCCGCAGCATCCGCCAATTGCCCAGGAAGGGCGGATTTCCTACGATGCACTGGCATGTAAGAAGACGGCAACGGCCATGAACGCTCGTCCCTCACTGCTGCGGACGCTTGGCCTGCTCCATCGCGATCTGATTGATGTGCGCCAGCGCCTTGGCTCCCGACGCGCCTTCGATGGCCTTCACGGCGATGTCCTGCACCTGCTGCTTGGCCTCCTCCATCTGCTTCTGCAGCGCGTCTATCTGTGACGCTTGTCGCGCGATGGTGTCTTCGAGCGTCTTCACCTGCAGGATCGCCAACCGCTTCTCCGTATCGGCTTCCTTCTTCAGCAGCAGGATCTCCTGCTCGAATTTCTGCCCCGCTGCCTTGCCTGCCAGGGCCGCCGCCTTCTCGGATTCCGTCTTCACAGTCTCCGGGAATTCCTGCGCTTCCTTGCGTAGCCGCAGCAATTCCTGCTCCTGCTCCTTCAATGCGGTTTCGCGCTGCTGCCAGCTCTTTTCGAGAGCCTCCTGCCGCTCCTTGTTCTTCTTTTCCTGCAGCCGCTGATCCTCTTCGTATTTATCGAGCGCCTTCTTGCGCTCCAGGTTCTTTTTGTACTCGTACTCCTCGATTTCCCGCGCGCGCGCCTTCTTCAGATTCTCTTCCTGCTCTTTGCGCTCGCGCTCGGCGTCGCTCGATTCCTCCTCCCAGGCCGCCCGCTGCGCCGCGATTTCGGCCTCCAGCCGTTCCTTCTCGCGCGCGTAGTCCTGCACCATCTGGTCGAGCGCCGTGGCGGCCACATCGATCTTGTGCAGCCGCTCCAATTCGGCGCGCTCCAGGTTGACGGCCTCGCGCACCGCGGAAAGCTGTTCCACCTCGTCCACCAGTTTCGTGGAGAGTTCTCCCAGCGCCCTGGAAATCTCCAGCCCCAAGCCGGAGATGCCTTGCACCACGCCTTCCACGGTGGTGCCCTCGACGGCTTGCCGCACTTCGGCCGCGCGCAACCGGGCAGCCGCCTCGGCCTTCGGATCGGCCGATTCGCGGTCCGCCTCCGCTTCCCGCCTGATCCCGGCGAACTCCTGCTGTACTTCGGCCTTGGCGCGTTTGACGCGCACCGGCGGTTTAGTTGGTTTAGGCATTTTCGCGATCAGCATAGCAGATCTACAGCGGACTTGGCAGATTCACGCGCACGAAAACCATTTTCCGGCCGATGAGCGGATTATGGTTCCAGTCACGCCGAGCACCCCTTTTTCGCAGACTCGCGCGCGTATTGCCAACCTTAATACAGATAAAAGGCTCTTTAATTATGTATTTTTGGTGGAAAAGCGTTTTCGCGGCCTGCATAGGCGCGATGGCATGCGCCTCGACGGCAGGCGCCGCGGCCCTGCAGACACTTCCAAACCACGTGCCGCAAGCTGTCGGTGAATCGCGGCGCCTGGGTCCTCTCTCCGGCACGGCTCGGCTAAAGCTGGCCGTTGGATTGCCGCTACGCAATCGGCAAGAGCTCGATCGTTTCCTGGAACAGGTTTCCGATCCCCGGAGCCCAAACTACCGGCGTTATTTGAGTGCGAGTGAGTTTGCCGAGAGCTTTGGTCCTACCCAGGCAGACTATGACAGCTTGATTGAGTTTTTCCAGGCGAAGGGCCTGGCAGTGTCGGGAACGCACCCGAACCGCACCATCCTGGACGTCACGGGACCGGTATCGGCGATCGATAAGGCGCTGCATGTCGATATGACGGTTTGGGAGCACCCGGCGCGAGGACGGTTTTTCGCGCCCGACCGCGATCCGTCGCTGGACGCCGATATAACAATACTGGATATCGCCGGACTGGACAACTTCGTGCTGCCGCGGCCGGCGGATCTGAAAACGATGGCGCCCACGGCGGCCCGGCCGATGACCACCGGATCCGGAACAGAGGGTCTGTTCACCGGCGGCGATTTCCGGGCAGCCTATGCCCCGGGGGTGGAGCTGACGGGCGCGGGGCAGACGGTCGGCCTCTTCGAACTCGATGGCTTCTACGCGGCGGATGTGGTATCGAACTTCCAGCAGGCGGGACTACCGCCCGTACCAGTCTCCACCGTGCTCTTGGATGGTTTCAACGGCTCCCCCGGCAGCGAGAATATTGAAGTAATCCTGGACATCATGATGGCCGGCTACATGGCGCCGGGAGCCGACATCATCGTGTACGAGGGATCCACGCCGGACGACGTTCTGAATCGCATGGCCACGGACAACATCGCCAAGCAATTGAGTTGCTCGTGGGTGTGGTACCCGATCGATGCGACCACGGAACAGATCTTCACACAGATGATTGCGCAGGGGCAATCGTTTCTCACGGCTGCCGGCGACAGTGGCGCTTACGTAGGCGGAATCTGGCCGCCCGCGGACGACCCGAACGTGACGGTAGTGGGCGGCACGGCCCTGACCACGACGGGTCCCGGCGGGACGTGGGTATCGGAAACGACGTGGAGCGACGGGGGTGGCGGGATCAGCAGCAGTTACGCCATTCCCAGCTATCAACAGAGCATGAACATGGCGGCGATCGGCGGATCGACGACCATGCGCAACGTTCCGGACGTCGCTAATCTCGCCGCGGTGCAAATATACATCATCTATAACAACGGGCAATGGACTCCCGTAGGCGGAACCAGCGCGGCTGCGCCGTTATGGGCCGGCTTCATGGCTTTGGCAAACCAACAGGCGGCCGCGAACGGAGGCCCCTCCGTAGGCTTTCTGAACCCCACCATCTATGCCCTTGGCAGCGGCGCCGAGTACGATAGCGACATGCACGACATCACCACGGGCAGCAATGGTTTCGCCGCGACAACCGGTTTCGATTTGGCGACCGGATGGGGCACGCCCGTCGGCCAGTCTCTGATCAACGACCTCACCAAGACGGCCAGCGCCCCGTCGTTCGGGCTTTCCGCCGCGCCCACGGCCTTATCGGTGCAAGACGGATCCAGTACGTCGTCCAGTATTCAAATCACGCCGCACAACGGCTTTTCCGGCGCGGTCACCCTAAGCGTTTTAGGACTTCCCACCGGCGTTACGGGAACGTTTGTCCCCGTCAGCGCTACCGTCAGCCAATTGACCCTGACCGCATCGAGCGGGGCCGCGGCCGGCAGCTACACGATCTCGGTGCACGGCGTTTCCGGAAGCGTTACCGCGAGTTCCAGCCTGAATCTACAGGTGACAGGAGCGGCGGGCTTCACTCTGCAGGCCACGCCCGCGGCCGTAAGCGTCATTCAGGGCGGCAGCGGCACGGCCGGCATCGCCATTGTAGCCGCAAATGGATTTAACAGTGCGGTAAACCTGACGATATCCGGCCTGCCCAGCGGAGTTACCGCGTCGTTCAGCCCGGCAAGCACCGCCACCCTCAGCACGCTGACCTTTACCGCCAGTGCGGGCGCGGCAACGGGCGCGGCTACCGTGACGGTGACGGGCCAGTCCGGGAGCCTGAGCGCGACAGTGGGGATCGCTTTGACCGTGGCCGCTCCGGCAAACTTTTCGTTGAAGGCCTCCGCCGCCACGCTGAGTGTGGTGCAAGGGACCAGCGTCACGGACACCATCACGGTAACGCCTAAGAGCGGGTTCAGCGGCAAAGTCACCCTGACGATATCGGGTCTGCCAAGCTATGTGGCCGCGTCGTTTAACCCGGCAACTACCGCCACCACAAGCACCGTGACGTTCATTGCGGCCCCTGCCGCCGCCGCTGGGACCGCCACTGTCACGGTGACGGGAACCGTAGGCGCATCGTCCACCTCCGTCATGATCGGCCTGACGGTAAAGGGTGCGCCAGGCATTACGTTGGGAGCCGCGCCGGCAAGCTTGAGCGTAGCGCAGGGGACGTCGGGAAGCAGCACGATCACAGTGACCCCGGTGAATGGCTTCACCGGCGCCGCCAGCCTGACCATCGCCGGATTGCCACCCGGCGTGACGGCAGCCTTCAGTCCAGCCAGCACCAGTTCCACCAGCAAGTTGACGCTTACAGCCAGCGCTTCGGCAACCATCACCACCATTCCGGTAACCGTCACGGCCAAGTCCGGCAGCGTTTCAGCCACGGCTATCATATCCTTAACTGTGACCGTCGTGCCCGGTTTCACGCTGACCTCCTCGGCTTCCAACGTGAACGCCACAGTCGCCACCCCCGGAACCGCGACCATAACCGTAAATCCGAAGGGCGGTTTCGGCGCGACAGTCGCCTATAGCGCCACAGGCTTGCCTACCGGAGTTACCGCTTCACTCAGCCCAACCAGCGCGACTACTGCCACGCTCACTCTTACGGTGGCAAGCTCCGCGGCGTTTAAGGCGACATCGTTTACGGTCAAGGGTACTTCAGGCAGTCTCACGGCCACGGTCGCGATCACGGTGACAGTCACGGCGCCGCCCCCGGTGAACTTCGCCGTAGCCCTGGCGCCCGCCAGTTTGAGCGTGGTCCAGGGAGACAAAGGAACCACGGCCGCCTCCATAACGGCGATCTCCGGAACGGCGGCGAACTTAGTCCTGTCCGCTTCGGGACTGCCGGCGGGAGTGACATCCTCCTTCGCCGCCCTGGGCGCTGCGTCGGGCAGTGCCGGCGTATTTACGGGAACATTCGCAGCCGCCTCTTCCGCAGCGCCAGGGGTCTCGAAGGTGACCGTCACGGCCACATCGGGAAGCGTGAGCCACACCGCAATCCTGAATCTGACCATCGTGGCGCCCGGCGCCGAAACGGCTTCTGTGAACCTGTCGCCCTATTACAACGTGTCCGGCAGCGCCGTTGACTACCTTCCATTCACCGGCGGCGGCCTGGACGCGGGTGGCCGCTCCTACTCGGGTGAGCTGCTGGGCGCGAGCCAGAATGTGGGCGGAACCTTATTCAACCTGGGACCCATGGCGGCATCCGACGCGGTGAGTGGACAAACTGTGGCGCTGCCGGCCGGCAAGTATACTACGCTGAAGTTGCTTGCCACGGGCGTGAACGGGAGCCAGCCAGGCCAGACGTTCATCGTAAAGTATACGGACGGCACCACCGCATCATTCACACAGAGCTTGAGCGACTGGTGCCTGTCGCAGAACTATCCGGGCGAGTCGCAAGCGGTGCCCATGAACTACCGCGACAACAGTACGGGAACAATAGATACAAGGGTGCTCTACCTGTACGGCTATTCCCTCAGCCTGAACGTGGCCAAAACCGTGAGTTCAATCACGCTGCCGCAAAATCGCAATGTGGTGGTGCTGGCGATTACCCTGGCGGGCGGCGCGAACGCTGCCGTTGCGGCACGCTAGACTGTGGATGTCCGCCAGGGAGGCGGTCTCCATGAAGGTCATCGCAGATCTCTGCGTGGTCCCCATCGGCGTCGGGACTTCCGTATCCAAAGAGGTCGCCGCCTGCGAGCGGGTGCTCGCCGAGGCGGGTCTCAAGACCAGGCTGCACGCCTATGGCACCAACATCGAGGGCGAGTGGGACGACGTGTTCGCCGCCATCAAGCGCTGCCACGAAGTGGTCCATGCCATGGGCGCGCCACGCATCACCTCTAGCCTGCGATTCGGCACCCGCACAGACCGCGAACAGCATATGGAGGATAAAATCCGCAGCGTCGAGGAAAAACTGCGTTGAATTCTCCCGCAGCACCACTTGGGGCTGGATAAAGATTAAAACCTCTGATACTATGGAATCGTTACCGAAAGGCTGGTACGGCCATGGAACTGGTTCCCACGCAAGATGAGGTGCTCGCGCTGCTGCGCCAGACTGGCGCCTTGCAAAACGGCCACTTCGAGTGTCTCAACGGCCTGCATACCGACATCAACCTGGAAACGGCGCTGGCCATGCGCTACCACCGCAACGCCAAAACGCTCAGCGTCGGCCTGAGCCGCAAGCTGCGCGCCAACGCCGAGCTGCGTGCCCTCATTCCCGAGCTCTCCATCGTTGCCGCCACCCCGGCGGGCCTGCCGGTAGCCTACGGACTCTGCGAGGCTTTGCGCGCCGGCCAGGTATATTGGGCCGAAAAAGACGGCCGCGACGTGCCCATGCGCTTTCGCCAGTTTCTGGAGCCCGTGGCGGGCGAAAAGGTCGTCCTGGTGGACGATCTGCTGCGCTCCGGCATGCTGCTCTCTGAAGCACGCCGGCTGCTCGAAGCCCGCGGCGCGCTGGTGTGTGCCATGGCCGTCCTGGTTTATCAGCCGACACCGCAAACGCGCGGCTTCGGATCCTTACCGCTCTATTACCTGGCCAAGCTGGACGCCACCTATTATGCCGATGCCGGCACATGTGACTTTTGCCGACGCCGTGTACCGCTTCACCGAGTGGGCATCGCGCGGCATGTGCAGGAACACGAGGAGCTTGTTACCACAAGCTGCCTCTAAAAAGGAGAAAGCATGAATACAGCCGTAATGACCAAAGAGGTCCTGAATCCTTTTGAGATCGCCCAGGAACAGTTCGACACTGCGGCCGATCATCTCAAACTGGACGCGGGACTGCGCGCCATACTGAAACAACCCAAGAGGCAATTGATTGTTTCCATCCCCGTGCGCATGGACGACGGGCGTATTGAGGTATTCGAAGGCTACCGCGTACAGTACAACCTGTCCCGCGGCCCCGCCAAGGGCGGGATCCGGTATCACCCGGGCGTCACGCTGGACGAGGTAAAAGCGCTGGCCGCATGGATGACCTGGAAGTGCGCCACCGTCAACATCCCTTATGGCGGCGGCAAGGGCGGCGTGCGCGTCGATCCCAAACAGCTTTCGCTCGGCGAGCTGGAGCGCCTCACCCGGCGCTATGCCACCGAGATTTCGCCCATTATCGGGCCCGATCGCGACATTCCCGCGCCCGATGTCTACACCAATTCCCAGACCATGGCCTGGTTCATGGATACCATCAGCATGTTCCATGGCCACACCGAGCTGGGTTGTGTCACAGGCAAGCCGCTCAGCCTGGGTGGATCGAAGGGCCGCAATGAGGCCACCGCGCGCGGCTGCCAGTACACCACGCGTGCGGCATGCGAATTGAAGGGTATCTCGCTTTCCAAAGCCACCGTTGTGGTGCAGGGTTTCGGCAACGCGGGCAGCATCGCCGCCAAACTCCTGCATGAGGATGGCGCACGCATCCTGGCCGTCAGCGATTCCAAGGGCGGCATCTACAACGGCGCGGGCCTGGACCCCGTGGCCGTCATGAAGTATAAGGATGAGACCGGCGCAGTGTCCGGCTTCCCCGGCTGCGATTTCATCACCAACAAGGACCTGCTGGAGCTGAAGTGCGACGTGCTGGTGCCCGCCGCGCTTGAGAACACCATCACCATGGACAACGTGGACCGCATCAAAGCCAAAATCGTCGCGGAAGCGGCCAACGGCCCCACCACTCCCGGCGCCGACAAAGAGCTGTTCGCGCGCAATGTGCTGGTGATCCCGGACATCCTGTGCAATGCCGGCGGCGTCACCGTATCGTACTTCGAATGGGTGCAAGACCTGTACGGCTTCTTCTGGACCGAGATCGAGGTCAACAAGTATCTCGAGCGGACCATGAATTCGGCCTTCAAGGAAGTCTACGGCACCGCCGAAAGCTATCGCACCGATATGCGGACCGGAGCTTATATCCTGGCCGTCTCGCGGGTAGCCGAAGCCACCCGGGTGCGCGGTATTTTCCCGTAATATTGAGTACGCATGAATTGTGGGGCGGCTAACATTGGCAGCCCACATGGCCCGCCCCACAATCTACGCCTGCCGCCTCGAATCGCATATTTACGCTACAATACGCCCAGGAGGTAGTAAATGAGATTCTTACCCGTTTGTGCTGTTTTTCTGGCATTAGGCGCCGTCCAAGCGTTTGGAGCGGCAGCCGACGGCAAGGTGGTCTACGACGCCAAATGCAAGGGGTGCCACAAAGCCGACGGTTCGGGCATGGCGGCAATGAAGATGCGGGCGCTGGGTTCCGCCGATGTGCAGGCCAAGTCGGATGCGGCCTTGAAGAAAGACATCACCGCGGGCAACGGTAAGATGAAGGCAGTCGCCGTTACCGAGCCCCAGGCGGCCGACCTGGTCGCCTACATTCGCACATTGAAACAATAAGCGTTGCGTGCTTCGCGCCGCGCGCGGGCCGTAAAGGCTATGCTGTAAGGAATGTTCCGCACACTGCTGGCCTGCCTGCTAGCCTTTGAACTGCTGGCCTGCGGCCAGGACGCACATCCCGTCACCGGCCGCCAGACCGCCCCCGTCATGGGCATGGGTGGCGCGCCTTGGCTGGTGCGCCCCGAACGCGAGGCCGAGGAGGCGCCTGATCGAGCGCTCGATGCGATCGCCGCCGCCATCGGCATTGCTAAAGGCGCGACGGTTGCCGACATCGGCGCGGGAGTCGGCTACTTCACCTGGCGCCTGGCGGCCCGAGTCGGCCCCCAGGGCAAAGTCTACGCCGTCGATATTCAACAAGGTATGCTCGACCGGCTGCGCCAGAACATGGCTGAGCGGAAACTGCCGAACTACGAGGCCGTGCTGGGCGCCGAAGACGATCCGCGCCTGCCCGCCGGCCGCATCGATCTGGCACTTCTGGTGGACGTCTATCACGAGTTCTCCCAGCCGCAGAAGATGCTACGGAAAATCCGCGCATCGCTCGCTCCGGAAGGCCGCATGGTGCTGCTCGAGTACCGCAAGGAAGATCCGCAAGTGCCCATCCTGCCGGCGCACAAGATGAGCGTGGCGGAGGTTAAAGCGGAGATCGAGCCGGAAGGCTTCCGGCTGGAGAAAACCTTGGAGAACCTGCCGCGGCAGCATATCCTGATCTTCCGGAAGAACACGATGTGACCGCGCCGTTTCACTCCATGCCCCGCCTGGCGCGCCGCTTCCTGTTCGTCGGCCTGGCGCTCGCGGCTGTGTTGGCGATCGGCACCGCGGGCTTCATGATCGTCGAGGGCTACACGCTCTTCGACGCTTTCTACACCACGCTGCTGACCATGACCACGGTCGGCTATGGCGACCAGTTACACTCCTCCGGCCGGATTCTTAATTCTTTCCTGTTGATCGTGGGAGTGACCACCATCCTGGTGGCCATCGGCGCCATCACGCAGACGGTCATCGAAGCGGAGTTCGGCGAGTTACTAGGTAAACGGCGGAATAGACGCATGATCGACAAGTTACAGAGTCACTTCATCATTTGCGGCTTTGGACGCGTGGGCCGCGGGGCCGCATCCGAGCTGCAGCAGGCCGGCGTGCCGTTCGTAGTCGTGGATATCGACGACGGCCGCGTGGAGAAGGCCATCGCCGCGGGCATGCTGGCCGTGGCCGCCGATTCCACGCGCGACGAAACGCTGCGCGCCGTGGGCGTGGCCCGCGCCAAGGGACTGGTGGGCGCGCTAGCCACCGACGCCGACAACCTGTTCGTGCTGCTTTCGGCGAAGTTCCTCAATCCGCAAATCTATGTGGCCACCCGCGCCGCCGAAGAAAGCGCCGAGGATAAGATGCGTCGCGCGGGAGCCGATGCGGTCTTCGCCCCTTACGCTATCACCGGCCATCGCCTGGCGCAAGCCTTGCTGCGCCCGCACGTGGTGCAGTTCCTGGACTTCACCACGCAGGCCGCCGGGCTGAATGTGGCCATCGAACAGGTGCGCGTCTCCGGGCAGAGCGGCCTGGTATCGAAGAGCATCCGCGAGTTGCAGATCGGCCGGCAGTTCGGAGTGATCGTGCTGGCGATCCGTAATGGCGATGGCGAAATGGTGTTTAATCCCCCGGCTGACACGCCCATCTCCGCCGGCGATTACCTGATTGTGATGGGCCAGCCCGACAAGCTGCACACGCTCGAAGGCATGCTGGCGGGTTAATGGCGTCGGCCTCTTGTGTCAAGGCGTAAAATCATAAAATGGGTCGTCTTCATCGGTATAGGATTCTCGCGGCTACGAGCGTGATTGCGCTGAGTATGGGTGCGGCATGCGCGGCCGAGCCCGCCTGGCCGATGTTTCGAGGGCCGGACGCGAATCCGGTAGCTGTGCAGGGAAGGCTACCGGAAACGTGGTCGAAGACGGAGAACGTGGAATGGGCGGCGGAGATTCCGGGGCGCGGGTGGTCGTCACCGATTGTCTACAGCCATAGCGTGTTTCTCACCACGGTCGCGACGGAGGGAAAATCCAAGCCGCCGCAGATTGGGACCGAGTACAGCAATGCGTATGCGGCCGAGTTGATGAAGCAGGGGCTCAGCGAACAGGAAGTGCTGAAACGCGTGACCGCCCGCGACATCGAATTGCCCAAGGAGGTGATGCTGCATTATTACCTGTACTGTCTCGACATTCAGACCGGTAAGGCGGTTTGGCGGCAGGAGTTCTATTCCGGGCAGCCACCGGGAGGGCGGCACAGGAAAAACAGCTTTGCCTCGGAGACTCCGGTGACCGATGGACGGCTGGTCTATATCTACGTCGCGAACCTTGGCCTCTATGCATATGACATGCAGGGCAAGCTGGTATGGCACACGCCGCTCGAAGCGTATCCGATTTACCTGGACTTCGGAACGGGAAGCTCGCCGGCGCTTCTCGGGGACATGCTGCTGATCGTCAACGACAACGAGACGAATCAGTTGATTGCGGCCTTCGATACGAAGACCGGCAAGCCGGTTTGGCGGACAGATCGGGACTTGGCCGCGAAAGGCGGCGGGCCGCCACAGCGGTCGGGGTGGGTTACGCCATTTGTTTGGAAGAACCCGCAACGGACGGAAGTGGTGACCGTCGGGCCTGGAGTGGCGGTGAGTTACGACGCAGGGGGCAAGGAGTTATGGCGGCTGTCCGGCATGTCGGCCACACCGATTCCAAGTCCATTCGCTTACGAGGGCCTGCTGTATGTGAACGGTGGGAGGGGTAAGGCGCTGGTGGCGATCAGGCCCGGGGCGACGGGGGATTTGACACCGGGAGACGATGGAAAATACAGCGACTTTGTAACATGGTCACAGCCGCATGGCGGCACCTACCTGCCGACGGAGGTGGCATACGGCGGGGCGTTGTATGTATTGTCGGAGACCGGGATCTTGAGCCGTTTCGACGCGAAAACCGGGAAGCTGTCGTACCGCTCCAGGATCGACGCCGGCGGGGCCTTCACGTCGTCGCCGTGGGCTTACAATGGCAAGGTGTTCTGCCTGAGCGAGGAGGGAAAAACGTTCGTAATTGCCGCCGGCGAAAAGTTCGAATTGCTCCATATCAACCTGTTGGACGAGATGGCGCAGGCCACTCCGGCGCTGGTTGGCGACCGCCTGCTTCTGCGCACCGAGAGCCGCTTGTATTCGATTCGAAACAAGAACTGAGCGTCCCCACACGCTACAATCGAGAGAAGACCGAGAGAAGAAGGATGCCCAATCCCCATAGACTCCGCTGGGCGAAGATCCGCATCACCATTGTGGCGGTGTCCGCGATCGCGGTGCTCTCGGTGCTGACGTATTTGCTGAGCGGCGGTACGTGGCTCAAGGCCAAGGTCAACGTAACTACCTATATTCCCGATTCCACGGGACTCGAACCCGACGCCGATGTCCTGCTGAATGGCGTGAAGATCGGTTTGGTGGCGTCCGTACACCTCAGTCCGTCGAAGGATCCCAATCGCGTGGTAGCCGTGCGCATGAAGATTGAGGATGCCTTCCTGCCCTACATTCCCGACGACTCCGTCACCACCATCGACAGCGCCAATCTGCTGGGCGACAAGTACATCAACATCAACATGGGGAGAAGTCCGGAGCACGTGCGAGCCGAGGGCGAGTTGCGCTTCCCGCCGCCGTCCAACTTCATGCAGAACATCGATTTGAGGCAGTTCGACGCGCAGTTGCGGACCATCGACCAGATCATCCAGGATATCCAGGCCGGCAAGGGCCCCCTCGGCCAATTCGTGACCAGCGACGATCTGTATCACCAGTTTCTGGACGGGGTTGCCAAGGTGGAAAAGAAAATGCGCGCCGCCACGGGATCGCAGTCTCAATTGGGACAAGCCCTATATACCTCCACCATGCACGACAAACTGATCGCGTCGCTGCAGCAACTGGACAACCGGCTGGCGCAATTGCAGGCGAACCCGATTCTGCGGGACACTACGCAGTACGACCAGATGCGCGAGCAGATCGCGAAAGTGCGGCAGACCCTGGCGGATCTCAATGCGGGCAAGGGCGCGGGCGGCCAGTTGATCGCCAGTGACTCGGCGTATGTCGAGTGGAACCGCCGCGTGGCCGCCTTCATCGAAAATGTAGACGCGCTGAATTCCGGCGAGGGCGCCATCGGACAGATGCTGTCGAACGCGCAACTGTATGAGTCGGTGAATGGCGCGCTGCAGCAACTGCACTCGACCATGAAAGAGTTCCACGAAGATCCGCAGAAATTCCTGCGGATCAAGATATTCTGATGTGGCTCAGCACTTGCTCCAACGCTGCGCGGCTGGGCAGGCTGCCTTGGGCCATCCGCGGGTTGCCGCCGCCGCGGCCGCCTGCCTGAGTGAGGGCGGCTTTCAGCAGCTTTCCGGCGTCGATGCCGCTATCGGCCGAAACGGCCAGCAGCACGGCGGGCGGCTCGTCCAGTGCCGCGATGAACACGGCTTTCGGCTGCGCCGTGAAGCTCTGGGCCAGGGCGCGCAACTCCTCCAGATTGCCCGATGGCAAGCGCCGCAGCACGCGCCGCACGCTGCCCTCTTCCGGCGCGGTGACGGCATATAGTTCCCGGCCCTGATACTGCGCCAGGTCCGCTTCCAGCTTGCGGCGCAGCTTGTCGGCATTCCGGGCCGCCTCGAATTGCGCGGCCACCAGTCCCGCCGCCTCGTCAAGCGATCCGGAGACCATCTGCGCCACGCGGGAGAGCGAGTCGAAATCGGCGCGCGCACGGCCGATGGCGCGCCCGCCGCACAAGAATTCCACACGCGTCGTATTGCGAATTCGATCCAGCTTACGGAGCAGGATCGGTCCGATCTCGCCGGTGCGCGCCACGTGCGTGCCGCCGCAGGCGCTGCGGTCCAGGCCCTCGATGGACACGATGCGCAGCATGCCGGCGCGCTCGGAAGGCTTGCGCAAGTCGCGCGTCTCGGCGGCGTCCTCGAACGAAACACCCAACGGCCGATTCTCGAAGACCGCCTGGTTGGCGCGCCGTTCGGCCTCCACCACGCGCGCGGGCTCGAGCGTGGCCGTATCCAGGTCGATGGTGGAGACCTCTTGCCCCAGGTGGAAGCTGACGGTCGAGATGCGGAACCGCTCCACGAAGACCGCCGAAAGCAGATGTTGTCCGCTATGCTGCTGCATGTGATCGAAGCGGCGGTCCCAATCGATGTGACAGTCTACTTCGCCGGCGGACAAGGGCGCTTCCACCACGTGCGCGATGCGCTCGCCTTCATCTTCGACCTCCACCAGTGCCACGCCGCCGATGGCGCCCGTGTCGTGCGGCTGCCCGCCGGACGTGGGATAGAAGGCCGTGCGGTCCAGATAGATGCGGCGGCCATCCTCCGAACGGTCCGTCACCCGCGCGCGGAATTCACGCAAGTAGGAATCGGTGTAGTAGAGGCGATCGGTCACTTGTTAAGGCACTTAGCGATTTTGCCTTCGAGTGGGGCACTGTCGAAAACCACTCCTGGAGGGCGGGCAATCCTGCCCGCAGCCGGCTCTGGCCGCCTAAAAAGGCGGCTGCGGCCAAGATTGGCCGCCCTCCAAGGGTTTTCATCATCTTTGGTGGCCCGCAGGGCCACGAGGACAGGCTCGGAGCCTGCAGCGGCCTCGCAGGCCGCCAACGCGCGCAGCGCGTCTTTTTCATACCCCGTTGTAGCCACAGGCCGCGGGCCATTTACACCGGGCCCAGCCAATAGCCTGGTCGTGTGCGGATCTTAACGTCCTTACGGCCGGATACCTGCACAGAGATCTCGTGGAAGCCGCCTTCGTCCTTGTTGTTGGGATTGTACGAGATCATGTATTGGCTGTGTAGCTCCGCGCCGAGGCGCTCGATGGCATCCTCCAACCCGCGCTGCCGCACGAAGCCGAACTGCTCGCCACCCGTGCCCCGGGTGAAGACTTCCGACGGATTCTGCTTGAAAATGGCCTTGGTGTCCTTGAAGACCTCCACCATCGCCGGGACGAATTCCGCGCTGCTCCCCAGGCTGCCTGTCTCCTGCATCACGGTATTGGGGGTTTGGGGATATCCCGACGGCATCGGCGTCATAGCCGGAGGCCGGTTATCGATGTAGCCGGGGTCCTGCTTGGCCATGACAGTGGTTACCATGCGCGAGATGTCCACCGTATACACACTGACGTTGGCCACTTGGGCGGCAATGACCGTCTCCCGCAGGCGAGCCTCACTGGATTTGTCGCGCGTTTCACTCACCAGCAACAGGACACGCCGGCGATTCTGCGGCCGGGTGTGCAACTCGCGCACGCCTTCCTCCACCGCGTCGATCATGCGGTTCTGGCTGCTGCCCGCATGAATCTTCTTCAGCGCTTCGGTAATTTTGGTGGAATCGGACGTAAACTCCTGCATCACCCGGATGCGCGAATCGAAGGCCAGCACGGACGCCTCGCCCTGGTCGCCGATCACAATCGGCGCGATCATCCCACCGATTTTCTGAATCTGCGGCAGGACGGACTCCACGTGATCGTTGGCCTGCACCGCGATCACCAACGAGATGGGCGGGAAGGACACATCCACGTGAACATTCTGTTCTTTGCCGTTGTCGAAGAGATGGAACTGCTCGGGCCCCAGGCCGTCTACGTTATCGCCGTTGCGGTCCGTTACGGTTACCGGGGCCACCACCACCTGTACCGAGACTTTGATTGGGTTGTCCACGGCCGACTCGGGTTTTGCGGGATCCTGCTGGCCTTGTGCGAGCAGCCCGGCCGCAAGCAAGCCGGCGAAAATCCATCTAGGGTTTGGCATGAAATTCCAGACGTTACGAGTTTCCAAAACGTTGCGCATCCTGATGCTCCGTTCGCCCTCCCAAGAGGTCGAGCACGTGGGGAACCAATTCTACAATAGCATCGAGCGACTCCACCGCGCCCTTGGGCGAACCGGGCAGGTTCACGATAAGCACATCGCCGCGGGTGCCTCCAATGGCCCGCGATAGCGCCGCCATGGGTGTGGATCGCGATCCGCGGGCGCGCATCAATTCGCCGAGGCCGGGAATCTCTTTGTGCAAAATCGTACGTGTGGCTTCCGGGGTGACGTCGCGCTGGGCCACGCCCGTGCCGCCGGTGGTGAAGATGGCCGCCACGCGATGGCTGTCGGCCAGCGCAGCCAGCCACCGCCCGATAACCACGGCATCGTCCGGGACGACTTCAGCCACCGAGACGCGCCATCCCAACTGTTCCAGCCTCAGGCATACGGCGGGGCCGGAGACGTCGGCGCGCGAACCGGCATGCACGGAATCGCTAATGGTCAGCACCGCCGCATCGATCATGATGCGAGTGTACCGCAGGCGCCAGAGAGCAGTTGGAACGCCCGCCGGGCTACGACCAGTTCTTCGTTGGTGGCGAGCGCGAGGACGGCCACGGGACCGTTCGATACGATGCGATCGCCGCTGCCGCCTTCGTTCAATTCCGGGTCGAGCTCGATTCCCAAGAACTCCAGACCCCGGCAACAAGCGGCGCGCAGAGCGGCCGAATTCTCGCCAATGCCGCCTGTGAAGGCCACTGCGTCGAATCCCCCCATGGCAGCGGCGTAGGCGCCAATGGTCTTCTTCACCTGGTAAACCAAGACTCCGATCGCGCTGGCAGCGCCCGCATGCCCCGCCGCGGCGGCCTGCTCCAGGTCCCGCACATCGCCGCCCTCGATCCCGGAAAGACCGGCCAGCCCGCCGCCTTTGGCCAGTTGTTCGCGTACCTGACCGCAGGTCCAGCCGTGACGCTCCATCATGAAGAGCACGGCGAAGGCGTCCAGATCGCCATGCCGCGTGGCGTTCTCCAGGCCGGATTGCGGCGAGAATCCCATGGTGGTGTCGATGGACCGGCCGCGGTCGATGGCGCACATCGACGAACTGCCGCCCAAGTGGCAGCTTACCAGGCGCGTCTGGCGGCCCAGCAGCGCGGCGCAGCGTTCGGCCACGTATTGGTGCGAGGCGCCGTGGAACCCATATTTGTGTATGCCCTCCGCAAGCCATGCGGCGGGCACGCCATAGAGACGTGCGCAATCCGGAACAGTGGCATGAAACTCCGTCTCAAAGGCGGCCACCAGCGGGATGCCAGGCAGGCTTTGGCGGAAGGCGCGAATGGCCGCCAGATAGATAGCGTTATGCGCCGGCGCGGCGAGCAGGAATTCTTCCAGGGAGAGCAGCACGGCATCGTCGATGAGGAACGTGCCGCAGTATTGCGGTCCGGCGTGCACGGCTTTGAAGACCACCGCATCTACCGGGACGCCGCCGGTGCGGATTTGCTCGACGGCCTCGCCATAATCGAGCACGCGCTCGAAGCGGCCGCGGGCGAGCACCTTCTCGGAGGGCATCTGCAAAATCTGGTACTTCAGCGAAGTGGAACCCAGATTCGGAACCAACAGGTTCATTTGATTCCGTGATACTGAGTTCGTATAACCGTCATATTCTTGGTAGCCTGGGCCTGAAACGGACTCTTCATGGCCGCGCACGCCTTAAAGAAATTGTAGGCTTCCTGGCCTTTATCCATCTTGGAATTGGCCAAGCCCAGGTAGAATAGCACTTCCGCTTTCAACGCGTCGTTCCCTTCGACCAGCGGAAGCGACTTGCGCAGTTCCTGATCGGCCGGCGCCAGCTTTCCTTCGTTGAAGTACTGTTTGCCGTTCATCGAATAGGCGAGCCCCAGAATGGTGTTCTTGCGCTTGGTCCAATCCGCGTCGGCGACGCCATCGGGCTTAGGCTTGGAACCGATCACTTCGACGAGTTTGGCGCTATAGGTATGCACCTTCGCGCCGTCCTTTTTCTTGACGGCGTCGTCGGTGAGAACCAGCAGCATGTCTTCGCTCGGGTTTCCGGCTGCTACGGCTTGCTGCGCGAGGGCCACGGCCTTATCGGTCGCGCCCGATTTCTGATACGCGACGAACAGCGTATCTACGGCCTTGGCCAGATACTCGCTCTTGGGCTTGCGCTGCTGCAGCGCTTCTATCAGCGCAGCCTGTTTCTTCGGGTCGGTGGACTGCACGGCCATGGCGTACAGCGAGTACTCGGTGTAGGTGTTAACCTGCCGGGCATAGTCCACGCGCGCCTTCCAGTTCTCGACCTCGTCGGCCTCCTTCGGTTGGGGAGAGTCGACCACCTTCTGGGCCAGTTCCGCGGTCTTGGACGACCATTTCAAGACCAGGTCCGGATCCTTTTTCATCTCGGCCGCTTTGAGGGTCTGCTGGGCGTCCTCCACGCACTCCGGAGGAATGGCGGCCAACTTTTCGCCCACGGCGAGCGCCTTGTCGGCATCGTTGGCTTTGACATACGCGGTCAGCAGTTGCTCGTAGACCCATCCGGCGGCCTCGTTCTGCGGATACAGGGTGGCGAACTCCTCTTGCAGGGCCAGTTTCTTGGCGGCGTCTTCCTCCAGGCCGGCTTTTTGGAGCAGTTGTCCTTCCGGCGTGGTGGCATTGACTTCCGCGAGCTTGTGACACTGGGTCCATCCGGGCGCGGCAGTGAGCGCCAGGGCGAAAAGGGTGGCGATGGTCTTCATGGATACCTCCCCGAAGTGGGGAATGTTAACACAATTTAGAGCGGCGCGCCTGCCTAACCAGCCGATTTGTGAGATGCTGTAAGCAATGGCACGAGCGGTAGCGAAATACGTATTCGCCGCGCTTCTTGCATTGCTTTCAGCGCAAGCGGTCGTGCCGTCCGTGCGTGTTGTAACGGGCATCGAAATCACCTGGCGCACCGAGGCCCATCAGCAGGCCCCTCGGCAAGCGCGGCGCATTCGGGCGGACGTACAGGCTGCGCTACCGGCGCCTGCTTATGTGTCGCGGACCAGGCCCGAACCGGATGCCGCCATTCTGTTCCAGCGGCCACCGCCCTTCTCCTCTCTCTTCTCGTAGTCACACGCAACGCATAAGAAGTGAAAAGGAGAGGACTCGTGTCTTTCAGGGATTTACTACGATTCTTCAGGCTCACAGATCGTGAGTCTGAGGACCAACTGCGCGCCATCGTCCAGCGGCGGCAGGAGCTATCCGGGCTAACCGACGAGGAACTTAAGTCTGCGGCGAGAAGCATGCCCCGCGACGCCGCTCTTGTGGAAACGTTCGCGCTGGCGGCGGTGATCGCGGCGCGCGTGCTTGGGTTGCAGATGTTCGACGTGCAGATCCTGGGCGCACTGGTATTGCAACGCGGACATATCGCGGAGATGCAGACTGGCGAGGGCAAGACGCTGGCAGCCGTGCCCGCCGCGCTTTGGTACGCGCGTAAGGGTCGCGGCACCCATGTGCTGACCGCCAACGATTATCTTGCCCGCCGCGACGCCACCTGGATGCGCGGTATTTACGACTGGTTTGGGCTATCGGTGGCGCACATCTCGCAGAATATGCCCGCGGAGCGGCGCCGTGCCGCGTACTTGTGCGATGTGACGTACGCGACTGCAAATGAGGTAGGGTTCGACTACCTGCGTGACGGTCTGGCGCGAACAGCGGACGAAATGGTTCAGCGCCCGTTTGCATTTGCAGTCATCGACGAGGCCGACTCCATCCTGATTGACGAGGCGCGCATCCCGCTGGTTATAGCGGGCGGCGTGCAAGAGGATTCCGCGCTGGCATACCGTGCCGGCCGGGTAGTGGCCGAGCTTCGCCCGCAAGTCGACTACACGGTCGATGAGTTCGCGCGCAACGTGCAGTTGACCGATGCCGGCATCCAGCGCGTGGAAGGGTCCTTGGGCTGCGGGAGCCTGTTCGAGGAACAGAACCTTGCCATTCTGACTGCGGTCCAGGACGCTCTGCATGCGCGTGCACTGCTACGGCGCGATGTGGATTACGTGGTAAAGAACGGCACCATCGAATTGGTGGACGAATTCAAAGGCCGCGTCGCCCAGAACCGCCGATGGCCGGCGGGATTGCATTCCGCCGTGGAAGCCAAGGAACACCTGCGGCTGAAGACGCAGGGGCGTATCCTCGGTTCGATCACGGTGCAGAGCCTCGCGGGAATGTATGAGCGAATTTGCGGTATGACAGGCACCGCGGCGACGCAAGCCGAAGAGTTCTGGAAGGTGTACAAGCTGCCGGTGACGGCGATCCCGACGAATCGGCCGGTAATTCGTCAGGATCTCCCCGACGCCGTGTACACCGGCAAAGAGGAGCGGAACCGGGCGCTCGTGGAAGAGATTCGAAAGGTCCACCAGACAGGCCGTCCGATACTGCTGGGAACGGCAAGCGTTGCAGAGTCGGAGGCATTGAGCCGCCTGCTGCTGTCGGCCGGTATTCAGCACGCGGTACTGAACGCGCGGAACGACGCGGCGGAGGCGGAGATCATCGCGCAGGCGGGCGGCCTTGGGGCAGTGACGGTTTCCACGAACATGGCAGGGCGGGGCACCGATATTCTGCTGGGCGGGAATCCGCCGAAAGACCGCGAAAAGGTGGTGGAGCTCGGCGGTCTGTACGTGATGGGCACAACTCGTCACGAAGCCAGGCGGATCGACAACCAACTGCGCGGCCGGGCCGGAAGGCAGGGCGATCCTGGCACATCCCGCTTCTTCATCAGCCTTGACGACGATCTGCTGGTGTGTTTCGGGATTGCGGAAAACCCGGACATCGACAGCGTGCAGCGTACGGCGGAAGGCCAGAATCTCGAGATTCGGCAAACACTTTGGAAATACGACTGTGCCGTCGAACATCACCGCAGCGAAGTCTACGGTTTGCGCCGTGAGATTCTGCTGTCGCCTGGCTGGAGTCTGCGTTCGGTGGCGCCCGAAGAGCAATACGATGCACTGGTTCGAGCCGCCGGTGAAGATGCGCTGGAAACAGCCGGGCGGCAGTTGGTCCTGGCTATCGTCGACGACCTGTGGGCCGATTATCTGGCGAATGTCGCGGAGTTAAGGGGCGGCATCCATTGGGCTTCGTGGACGGGTGGCGACCCATTGTATAAGTTCCTCACTGGCGAGCTGGCGATTTATGCGGATTTTCACGCCTGCCTGAAGGAAGAGGTTGCCGGCGCGTTGGAGGCGGCCGACGTCCGGAATGGCGCGATCCATTTCCAGAAAGGGGAGCGTTTGGAGCGTGGCGCAACCTGGACGTACGTCGCCAGCGACCAGCCTTTTGGAACGCTCGCCGAGCGGATTAAGAAAGGGATCGAGCGCAGGCTCTCGAAGGCGTAGGTGGAGGAGCACATGCCGATCCATTTGCCGGAGTTCCACTTAAGCGTCCCGATGTGTGTATCGATTGCGGAGTGGGCCGTGTTTACGCTCTACTGGAGTGCCGCCGCGAAGAACTCTTCACCGGCGAAAGCTGCGGAGTCCCCCAGGTCGCGGCTCGTACACGAGGTATTGGTGAACGTCGCCCTTCTGTTGGTTGTTTTGCCGGTTCCAGGACTGGGCCAACGATTCCTGCCGGACGTATTTTACGGCGTTGGCGCGGGCCTTTGTGTCCAGACAGCGTCCGGAATGCTGGGTGTATGGGCGCGGCGGCATCCCGGTTCCAATTGGAGTGGAGAGATCGCGATCAAGGTGGATCACCAGTTGATCCGAAACGGTCCGTATCGGTTTGTTCGACATCCCATCTGCACCGCGATGCTTGGAATGTTCGCTGGTTCGGCGATTGTGTCAGCTCAGTTACACGCAGTTCTCGGGGTCGCGATGGCGGGCTTCGCGTACTGGCGCAAGATACGATTGGAAGAGGCGAACATGCGGAAGACCTTTGGTCCGGCGTACGATGCGTATCGGCGCGACACGGGCGCGTTGATTCCGAGACTGCTGTGAATAGCGCCGCCCTTCAGTTCGTCCCCAAAGCGCCGGCCAGCACAAAGACTAGCGGCGCGTTCCAGTTGATAGCCACCTCGTTGCTGGCGTAGGAAGCCTGCTCATCCAGATACATTTTAGCAGGAGGTCCATTCGGTAACTTTTGCATTGCCGCATCCTGGCGGCCGCGGTTGGGACCTCCGGATAGCAACCCGGGCCAAGGTTCCGCAAGGCCTAAGGCAGCGCTCGGACGGTGGTGCGGATGATGGAATGGGTTGGCGCCCAACTGCGTCACCCAGGATAACGAGAAGGTATTGCGGCCCAGCAGGTAGTGCAAGTTGTCCAGTGCAGTCTCCACATAGCGCGGGTCGGCCCGCAGCGCGTTGGCCACCAAGAGTTGCAGGCTGTAATTGGCGGCCACGCCGTTCGATCCCCAAATGTAGTTCGCGGAGGTCAGGCTGATGCGGTACGGGTGGCGGCTGGAGCGCTCGACGATTTGTTGCGCGGCGTTCACCGAATCCTGCGTGATGGCGGCCACCGCTTCGGCATTCTTTCCCTGCCCGAGCGCGTAGGTCCACAGGGCCAACGGCGCCACGTTCCCCCAGTCCGGAGGTCCGTTTGGCTTCACGGTCTTGCGAAATGCGCTGAAATGCTCCAGAAAATAGCTTTCGTATGGCTGTTCGCCCGTGGTGCGCCACAGTTCGGCGGCGGCCCATAATTGTTCGTCGGCGCACTCGCCGTCTCCGTACTCTCCGGTCTGTACCCCGGGAGGGTTGCGGAACTTCACGCCGGGATACTTCTCCAGCCAGTTCCAGGCCTGCCGCGCGGCGCGCTTGCATTTCTCGGCATAGGCTGCGTCGAACTGCCGGTAGGCGCGGGCGGCGATGGCCATCACGGCCGCAAAATCGCCGGTGGCGCAAGAACTCTTGTACGGCTCATTCCCTGTGCCGATGACGTAGCTGATCAGCGTATCTTTCTCCGGCAAGATGAAATCGCAGAAGCGCTCGCTGGTTTGTTTGTGCCAAACGCCGCCATCGTCGTCCTGCATCGTGATCATCCAGTCCAGGTTCCAGCGGATTTCGTTCAGGATGTCCGGCGTGCCGTTGCCGGATTCCGGAATGTTGAGTGACACTTGCTTCAGCCGGTCGCCGAAGATTTCCCAGGTCCAGAGAAGTGTGCCGGTGGAAATGCCGGCGTTGACGACGTAGCGTCCGTAGTCGCCAGCATCGTGCCAACCCTTGGTGGATACGTGCGGGCCGGTCTTGCCGGACGAAGTATGATAAGCGCCTTCCGAGTGACAGGCGGCGTGTTTGTAACCGGGAAACTCCGGCCCCAGGTCCACCGCGGTCCCGCAACGCTGCCCGTAGTACGAGCGCATCGCCAGGTAAAATGCGCGGGAAAAAACATCTGGGGCAACGGTGAAATCCCAACTCCGGCCGACGCCCGGCACTTCCAGGTAATAGCTGCCGGGCTTCTCCAGCTTGGTGAAGTCCGCTTGCTGGACGATGTCGCCGGAATCCGGATCGTTGGCGGGCTCCGCCAATTTGCCGCGGAAGGCCACGGCGTTGTTGCCGGCCCGGCGCACTGAGAATTCCTTCGCCAAGGTATGCGAAACGACCATCGCTCGCTTGGCCGAGTGGGGCAGATAGCCCACCTGATCCACTTTGATTTCAGTAGTCGGTGCCGCCGCCCCAAATGCACACACCGAGATGAGGAATATGGGCGCGAACTTCATTGACAATGAGTATAACGCCCAATGCGCAGTCTGCGATAATTGCGAGGAAGGCAGGGATTTAGCCGTGGGGCAGGCCATCGTTGTTGGTGGCCTGCCGAGTTCGGTGCGCAAACGACAAGCAGCGATCGTCTGCGCCACGCCGCCGCCGGAACAGTCTAGTTATTTCGACGACACTGCACTAGGGTTTTCCGGCATCGGCCGCAATCGTGTCCCTTGGTGGCCGCGCTGGAAGATTGGCACACACCGTCCTTACTATCGCGGCAGTGGTTTGTCGAGCGAGTCCCACTTGTACGCCGCGGCGACGCGCGCTTCGATTTCGTTGGATCAGAGCGCTACCGTTGTCGCCGTTGGTGAGAATCGCCACCCCATAACCCTTGCGGACATGCCCGAGGATGCCGCCCCTGAATCCCCAGCTTGAACCGCCGTGGCTGAAATACCATCCTTCGCCGCGCTTATCTATGGATAAGCCGACTCCGAAGGGACCCACGCTAACCGGGCAAACCATGGCGGTCGCGGCAGCCTGCGTGAGTACGGCGCCTTTGGGGCCGCGCACCGCTTTCTGCACCTCAATGATGAAGCGAGCCAGGTCGCCGGGCGTGGTCCGAAGACCCGCCGCGGCCTGCTCGGGATAGACGTGCCACGAAACACCCGTCGACTTGCCTTCCCCGTCATGCGCCCTGGCGGCCCGGCTGGCGAGCGCTGGGGGCAACGGCTGTTCGTACGAACTGTCCCGCATCCCCCAACGGCTCAAGCACTGTTGATCGCATGAATTCGGCGAAAGGCCTCCCTATGAGATCCACCAGCGCAAGCTGCATGATGGTCACACCGCCGCCAGAGTATTTGTACGCCTGGTACGGCGGCCGCGCGAAGAGCACCGCACCCACGTTCGAGGGCGCCTTCCCGTCCAGGATCTGAACCACGGTGGGCCTTGGCGCGGACGGATCGTATCCCGGAAATCCAAACCCATCGTCTGCGCCCGAGGTGTGGCTCATCAGCGAACGCGGCGTTCACCCCGTGGCCGGGCGCGTGCCACGATTTCAGGATCGTGTTGATGTCGTCGTCTAACGAGAGGCGGTGCTCATCTACCAGCCGCATCGCCGCCATTGCCGTGACCGGTTTACTGATGGAGGCGGCCTGAAACATCGTATTCGTCTCCACCGGGCGGCCCGACTCGACATTCGCGACCCCATACGCTTTCACCCAATGAATCTTGAAATCGCGGATTACGGCGATGCTTAGACCGGGAACATGGAGCCGCTGCATCAACTCGGGCAGTGTGAGGCTCTCCTCCC
>DATKFU010000369.1:0-10797 GCA_035511215.1 Bryobacteraceae bacterium | reverse complement strand
GATGGCGGTTGCTGCGCCGCGTCGATGCCACCGCGATCAACAGCATCTTCACCATTAGCCCCACTATGGTTTTGACGCTGCGATACGGCTTCAACCGCTTCCCCAATTTCGACTATAACAGCTCCCAAGGCTATAACATCGGCAGGTTGGGATTCAACCAGGCCTACGCGAACTCGATCTTACCGTCAGTGGCTGAGTTCCCCGCGATCAATATGTCCAGTCTCTATTCGTTGGGGGATACGGGCGACTGGGACTACTACGACGAAGCCTCCCATAACTTCTCCGTTGCCGTGGATAAATTCGTCAGCCGCCATAGCATCAGAGCCGGCTTTGACTACCGCCACCTGGCTACATCCGGCGCGGGTATCAACTGCACCACCGGCTGCTACACCTTCAACACCGATAGCTCTCTGGCCGCGAGCAATAGCGGGACGGACTTAGCGGATCTTCTTCTGGGTCTGCCATACAATCGTCAGGCCGACACGTCTTCCACGCTTACCGATGTCATTCCCTACTATGGCGCTTTCGTGCAGGACAATATCCGCGTGACGAGTAAGCTCACTGTCAATGCAGGGCTGCGCTGGGAACATGAGGGCGGCGTAAGGGAGCAGAACAACGGCCTGATCACGGGCTTTAACGAGACCGCCACCAGTCCGATCGCGAGTCAGGTTCCCAGCTTGGATTTGAAGGGCGCCGTGGAGTACGCAGGGGTGAACGGCGCGCCTGATTCGGTCGGCAATTACGAAGCGAACAAGTGGGGACCGCGCGCCGGCATCGCCTGGCAGGTCGACAGCAAGACTGTAGTGCGGGGCGGCTACGGGCTGTTCTGGGCGCCGCAGATCTACCTCGGTGGACCCATCGGTACGCTCGGTTACGCCAACAATACCCAGTACACCGGCAAATCGACCACCGACGTGCTCACCAATCCGTTCCCCAATGGGCTGCTTCAGCCGGTTGGCAATACCTTGGGCGCCGCCGCAGGCATCGGATCGAATTTCACCCTGGTCGATCCGCAGACCAAGGCCCCCCGCGTACAGCAGTATTCAGTCGATGTGCAACGCGAGGTCGGCTTTGGAGTCGCCCTGGAGGTCGGCTACGTCGGTTCGCATTCGACGCATCTCACGTTGGGCCAGCCGACTATCAACGTCGACGCCTTGAATCCCAGTTACCTGTCTCAGGGTTCGGCCGCTCTCGACGCCCAGGTTCCAAATCCCTTCGCTGGAGTCCCGGCAGTTGCGGGGGGCACTTTATCCGGGCCGACAGTCAGCGCTTTTCAGTTGCTATTGCCATTCCCGGCCTATACCGGCATCTACCAGATCTTCGGCGATAACAACCACGCCAGTTACAATTCCATGGTGGTCAAGGCGCAGAAGCGCTTCAGTCACGGACTGACTTTCCTGAGCGCGTTCACCTGGTCCAAGAATATGGACGAGAGCAGCGGCGGGGTCGGCACTTCCCTCAACCCCGGCGCGCAGGGCTATCCCCAGAACCCCTACAACATGGCGGCGGAATACAGCTTGTCGAATGTAGATACTCCGCTGCGCTGGACTACTTCGCTCTCGTATCAGTTGCCGATCGGAAAGGGTAAGGAACTCTGGAATATCCAAAACCGGGGGCTCGATCTGATCGCGGGCGGATGGGTACTGAACACGGTAACCGTCTACCAGACGGGCTTTCCACTGCAGATCTACCAGACCAATCTGAACTCGGCATACGGCTATGGCGCACAGCGGCCCGATATGACGAGTGTTGCGCCGGGTACCAGCGGCAGCGTGGAACAGCGCATCTACGACTATATTAATCCAGCCGCTTTCTCTCTGGCGCCACAGGGCACCTTCGGCAACACGCCCCGGACAATCGGCTTGCGCGGCCCGGGGGAGAAGAACTGGGATATGTCGGTCTTCAAGAACTTCGCCATCAAAGAAAGAGTGAATGCGCAGTTCCGCTGCGAAGCGCTGAACGCGTTTAACTCGCCGTATTTCTATTCGCCCAACACGAACTTCTCCAGCGGCACTTTTGGACAGATCACCGGGCAGGCGAATTTTTCGCGGCAACTGCAGCTTGCAATCCGCGTGACTTATTAGAAAATGGACAGGCAATCGGTACAGGCGGTGGGTGGTCCAGCCGCCTCCACTATGGCGTACAATCGAGCAAGGGAGGGATTATGTTGTCGTTTTTCAAAGCCGAACAATCCGCGGATCTTTTGAAGCGCGGGTTTACCCGTCGCGATCTGGGACGTCTGGCCACGGTCATTACCGCCGGCGCGGCGCTGCCGTTTTATAACGAGCGCGCACTGGCCCAGCTTTCCATGGTCAGGGAAATGCCGGCGGACGCCGTCAAAATCAACGCAAACGAAAATCCGATGGGCCCCTGCCCGGAGGCGGCCGACGCAATCTACAACGTCGTCAAGAAAGGCGGCCGGTACATGTACGAGGAGACCTTCGCGTTGCGGGACACGCTGGCCCAGGTGTCCGGCGTGAAGCGCGAGTATGTCACTCCTTACGCCGGTTCGAGCGATCCGCTGCACCGCGCCGTTCTTTCGTTCTGCTCTAAAGATCGTCCCTTCGTGAAAGCCGATCCCGGCTACGAAGCCGGCGAGCGCGCCGCGAAGTTTATCGGCGCCAAGACCATTAACGTAGCGCTGCGCAAGGGCACATGGGATCACGATGTGAAGGCCATGCTGGCGGCGCACCCGTCGCCCGGCCTGTTTTACATATGCAATCCCAACAACCCTACCGGCACTCTCACCAGCCGCGCGGATATCGAATGGCTGCTAGCGAACAAGCCGAAAGATACCGTGCTGCTGCTGGACGAAGCCTACGTTCATTTGTCGGCCAACGCCGTGCCGTGCACGGATCTGGTGGCGCAGGACAAGGACCTGATCGTTCTGCGGACCTTCTCCAAGATCTACGGCATGGCTGGTCTGCGGGCCGGCGCCGCCATCGCGCGGCCCGACTTGTTGGACAAAATGAAAGACTGGTCGGCGGGCGCCATGCCGATCACCGGCATGGTAGGGGCGACTGCCAGTTTGAAGGTGACATCGCTGGTGCCCGAGCGGCGCAAGATCATCGCCGATATCCGCGAGGACACCCTGAACTTCCTGGCCGCGAAGAACATTGAATTCATTCCCTCCGAAAGCAACAAGTTCATGATGAATGCGCGGCGGCCGGGCGGCGAATTCTACATGGCCATGACGAAAGAGAAGATCTACATTGGCCGCGTCTGGCCGGTGTGGCCTACCTGGGTGCGTGTCACTGTGGGCACGAAGGACGAAATGGCCAAGTTCAAGACCGCGTGTTTGAAGTGCTATAACGCTTAAGCGCTGCCGGCGGAAACGCAACGCCGCCTTTCGCCAGCGCCCCTCGAAGATTGATGTTCAAACTTCACTATTCCTGGCGGGCGCTGGCCGGCGATCTGTTCGGAGGGCTCATCGCGGCCTTGATTGCGGTCCCTTATGGCTTGGCGTTGGCCTCCATGATGGGTCTGCCGCCAGTCCTCGGCCTGGTCACCTCCATCGTAAGCGCGCCGATCACCGCTGTGCTGGGGCGCAACCCTGTGCTGATCGGGGGCACCGCCAGCGCCACGGTTCCCTTCATCGCGCATGCGGTCCAATTGCAGGGCCTCGGCGGCGCGGCCAAAGTCTGCATGGTGGCTTCGGTTTTTATGATGGCCTTTGGTCTCATGCGCCTGGGCCGCCATATTCAGATGGTGCCGCAGCCCGTCGTCACCGGTTTCTCGTGCGGGATCGGCGCGATGATGGTGCTTTCCCAGCTTGCCACGATGACGGCGGTTAGTACGGGCCTGGATCGCACGTCCAACAATCTTCTGTATCAGAGCTGGCAGATCCTTTCGCATGCGAGCCAGGCGCACGCTGGCGCGTTGGCCATCAGCGCGTTCGTGATCGCGGCAGCCTTTGCGGCCGCACATTTTGTGCCGCACGCTCCGGCGCCTTTGATCGGTGTCGCCGTCGCGGTGGGCGCCGCAGCGGCGTTAGGTATTCATGAGAAGGAGATCGGGAGGCTGCCCTTCGAGATTCCACCCTTCGCAGGTTTCGCGTGGTCCCCGGCGGACGTGGTACATGTGCTTCCCGCCGGCTTCGGTCTTGCATTCGTCAGCTCGGTCAATATTCTGATCACGTCGCGCGTGGTGGAGCACTTTCGCGGGCGCCATAAGCACCTCCGGCGGGCCGACGCGGATGCCGAACTAGGCGCCTACGGGATCGCCAACGTGGTAGCCGCCATGTTCGCCGCGCCCATGAGCGTCGGTATTCCGGCGCGCAGCCTCGCCAGCGTCCGCTGCGGAGGTTCCACGCGGCTCTCCAATATATTCCACGCAGTCTTTATCCTGGGCTTCCTCGGCCTGGGTGGCCGATACATCTCGCGCATCCCGGTTCCCGCCCTGGCCGGCGTCACCGCCTACATTGGCCTGCGGCTGCTGGAGTGGAGCACCTGGCGCCGGCTGCCGCGCATGCGCCTCGTGGATGCCTCCGCGTTCCTGGCCACCGCGATCTCGGTGCTGATGGTGAACGCAGTGCTGGCGGTGGCGATCGGCTGCTCCCTCTACGTGGTTCGATTTGTCTATCGCCGCTTCATTCATCCCGTCGCTCCTCAGGCAGCGGCGGAGGAGATTGGCAAGGCCGCGATCACCAGCTAATGTAGTTGTCCACGAAATAGCTGGACAGCGGATTTAGCCGTGGGGCAGGCCATCGTTGTTGGTGGCCTGCCGAGTTCGAGCACGGTGCGCAGACGACAAACAACGATCGTCTGCGCCACGCCGCCGCCGGAACTGTCTCGTTATTTCGAAGACACTGCACTGGCTATAGCTAGACCGGCCACCACCGGAAACGCCGCGCCGGCAGGCTTGGCCGGTTCCTAGGCTGCGGCTCTCACTTGGCGGCCGTAATCTTTATGTTCTTGAATGCGCCCGTTTCATCGAACGAGCCCACACCCACTCTGCCGGGTCCCAGGCTGAGGTCCACTGCGCGCAAAGCCGGGACGGCCCGCCCGTCGACCGCAACCTCGATGGTTCCGGTATTCGAATCGTGCGACACCGTAACGTGATACCAACGGCCGCTCGCCGCGAATGCCGCCGGGCCGCGCTCGGCGCTGATACGGACACGCTCGCCGCCGTAGACGTGAAAGATGCCGTTGTGCACAGGCTGCTGCTCCGCCGCATCAATCGAAAGATGCGCATAGTCGAAGTGCGCCGGATCGCGGTACGCCAGTACGATAAGCAATGAGCGGTCTAAAGGCATTAGGTCGGCTTCAATGGTCAGGCGGTGATAATCCGGGACGTCGGTCAGTGCGAACTGAATCGGGCGGCGCGGTCCGGGCAACGGTCCGCGGAAGGTGGCCAGGCGCAATATTCCTTCCTCGGCCTTCCAATCCGCGGCAACCGGGACATCCCAGCTGCGGCCCATGATGGTGAGCGTATCGGCGGCATTTGCGTGGACTGCGATCAAGGCCGCGAGGACGGCGAGTTTCATTGAATTGGCGTGTGTTCTTTGTTCGGTCTAAAAACCAATCCTAGCACTGTGCTCTTGCTTTGCCGACGTCTATGCGATTACGCCCTTGCGCACTGCGTACAGGATCAGCTCGGCGGTGCTGTGCAGATTGAGTTTCTGGAATATGTTGCTGCGGTGTGTCTCCACCGTGTAGAGACTCAGATTCAGCATGGCAGCGACTTCTTTCGGTGTCTTGGCTTCCGCGAACAGTTGCAGGGTCTCGCGCTCGCGCGTGGTCAGCAAGTCGTAGCTATCCTCCACTTCCCGCTCCCGCAACTGACGCATATATTCGTCCGCCAGCATCTTATTGATCGCCGGACTGAAGAAGGCCTTCCCATCGTCGACCGCCCGGATCGCGTTGATCAAATCGTATTCCGCCGATTCCTTCAGCAGATAGGCCTTGCCGCCCGATTTCAGGGCTTTCAGGACATAGCTTTCGTCGGAATGCATGCTCAGAAAGACAATGCCGATTTGCGGAAACTTAGCGGAAATCTGGCGCGCGGCCTCAATGCCATTCAGCAGCGGCATGGCCACATCCAGCACCACGATGTCGGGAGTATGCTCCGCCGCCAGAGCCACTGCCTGCCGTCCGTCCGACGCTTCCGCCACCACCTGGAAACCGGGTTGGCTCTCCAGCAGCAGGCAGAGGCCCCTGCGGACAACCCGATGGTCGTCAGCCATCAGAATGCGAATGGTATTCATGTGGGCAGCTCAATGGAAACCGTGGCGCCCCGCCCTGGCTGCGTGTCTATCGAAAACGTGCCGCCCAGGTTAGCCGCGCGCTCCTCGATTCCCAGCAGCCCCATGCCGCGCTCCGCCCGGCCTTGCCCGGCAGGAAAGCCTTTGCCGTCGTCCTGAATGCTCAGCCGGATGCGGTCCGGCTGCTGCTCGACGGTCACCCGCACGGTGGTAGCCTCGGCGTGCTGCACGCAATTGTGCAGGGATTCCTGCACGATCCTATAGATGCATGTCTTGTGCTCTTCCGGCAGATCGTCGGAAACGCCCTCCGCCGCCACGCGAACGCGCAGTCCGGTCCGCTTGGATACTTCGCGCCCCTGCCATTGCAGCGCCGGGACCAGGCCCAGATCGTCCAGCATGGAAGGCCGCAATAGTAGCGCCATGTTGCGCACCACTCCCAGAGACTCCTCGACCAGTTCCTTAATCTCTCCCGCCTTGTCTTCGGCGCCTTGCGTATCCCGCATCCGGATGCGCTGCGAAAGATTGGCGAGTTCCACGCGCACGCCGGTGAGCGATTGTCCCACCTCGTCGTGCAACTCGCGCGCCACGGCGCGGCGGTCGTTCTCCTGTGCCTCCACCAGGCGCGCGGAGAGATGTTTCAACTCAGCGCGCGCCGCGGCGGCTTCCTGGTAACGCGCGGCGGCCTGCATCTCCAGCGCCACGATCTTGCGTATGCTGAAGATGGCCAGGATCAGACCTATCGCGATGGTCAGGCCGGTGCTCAGCAGCGAGCCGCGGCGGAACTGCGAAAACATATCGATCACTTCGTGTTTGCCCGCGTCGAGCTGGGCCTCGTCGATGCGCGCGATTTGATCGGCGATGCGCAGCATGGCGGTGCGGCGCGGAAAGACTTCATCCCGCAGGAACGCGTAACCGCGATCCCGCCTCTGGCCCGCGTTCCAGGCCAGCACCGGCGCCAGAATATTCCAGTAGTCTCGCAGGGCCTGGTTCAGATCCTGCAGCGGCGCCGCCTGCGCCTCGTTCGGCAAGGCCTGGTATCCGGACAGCGCGGCTTCCATCCGGTTGCGCGTTGTCAGCAGGCTGGCGCGATGAACTTCGGCGATGGCTGCATTGGGTTCGAGCAGGCAATCGCGGACGTAGGTGCCCGACAGGTAAAGGTTCGACCGGATTTGTTCCAAGAGCCGGGTGCGCGCCAGGAAGCTCTCGCGGATGGCATCGTTGCGGCGCTGGATCTGCCGGATCTCTTCCACGCCGTCGAATCCGGCGAAGGCCAACAGCAGCAGCAGGCCGCCGAATCCGATCGCCAGCGCCAGCCGGCTGCTTGCCTGTGAGGTCATTCTCTACCCCAATATACGGCGCCGGACGCCCGCAGTGGAATACCGTGCCGGAGGTAGTTGCGGACTGTGTTTTAAGGTACGGCGGGCGCGGCCGCCAGCCCGCCTAATAGCGGAACTCCGCCTTCACCACTTCGTCTTCCACCGAATGGCGCAGTGTGAAGCCGAGCTTTTCACAGACACGCATCACGTCCCGGTTGTCGGGTAGGATGTCGGCTTTCAGAACGCCGAGCTTCTCGTCGCCCCCGACGATCACCAGCCGCGCGAGCAGTTCCTTGCCCAGCCCGCGGCCGTGGAATTGGTCGCTCACCAATACGGCCACTTCCGCGTCGTTACTGCCGAGAATCCGGGTCAGACGCGCGACCCCCACAATTCCGCCCTGCCGCTCGGCCACCAGCGCCATCTCGCGGTCGTAGTCGATAAAGCAGATGCGCGTCAGACGCTCGTGCGCCACGCGCTGCGAGAGGTTCATCAAGTGGAAGTACCGCAGGTAGACGCTGCGCTCGGAGAGGGTCGCATGGAACTTCACCATCATGGGCTCGTCTTCCGGGCGGATCGGCCGGATCAGGACGTCGGTTCCATCCTTCATGCTCCACACCGATACGTAGCGGTTGGGATACGGCCGGATAGCCAGTTTGGGCAACTGCTCCTTGCTCACCTCCGGGCCATGCACTACGATGCGTGCATCCAGGGCCACCAGGCGTTCCGGTGTTGCCAGCAGCGGGTTGATGTCGATCTCCTTGATCCAGGGCTGCTCCACCACCAGGCGGCTGAAGCGCACCATCACTTGCTCCAGCTCCGCCAGGTTCACCGGCTTGCGCCCGCGCACGCCCTTCAGCGCCTGGTAGATCTTGGTCTGCTCCATCATGCGGCGCGCCAGCGTGGTGTTGAGCGGCGGCAGGCCCAGCGCGCGGTCCTTGAACACCTCCACCAACTGGCCCCCGGTGCCGAACAGCAGCACAGGCCCGAACTGGGCGTCCAGGCTGCTCCCGACGATCAGCTCATACCCGTCGCCGCTCTTGATCATGGGCTGCACCGTCACGCCCTGGAAATGTTCCGCGCCGGCTTTCTCGGTCACTGAAGCCTGAATCCGGCGCCAGGCGCGCTCCACGGCTTCGCGGTCCGCGAGGTTTAATTGCACGCCGCCGACATCGGTCTTGTGCGTGATGGTTTCCGAGAACAACTTCAGCACTACCGGATAGCTCATCCGCTCGGCTTGGTCGACGGCCTCCTCCAAAGTGCGCGCGACCACGGTGCGCACGGTGGGAATGTAATAGGCGTCCAGCACCTGCTTCGATTCGGCCTCGGTCAGGATGGTGCGGCCGGCAGCCCGCGCATTTTGGATGATTTCGCCGGTCAGGGTCTTATTGGGCGCATAATCGGCCGAGTCCTCGGGCAGAGATGGCGTTTCGTAGAGGCCCTTCAGGTTATAAGCCCAGCGCCACATATAAGTGAAGGCCCGCACCGCGGTATCGGGGAACTGGAAGGTGGGGATCCTGGCCTGGTTCAGGATGCCGATGCCGGCCGCCACGTCCGCGCCGCCCATCCAACTCGCCAGAATGGGTTTGCCCTCCAGCTTGGCGTACGGTTTCAGGTGCTCGGCGATCTGCGTGGGATCGGTCATGGATTGCGGCGTCAGCACCACCAGCAGGCCGTCGCTATTCGGATCTTTCGCGGCGATCTCCACCGCCTTGGCATAGCGCTCCGGACTGGCGTCGCCCAGCACGTCGATCGGATTGTTGTGGCTCCAGGCGGCCGGCAGCACCTGGTTCAGCGCTTCCAGCGCTTCCGGCGAGAGCTCGGTAAGCTCGCCCCCGGAGGCCACCAGCGCGTCGGTAGCCAATACGCCGGGTCCGCCGGCATTGGTCAAAATGGTCAGCCGGGGGCCTTTGGGGCTGGGCTGCTTGGAGAGCACCTCCGCCATGTAGAACAGGTCGGCGATACTGTTCACGCGCAACACGCCGCTGCGCCGGAAAGCGGCTTCCAACACTTCGTCGCTGCCCGCCAGCGAACCCGTGTGCGAGGCCGCGGCCTTGGCGGCAGCTTCGCTGCGTCCGGCCTTGATCACGATGATGGGCTTGTACAGCGCCACCTCGCGCGCGGCCGAGAGGAAGCCGCGGGCGTCGCCAATGGTTTCCATGTAGATGACGATGCTGCGCGTGCGCGGATCGTTGCCCAGGTAATAAATCAGGTCGCCCCAGCCCACGTCGAGCATGGAGCCGACCGACACAAAGGCGCTGAAACCCACCATTTCCCGCAGGCTCCAATCCAGAACGGCCGTACACAGCGCGCCGCTCTGGCTGATGAAGCCGACATTGCCGGGGCGCGCGATGGCGGACGCGAAAGTCGCATTCAGCCCCGTGAGCGGGCTCATCACACCCAGGCAGTTCGGGCCGATGATGCGCATGTTGCCGTGCCGCGCTTCGAGCAGCGTCTGCCGCTCCAGCTCCAGCCCCGCCGGACCGATCTCCTTGAAGCCCGCCGAGATCACGATGGCGGCTTTCACGCCTTCCTCCGCGCAATCGTGGACGATGCCCGGCACGCTGGCCGCCGGCGTCACGATCACGGCCAGATCCACTGTCTCGGGCACGTCGGAAATATGCTTGTAGGCTTTGACGCCAAGCACGCTGGGACGCTTGGGATTGATGGGGAAGACCGTGCCGCCGAACGGGCTAGAGACCAGATTCCAAAGAATGGTGCGTCCCACGGTGCCCGCGGTCTCGGTAGCGCCGATGACCGCTACGGTCTTGGGAGCGAAGAATACGTCGAGTGGCTGGGTGCCTTCTTTGATGGCTTTACGGGCTGGTTTGGTAACTTGCATAATCATATGTCCGCCATTTGGCGTTTATTCTCAATCGGCGTTCGACCCGAAGGCGGCGCGGTTTAGGGCCGCCACCACGTCCAGGCTGGAAACGCCATTCTTGCGCGCCACGGTTTGGATATCGCATTCGTCGCAACTGGGGCGGAATCCGAATTCCTCGAAGACCGGTAGGGTCTGCGGGTGGGCCTGCTTCACATCGCGGACGATCATGTTCTGCCGGATTAGTTCATCGAATCGAAACATGGTGAAAGAGGTGCGTGCCCTTTCCGGGTGGCGCTTTGGCCCCCCATTTCAAAGTGTAGCAGGAGTATCGGGCCGAAATATCATGAAAGTGGCCTGCTGCGTGCTGCGCCGGGCGATGGTGGACACCTGAGGGTTCCATCCCACAGTGTACAACATTCATTTCGCGGTACTTATGGCCGCGGCGCGCCAGTCCGGCC
>DATKFU010000368.1:0-2125 GCA_035511215.1 Bryobacteraceae bacterium | reverse complement strand
GACCAGCCCTCGCGGACCGCGTAGCCGTACTGGAAGCCCTGGCGCAAGCGGCCGTGCTCGCCCTTGTAGAAGTCATACCACCAGCCGCCCGTGAACTCCTGCACGTCGCGGGTTTGCGCGCCGCAGGAGCCGCCGGGGTAGTAGCCGGTGGAACTGCCGGTATAGCCAGGGTTGGTGATCGTATTGCAACTCGAGTTCGAGAGCAGCCGCGAACCGTACCCTACTGCAGCCGCGGAAGGTGCCTTCCATGTTGCGCCCCACTTGCCGCCGGCCGCGATATCGGCCGATGTTGGCGAGCTGGTGCAGGTGTCGGTGCCGGTTACGCAGAAGGTTGCGCTGGGAGCGCCGAGAGTCGTGGCTGTGGGAGCGGCTTCATCCTCGCGTCCGGCGTAGTCGCCGCCGTAGTTGAGATAGCCGACGAAGCGCGGAGTGATATTGGCTTCAACAGTGACCAGGCCGGAGACGTTGTGAATAGGCTCCAGGGTGCCGTTTGCATTGGCAGTTACGTCAGAGAGCGTGGAGTCGCCGTATCGGCCCACACCGGGACCAAACATGCCCTTGGCGCCAAATGTAAGGACTTTGGGAATGATGGGGACGCGCAAGCTGCCGCCGACGCCGCCGATCTTGATGCTGTCAGAGTAATAGCCCGCGGTGGTGAGCGCTGGCGCCGCCAGCACGGTGGAGCCCGCAGCGGCCGAGGCTGCAACGTCCGTCAGGCCGCCATAGAGGTTGCTGTTGGTGGTTTCGCCGGGGTACACCGTCTCATGCGCGAAGCCCAGGATGCCAAATACTTCCCAGTGGCCCCATCCGGGGTCGAAGGCGCCCTTCACAAGGAAGTCAGGCGCCTTGTTGAAGGAGAGATTGGCGACGTTGGCGCAGGAGTTGACGGTCTTGTAAACGGGAACGGCGACATCAATGGAGTTGCCGGCCGAGTCAGTCTCCGCCTGGTTGGTGTAGTTGACGATCGATGTCGAAGGCGAGCATGCGCTGATGCCCGCGTTATAGTTTCCACCGTTGGCGCCGGCGCTGCCCAGAACCGCGTAAGGAGTATTGCCGGCCAGCGAGGCGGTATAGAGCAATTGCGGGTTCTCGACCGAGACGCCAAACGCTGCGTGGTCGAAGCTCTTCACCACGCGGAAACCGTACTGGCGGGTCCAGACAAAGCCCGTGACGTAATTCGGGTCGATGGTGAGCGGCGTGAGGATGTCGCCTGAGTCGTTGGAGATTCCCGTCTTGTCTTCGGTGGCCAACGACCACATCTGGCCGCCGGCGAACTTCCAGTGGTTATTGGTCTCGGCCGAACCCCAGATGACGCGCTGGCGAAGCACGTAGCTGTTGGACTGATTGTTGTTCGAACTGATACCGGTGCCCAGCCAGTCAGCCTCATAGTATCCGCGCAGCTTGCCCCAGGGGGTCTTGCCTTCTGCGTTGAGGCTGACGCGCGACTGGCGGCCGCTCCCGTAGAACTCGCTGAGCGAGTAGGCATCGGCGCCCTCGTAGGGCAGGGAACTGAAGGCAGTGGGAATGTCGCCGCCGGTGGCCTTGCTGCGGTAAACAGTTTCAGCCGCTGTGAAGCCGCCGGGAGTGATGCCAATTCCCTTGTAGTGGAGCACGCCGGGACTTTCGATGGCCTTCTTCATGCTGGCGGTCTCGTCGGAGACGGTAGTGGCCAGGGAGACCTGATTCCCTTTGAGATCGGTGACGGTGGATTGCAGCGTAGTAACAGCCGCAGCATTCTCAGTGACAGCCTGGTTCTGAGACGATGCGGCGGCGTTGGCGCGGTCAGCGGCGGCCTGGGCATTGGCCGCGGCCTGCTGCGCGGCTTTCAATTGCTCATCCTTGCTGGCAAGGTCGGATTTGAGGCCGTCAATCTGGCCCTGCATCTCCTGGCGAAGGGACTGGATTTGTTCCTCGACTGTGGGGCCTGGCGGCGTTTTTTCCTTTTTGGTTCCGATGTGCTTTTTGGCCGGCGCTGGTTGGTCTTGAGCGCTGGCGTTGGCGGACAGGGCAACCAGGCCGACTGCCAGAATTGCCGCAGCAGCAGATTTGAGCGTGACGTTCATTGGGCCTCTCATTTTTCCTCTTGAATCAGGTTGGGTCGTGGCTGTGCGCGCAGGGGTCGCAA
>DATKFU010000367.1:0-12162 GCA_035511215.1 Bryobacteraceae bacterium | reverse complement strand
TCGGACCAGCGGCGGCGCACCGGTTCCAGGATCTTGCCAGCCACTTGCTGTACCCCAATCCGCGCCTTCGCCTGCCGCCGGATCGGCTGGCGCGAAACCGGCTGGGGCAACCGGCCCTCTGGCAGTACGGCATTTCGGGCGACCTCCCGATGTTGACCGTAACCGTGGCCGAGTCGCGCAACACGCCATTGGTGCGCGAGCTGTTACTGGCCCAAACCTACTGGCGCTTGCGCGGTTTTAAGGCCGACCTGATCATTTTCAATCAGGAGAGTGCGAGCTATGACCGTCCTCTGCACCTACAGTTGCAGCGTCAGATTGAGGCGCACTCCCCCGCCGAAGCCACCGACCGGCCGGGCGGCGTATTCCTCCGGAATTGGTATGCCATACCCAACGAACACCGCGACTTGATTCTGGCCGTCTCGAGCGTGGTGCTCAGCGGCAGCCGCGGTCCGCTGCAGCAGCAACTGGTCGCCGGCGTGGAGAGTGCGACTCCGCCTCCGTTTGTGGCGGCAGGCGGACAGGAAGAACCGTCTCTGCCCCTGCCGTTTCTTGAATTGCCTTACTTCAACGGCTTAGGCGGATTCACGCCGGACGGCCGGGAATATGCGATCTACTTGAAGCCCGGCAGCCACACGCCCGCCCCCTGGGTAAATGTAATGGCTCACTCCACCTTTGGCGCCATGGTGAGTGAAAGCGGCTTGGGGTGTACCTGGTTCGGTAACAGTCAGTCCAATCGGCTTACCCCATGGCACAACGACCCGACTAGCGACCCGCAGCCGGAAGCTATCTATCTGCGCGACGAACAGACCGGCGCAGTGTGGACGCCGACTGCGCTACCCATTCGGGAGAGCGACGCGTACCGCGCCCGCCACGGTCAGGGTTACACCGTCTTTGAGCACAACAGCCACGCCATTGGACAGGAGCTCACGGTTTTCGTTCCCGTTTCCAAGGACGGGACCGGCGACCCGGTCAAAGTAATGCGCCTGCGCCTGCGCAACGATTCGTCGCGGCAGCGGCGTCTCACCGTCACTTACTTCGCCGAGTGGCTTCTAGGATCGAACCGTGAGGACCAGGCGTTGCACGTCTCGACGTCTTATGACCGGGAATCCGGAGCCGTGCTCGCGGGTCAGTCGTGGAATGGAAGTTATACGGGTTACGTGGCCTTTGCCGCCGCCAGCCCCAAGCCGGCTTCGTATACTGGAGACCGCACCCAGTTCCTCGGGCGCAACGGCTCCCTGTCGATGCCGGCCGCGCTCGGCCGCGCGCGTCTCGATAACCGCACCTGGGCGGGCCTCGATCCAGCCGTCGCGCTGCAAGTCCCCGTGACCATCGCCGAAGGCGGCGAGGTAGACGTGCTTTTTCTGTTGGGTCAGGCGGAAAATGTGGAAGCCGTGCGTGCGCTGGTCGGCCGTTATGAGACCCGCGAACAGGTTCAGGGTGCGTTGGAACTGGTGCACAACTGGTGGGATTCCGCATTGGGAACGCTGCAAGTGCACACTCCGCTTCTATCTACCGATTTCCTCTTGAATCGCTGGCTGCTCTACCAGTCGCTGAGTTGCCGGTTCTGGGGCCGCTCGGCGCTGTATCAATCGAGCGGCGCCTTTGGCTTTCGCGATCAGTTGCAGGACTCGATGGCGTTTCTGTATGCCGCGCCTGAGATCTCGCGCGAGCACATATTGGCCTGTTCGGCGCGCCAGTTCGCGGAGGGCGACGTACAGCATTGGTGGCACGCGGAAACCGGTTTGGGAGTGCGCACCCGCTGCTCCGACGACATGCTCTGGCTCCCCTTCGTCGTGGCGCGCTACGTCGAAATAACCGGCGACGCATCCATCCTGGATCGGGAAACGCCCTTCCTGGAGAGCGCGCCCCTCGCGGACGGGGAAACGGAGCGGCTGTTTATTCCTGTCGTCTCCCACCAAACCGACCCGTTGTGGCTCCACTGCCAGCGCGCTATCGAACATGCGTTGCGCCTGGGCTCCCACGGTTTGCCGTTGTTCGGTTCCGGCGATTGGAACGACGGCTTGAACCTGGTAGGCTCCCAGGGGCGTGGTGAAAGCGTCTGGTTGGGCTGGTTTCTATGTGCCGTGCTCGTGGATTTCGCCCGAATCATGCAGCAACATGCGCAGCATGCCCAACACGAGTCCGCGCTGACGCTGGCCGCGAAGTGGCGGGAGTCGGCGGTGCAGCTTTCCAGGTCGCTCGAAGAATCCAGCTGGGATGGCGAATGGTATCTGCGCGGCTTCTTCGACAACGGCACCGCGCTTGGCTCGCATGCAAACGAGGAAGCCCAAATCGATTCTCTGCCGCAAAGTTGGGCCGTGATCTCTCAGGCTGCGGATCCGGACAGGGCCATGCGCGCCATGCAGTCCGCCGACCGGTATTTGGTGGATGAGCAGGGCCGCCTGGTCCGTCTCTTCACGCCGCCCTTCGACCGTTCGCAGCCGAACCCCGGCTATGTCATGGGCTATCCACCAGGACTGCGCGAGAACGGCGGCCAGTACACCCACGGCTCGCTGTGGCTGGCGATGGCGTGGGCACGATTCGGAGACGGCGAACGCGCCGCGCACCTGCTCAAGCTCATGAATCCGATAGAGCTCAGCCGCAGCCCGGAGGATGTCGCGCGTTATCGGGGTGAGCCTTATGTGGTGGCGGCGGACGTGTCGACCGCGCCTGGAAAGATCGGCCGGTGCGGTTGGACCTGGTATACGGGCTCCGCCGCATGGATGTATCGAATCTGGATCGAGGAGGTACTAGGATTCCGCCTTCGTGGAGACGCGCTGACCCTGCATCCGGTTATTCCCGATAGCTGGCCTGGCTTTGAAATGACTTTCCGTTATCGGTCCGCCACGTACGAAATTGCGGTAAAGACGGCTGCCAATCCCGCGGGACCGGAGGTGGAAGTGGAATTGGACGGACGGATTCTGGACGGCGCCGCTATTCCGCTAGCCGACGACGGCGCTACCCATCGAGTCACGGTGTGGACAACGAAGCGTCCCGCGCCGCCGCAGGGCGATACATTCGGCCGTCCCGCCAACGAACCTGCATCCACCGCTCCGCTTAACGGCTGGCACGAATCGCTTCCCCACGCGCCCCTTCCAGTCCACAATGCGGCCGGTATGCCAGTTCCTTGAGTGGGGCAGGCTCGTAGCCTGCTGCGGCCTCGTAGGCCGCCAACGCGCACCGGTAGTCACACGCCGCACTCCGCCTCCCATGAACTTGAAAACAAAAGCCCAACTCCAATCCGTATGCCGAACTCCCGCGGCCGGCATGCTATGCTCAGTCCGGGGTAGGTCATCTCACCAGGGCAATGTTACGGAATGTTACAAAGAATCAAGAAAAATCCGGCCCCGGTACAAACACGGCTAGCAAATATCCGACCCTACCTCCGGCAAACCGCAACTTTCGGCGCTGCGCGGTGTTTAAGGTATAAGTAAACCATCGGAGGAACACGATGACGAATTACAACGAAAAAATCGGTCGTAGAGGCCCGGCGGGGCGCCAAATATCTCCCTTTTTCCATCTAGCCGCGCTGGCGCTTCTCCTACCCCGCGTCGCTGTCGCGCAGGCTACGACCTACGAGGTACTGTACAGTTTCAAAGGCAGCCCTGACGGCACCCAGCCCAAGGGGGCAGTAGTTATTGGCACGGATGGTGCGCTCTACGGCACCACCTACACCGGAGGCACCTCCCAGTTGGGCACCGTATTTCGACTGGTGCCGGCCGCCGGAGTTCCCTGGAGCGAAACCGTGCTGCACAATTTCACTGGTCCCGATGGACAATACCCCAGTTCCGCCTTGGTCTTCGATGCAGGATCGTTCTATGGCGCTACGGAATATGGCGGGACCGGCGGCGCTGGTACCATCTTCGAACTGGCGCAACCCGCCACTGCGGGAGATGCCTGGACCGAGACGGTCCTATATGATTTCGTCTACAGCAAGAACAGTCAGAACGTGGCGCCGAATGGCCCGCTGGTTATTGCTCCGGGCGGAACAATATTTACCGCGGTCCAGGGTGCGCCCGCCGCGCCGCTCGGTCCCCGTATCGGTGCGGTAATCGCTTTAGTGCCCCCCGCAGCGCTGGGAGGAGATTGGGCGGAGTATGAGATATATCCCCTCGGCTTCGACCAGGGCGAATGGCCCTTCGCGAGCGTAGTGTCCGAGGGCGGATCGCTGTTTGGATCCACATATTACGGAGGTGCCGAATTTTGCAACGCTCCCTATGGTTGCGGCACTGTCTACGAGTTGACGCCACCAGCAATCCAGGATAACCCTTGGACGGAGACGACGCTTCACACCTTCGGGACGGTTATTAACGATGGCGCGGATCCAGGGGCGCTCACGGTGGGTCCGGGCGGAGTGCTCTATGGCACGACTCAGGCGGGCGGCTCCGGATCTGCGTGTCAGGCAGACGAGTCTGGATGTGGCACGGTCTTCCAATTGACACCCACATCTGACGAGGGAGGGGGTTGGATGTATTCAGTGATTTATAGCTTCACCGGGATTAACGGCGACGGAGCCGTTCCTGTTTCAAGCGTGGTAGTAGGCAAGAGCGGATCCCTCTACGGCATGACCCAAAACGGCGGAAGCGCGACTACGGCTTGCCCTGGTTCAGGCTTCGTATATCCGGGATGCGGCACCGTCTTCCAATTGATGCCGCCATCGGCACTGGGAGGAACCTGGACTGAGAAAGTGCTTCATAGCTTCTCTGGTACGGAGGGCGACGGCTCCATGCCCGTGGCAGGTCTCGCCCTGAGTCCGGACGGAGTGCTCTACGGCACTACCTCCGCTGGCGGCACGGCAGGCAAAGGCACCGTATTCGCCATCGTGCCGTAACGTTACGGAATGTTACAAAGAATCTGGCCCTGTTACAAAGCGTGGATCTCCGTATCGAAGCCAAACCGAAAAAACCGAACGAACCCAATTCGCGGAAAAGGCGACAAAAGGTGACGAAATGCAACCCCTCCCAGCCTTTTGTGGGGGCAGGCGTCCGCGCTGGCGCCGGGTTTACAGACCCCGCCCGACCGAGCTAGCGCGGCTCCGGAATGGGCGATAAGCCGCGCAGGCTCAGGGGCAGTTCTCGATGAACCGCGCAGACCCGGAGCTCTCTGCGTGATGACTGAGTGGGGCAGGCTCGTAGCGTGCAGCGGCCTCGCAGGCCGCCACCGCGTGTATGATGCCGCCATGCATCCCGCATAGAATAGGTACGGACCATGCGTGCATCCATCTCTCTTCTCCTCCTGCTAAGCGCGTGCGCGTCGGCCGCATCCACAGTCAGCATCGTGCACTACGGCGACACCTACTCGCTATTGCGTAACGGCCAGCCGTACTTCGTGAAAGGCGCGGTCGGCACGGTGCATCTGGAGGAACTCGCCGCGGCCGGCGGCAACTCCATCCGCGCCGGCGTGACGGCGCTCGATTCCGCGCAATCGCTAGGGCTGACCGTGCTCATCGACCTGCCTTTCGGCAAGCAGCGCTGGGGCTTCAACTACGCCGATCCAGCCGCCGTGAATCGGCAGCGCGAACAGTTGCGGGGTATTGTGGAACAGTACAAGGGCCACCCCGCCGTGTTGGCTTGGGCGCTCGGCAATGAGCTCGAGATTGGCACTACCGCCGCACAGCGGGCGGTGCTGTGGCGGGAGATCGATGATGCGGCCCGCATGATCCACGGCATCGATCCCAGTCATCCGGTCATCACGGTGGTAGGCGGCCAGTACAAGCAGATGCTGCGCGAGCTGAACCAATACTGCCCCAGTCTGGACGCGGTCGGTCTGAACTCCTATGCGGACATGCTTACCCTGCCGGAAGACATCCGGCGCGAGGGTTGGACGCGTCCCTACTGGGTGACTGAGTTCGGCCCGCGCGGCCACTGGCAGGTGCCGCGCACCGCGTGGAAGTTACCGATCGAGGACTCCAGCACCGCGAAGGCCGAGTTCTACCGCCAGGCCTACGAACATGCCGTCCAAGGCCGGCCCCAATGCCTGGGCTCCTATGTTTTCCATTGGGCCCAGCACCACGAGAAGACTCACACCTGGTACGGCATGTTTCTGGCGGACGGCAGCCGGACCGAAGCGGTGGACGTCATGACTTATCTCTGGAGTGGGCGTTGGCCGGCCAACCGCAGCCCACGCTTGCACCCGCCGCCGATCCATATCGTTTCGGAGAATGGCGCGGCCGAAGGCCCTGCTGTGCTGCCCCCCGGCGCGCTGCTGAATTGCCATTTGGACGCTGAAGATCCGGACGGAGATGCGCTGCAGTTCGGTTGGGACCTGCGGCTGGACGTGAGTGGCGACCCCAAAGTCGGCGGCGACCGGGAGGAGCCCACTCCGCCTCTCGAAGGCTTGGTGCTCGCCGCCACGGGTAATCGCGCCACCTTCCGCTTGCCGGAGCAGGAGGGTGATTACCGGTTGTTCGCCTACGTGCACGACGGGCACGGTAATGCCGCGACAGCCAATCTCCCACTCCGCGTGGAGAAGCCCACGTTCCCCGCCGTAGCCCCGGCTAAGGACACTTCCCAATTCGGCGCCGGCATCCAGCGCACCATGACGCTGCTTGCGACCAGCACGCCGGAGCGGCGCAATGCGGTGCGTATCCTGTTCTACGGCCAGTCGCTCAGCAAGCAGGAGTGGACGCGGACGATCGCCGACGAACTGCGCGCGCGCTTTCCGGCCGCCGATATCACGTTCGCGAACCGCGCCATCGGAGGCTACGCATCCGGCCTTCTGAAGCGCACGCTGCCGCACGACGTCTTCGCGTTCTATCCCGACCTGATCATTTTCCACGATTTCGGCGGCGAGCCCGACTACGAGCACATCATCGATCAGATCCGGCGCCACACCACAGCCGAGATTCTGATTCAGAACGACCGGCCGGACGCCCTCACAGCCGGTCCCCCGCCCACCGATCCGCAGAAACTGCGCGGCTACCAGTGGATGAACCGGCACAACGCCGAGTGGCTCCCGGAGTTGGCCGCCCGCTATGGCTGCGAGATCGCCGACGTGCGCGGGCCTTTTCTTGAGTACCTCAGGGCCCACGCGCTGACGCCGGCCGATGTCCTCAATGACGGCACGCACTTCAACTTTCAGGGCGACTATGTGATTGCGGAACTGACCGGGCGCCACCTGCGCTACGATCCCGCGCAGCCGCGTAAGCCCTGGGAGAACCTCGTCCGCACCTACGAAATCGGGCGCGATGTCCAATGGGTGAACGGCAAGCTGGAGCTGGAATTCGAAGGCAATCGTGTAGACGCTATCGCGGGCTTGGCCGACCCCTACTATGGCGGCGAAGCGGAAGTCCGCATCGACGGTCGGCCACCTTCAGACCGGCCCGAACTTTATCACATCACGCGGCCGACCGATACGTTCAGCGTCGACTGGCCGGGGGTGAACCACATCGGTGCACAGAAGCCGCTGCTCACTGAGAACTGGACTCTGAAAGTCCTGGAAGTGAACGCGGACGAATCGCGGCTGCGCTTCGAAGTGGCTGGCTCACTGACTGGTCCGGATGGCAGCGGCGTCAGTACGGAACACTTCGTATCCAAGTCCGGCCGGGTTGTGATCGAACCGGAAGACTGGACTTTCGCGCGCTCTTTCGCGCTGCGGCATCAGGCCACGCCGGTGGGCTTCGAGGTGACCTGGAGCGTGCTGCCCATGTTCGTCGATGTCTATCGCGCACCGCGCATCGAGGACCGCACCCGCGAGCAGGCCACCACCCTGGCGCTGGGGCTCGCCGGTACGAAACATAAGCTGGAACTCATTGCCCGCGGCCCGAATCCGCCGATTATCCGCGCGATCCTCGTCTACCGGCCGCCCATCGCGAGCCCAGAGTAGGCATCAGCTAGGCGGCGGGCCGAATCGTCAGCGTGGTGCGCCCGGATCGCCAGTGGGCGGCGGGGCATGATCCACGGCATCGGGAGGCCCCAGCAAATCCGTGAGCACCGGCTTCAACGCATCCGCCCAGACTTGATACGCCTGCACCGTCGGATGCAGCCGGTCTTTTGCGTTCATCATCCCGTCGAACAGCCTTCCATCCCCGCCGGCCAGCTTATCGTTGATGTTCAGATACCGAACCTTCTGGCCATCGGCGAACCTGGACAGATTGCCGTTGATCCTGTCGATGACCGGCATCAAAGTCATATCGTCGTTTCGCGGGAAGATTCCCATTACGATGATCGTCGCCGCCGGCGCTTTCGTTTGGATCGCGCGCACAATCGCCTGAATGCCACGCGTGATATCGTCCGCTCTCGCATCGGCATCTCCTGAGTCCGACGCATTGCCGAGGTTGTTTGTGCCAGCCAGCAAAACGACGGCTTTGGGATTGACTGCGTCCAATTCGCCGTTCTCCAAACGCCAGAGAATGTTCTGCGTCCGATCGGCGCCCCACCCGAAATCAGCCGCGTTCCAGCCGAAGAAATTCCGTTTCCAATTGGCCAGCAGGTCGGGGTAGTCGATGGCGCCCCACCGTCGTGTGATCGAGTCGCCTTCGAAGTAGACCTCGATGGCGCCCTGCTTCGCCTTCGCGAGCAGTTGGGAATGCGCCACCAGGGAGTTGGGGTCGGTTCGGAACACCGGCTGGTCGGCCGGAAGTTCCCAACCCGCCGCGTGATAGTTGAGGAATTTGTCCGCCCACGGAATGAAGTACTTCCAGTTCGGAGCATCGGTGTGGCCGCCGTCATGCTGGCGCCATGCGAGTTGGCCATCCAGAAGCCCCGTATTCACCGGCGGCATCTTCGCGGTGCGATAGTCTTCCGTTACTCCCAAATCCTTGGCGCCCAACAGCCGAAAGACAGGACCCGCTGCCACGGTTGCCATGAAGCTGCCCTGCTGGTCCAGCCACTTGGCATCCCCCTTCTCGGGGATTCCATAGCTGATTAAAGTCAGCCGCGGCGCGCAAAGCGCAATCAATTCGTTCGAGTCGACCGGCAAGTCGCCGGCATTCCTGCTCCCGAACGAAGACTCGGCCGCGCCGTACTTCAAGAAGTTGCCGGCCATCCAGTGGTACTCGCCGGACCCTGTGAGGTTCTCCACCGCCTCTCCGAAGTTGCGTCTGTGCGGTTTGGCGCCGCCCTCCCCGGATGAGCCCACCAGCACAGCCGCAAAGCGAGTATCGAACGCCATGGTCACCAGCGCGGCCTTCCCAAAACGGGAAACGCCTTCGATGCCGACGCGCCGCGCGTCGACGCTCTTGTCGGTCTCCAGATAGTCGAGACCCCGGGACGCGCCCCACGCCCACGCCCGCAGCGCACCCCAGTCCTCCGGCTTTCGGGGCTGGCCCTTGTTGGCGAGACCGATGATCCCCTTGGTAAGCCCTGCGCCATTGTCCGCTTGAATGCTGCCGGGGTCGATCAGCGCGTAACCCCATCCCCCGGCAATCAGTTGTTCCATCGAAGAGGGATCGCTCCCCATTGCGGCCTTCAATTCCGGACGGCTGGCCAGCATGTCTGCCATGCGCTTTAGAAATGCCGCGCTGCCGAACATCATCATCACCGGCACCGGACCTTTTGCATTGGCCGGCGTCACCAGCGTCATGTCGATATCGACGTTGATCGACGGGCACAAGGAATTGTCCGCGTGCCCGGCGAGCTGCTTCTGAATTACGGGAAAGCTGCCCGCCTTTGAATCGGTTGTACTCGTAACGGTCCAGGTCACTTTGGGCACATTGGCCGGGACGCGGCCGAGCACCTCGCGCTCAAAGCCTTCCACAATCTCCGGGCGCCGCTGGTGCCACCATTCTGCGGCCGACGCGACCCTCTGCCCGCTTTTCAGGACGAGCGCATCGGGCAGATCCGGAAACGGATTGGCCTTCGACTCGTCGAAGTTGGCGTGATCGGGGGCTTTCTCATTCCCGTTCGGACCGGGCCGGAGGGCTTTGATGCCCAACTGATCCATCATGTTCCGATGGTCCTCGGCTGCTGTCCAGTTCAACGGCGGTGCGCAGCTGTTCGCAGGGGACGAGGGCGCGCCCGCACCTGGGCTCTGACTTTGCTGTCCCGCGGCCATTTGAGCGGCGAGGACGGCTAAAACGCCCCATCGAGCGACCCTCGATTTTTTCGAGCGCGAGGGAAATATCATGCTTGCCTCTCGAACAAACATGTTACCGGACAACGATCGGTAACGCCAATCCCCGGCCGGGCTATGCTGTCACTTAACTGGGTGCGACTTGGGCTTGCCATCCCAGCTAAGATAGAAGGCTTGGCGGGTCGCTCGTTCGAGCATGCCAGTGCGGCGGGATCACATGGCCGGCGGGAAATCGCACCAACAGTTCCATGCCGCCGATGGTTGGATCGTCGCGCAGTACGACCGGCTCGGAGTCTCCCTTTTCATGCACCCATTTGGCGGGGTCGAGATTGGTCCCAATCGCCTTGGAAGGCGATTCGGCAGGCGGCGATGGCAAAACTTCCCAAGATCGGCAGCATTTGGCTGAACTTCATTCGCGGTCCCCTATCGAATCCCAAGGATCCTGGCGGGGCCATGGGGCCTGAGCGAGGGTCCTGGCCATCGTGCTCCAGAATCCAGAAGCTATCGACGAAGGGCTGGAGGCGGGCAGACGGCGGGATTTTACGATAGCGCAGCATTCAGGCATGATAGCTTGGAACTGGTCAAGGATGAGCAGCATGGTAAAATTGGCTTAACCCCGCTATGAAGAACACCGCCCAATCGCAACGCATGTCGCGGCCGCTGGCCGAAGCAGACCCGGATGTCTACCAGGCCATTCTGCACGAAGCCGAACGCCAGCACTCGCAACTGGAGCTGATCGGCAGCGAAAACTTCGTTTCGGAAGCCGTGCTCGAAGCCGCCGGCAGCGTTTTCACCAACAAATACGCCGAAGGCTATCCCGGCAAACGGTATTACGGCGGGTGCGAGTTCGCCGACGTGGTGGAAAACCTGGCGCGCGACCGCGCCAAGAAACTGTTCGGCGCCGAGCACGCCAACGTGCAGCCGCATTCCGGTTCGCAGGCCAATCAAGCTGCGTACGCCGCGGTGCTGCAGCCCGGCGACACCATACTGGGCATGAACCTGGCGCACGGCGGCCACCTGACGCACGGCCACAAGCTCAACTTCTCGGGCAAGACTTACCACATCGTGCCCTACGGCGTGCGCAAGGAAGACGAGCGCATCGATTACGACGAGCTGGCGCGGCTGGCCCAGGAGCATAAGCCCAAGATGGTCCTGGCGGGCGCCAGCGCCTATTCGCGCGTGCTGGATTTCGCCCGCTTCCGCGAGGTCGCCGATTCGGTCGGCGCACTCTTCGTGGTGGACATGGCGCATATCTCGGGCCTGGTGGCCGCCGGCTTACATCCCAATCCCTGCCAGTACGCGGACATTGTCACCACCACCACGCACAAGACGCTGCGCGGGCCGCGGGCCGGGCTGATCCTATGCAAGGAGAAGTTCGCGGCGGCCGTGGATAAGTCGGTTTTCCCCGGTTTCCAGGGCGGCCCGCTGATGCACATCATAGCGGCCAAAGCCGTGGCGTTCAAGGAAGCTATGGAACCCGGCTATGTGGATTATCAGAAGCAAGTCATCGCCAATGCCCAGGCCCTGGCCGGCGCCCTGATGGACGCGGGATTCCACGTGGTGTCGAACGGCACCGACACGCATCTGATGCTGGTGGATGTCTTCTCCAAAGGCATTCGCGGCAAGGAGGCCGAGGCGGCCCTCGACCGGGCCCGCATCACTGTGAACAAGAACGCCATTCCCTTCGACGTGAATCCGCCGCTCAATCCCAGCGGCATTCGTTTGGGCAGCCCCGCGTTGACCACGCGCGGTTTCGGGGAACTGGAGATGCGTGAAGTCGGGTCGCTGATCGCCGAAGTGCTCGAGAACATAACCGCCGAACATGCCGACGATGCCATCGCCGCCGTGCGGCGCAAGGTCGGGATACTGACCGAGCGGTTCCCTCTGTACACCTGGAGACGCCAGGCCGTCTTCGCAGGCGCCTGATAAACGGGCCATGCCCCTGCGCATCGTGGTCGACGTTCGCCGCGTTCGGGACTTCGGCATAGGCACATACATCCACAGCCTGCTGCACGCCGTGGCGGCGATCGACCAATCCAATGAATATATCCTGGCCGCGCTGCCGCGGGACGCGGGATCTTTCTCCAACCTGCCGCCCAATTTCAGGACCGCTACTTACCCCAATGCCGACTCATATTACTTGAATCACCT
>DATKFU010000366.1:0-45420 GCA_035511215.1 Bryobacteraceae bacterium | reverse complement strand
ATGTAGCCGCATGTTACAGGCACGAACCCAATGAGCAAATTACCAATCGAAGCCAATCCGTCACTTGTTTTCAACAAAAGCTCAAAAGCAAAGCCAATTTTCACCGCCGCGCGCGGCAGGCGCAAGGGTGAAGACAGCTTTCCGGAGGTATCACACGATGTTACGCGCTGCAACACAAATCGATCGAAAAATGGAACCCGCAACCCGTCCAAAAAACCGCGCTCCACCGAGCGTTATGTCACACGATGTCACCCAATGCAACGGCCTGCGCCCATTTCCTCAATAATGAAACCTCCAACGGAACTCGCCATAGATCTGCCGCGGGTCGTTGAAGTGGAAGCCTCCAAAGGTCAGGCTGTTGTCGAGCAACACCCGGCGATTCGTCACATTCGTAGCGTTCACCGAAACCCTATATCTCTCCTTCTCGCCGAAGCTTTTGCCCATGGCCACGTCAAATGTAGTGTGTTGCGGCAGATAGCTCCCCGGATACTGCGCATCCGGCGCCCCGTTCGTGAATCCCGAGCCGTAGTACACATTCGTCGAAGCGAAGACATGCCCGGGAAGACTTGTATTGGCCCCGAAGTTCAAAGTGTTTCTCTGATCGTGGTCCACCGGCGAATATCCCGGTGGGATCGCCACGGGGCATGCCGCCGTCACCGGAAGCGGACAGACCACGCCTCCCGTAATGGGCGCGGTCGCCTGCGCGATCTGATTCGAGTAGGCCAGGTGAACCTGCGCGCGATGCCACAGTCGCGGCGAGCGCAGTGTGGTTTCCCAACCCTGAATCAAAGCTGCGGTCCAGGTGATGGGCCAGAAAATGTTCGATTCGCCGATATTGTTGTGATCCAGCCAGTTCTGCGCGCGCGTCTGAAAGGTGTCTTCCTCAAGCACCCAACCATGAAAAGGAATCGACACTCCGAACTGGTATTCTTCGTCGCGTTCTCCCTTCAGCGGTGCGAAAGTCAGAGTCTGGCTGGTGGCCAGATCGAGCAATGGACCAGTAGCCGTCAGCAGTGGAGGCGGTTGATAGAAGTGTCCGTAAAAACCATGAAACACCCAGTTCAGGTGCGGGACCCTGATCGCCACGCCAAAGCGCGGGTCCGTCGCGTTCTGTACCATCCCCGCCTCGGTTCCGGCTCCGGGCGTGGTGAAGTGCGATTCGCGAAGGCCGGCGATCAGCGTCAACCACGAGGTCGCCTTAAACCGGTCGCTGATGAACTCTTCGGCCAGGCCGCCGGTTACCGCGGCCGAAGACGGACCGTAGTTCTGGCAACTCGTGCCGCAATCCGTAAAGACGTTGTTAAAGAAGTTGCTCTGGTGCTGGGCGAATCCGTACACGCCCACTTCCAAGCTGTTCTTCCCAACGGTGGCGCTCAAGGTCGATTGCAAACCGGCATAGTTGGCGGTCTGGTCCACGGTCGAGATTACTGGCACATCGTTCGGGCCGCTGTTATAGCTGGCCTGGTTGTAATGATAGAAGGGTGAGAACGTCAGCAACAGGTTGGGACTGAATGTATGGTCCCAGGAGAAGGTGAGATAACCATCGGGTTCGCGTTCGCTATCGCGCAGGCCGTAACTGGGATAAACCTGATTCCCGGCTGAGTTGGGATTCGGGTCGATGGGGATCTGGTAATAATCCTGGCGCAGCGAGGCAACCAGCCGGAATTGGTTGGAGGAGCTGGGGTTGAATATAAGAGACGCGAATCCTCCGAAACCGTTGTCGGCGTCGTGAACCACTTGCCCAATGGGAGGCTGTAGACCATAATTGCTGCGATCCGCGCTGACACTTGCGTAATACGCGAAGCGCTCGGTGTGCCCGCTGAAATCGAGTTGGTCGTTCGTCTGGTACCAATTGCCGAAAGAGGTGACCAGTTCCGCCTCATTGTCGCGCTCGAAGCCGCTGCGGGGTACGATGTTGAAGATCCCATACGTACGGTCTCCGTATTCCGCATCGTAGCTGCCTCGCTGAACTTCGAGGTAGTCGATGTCCTTGGGGTCGATCTGCGGGCCCAGGTTAGTCGCGATATTGGTGTTGGGTACGGGTACGCCGTCGATTAGCCAATCTACTTGATGGCCGCCGCGCATGTGCAGCATGTCGTGTGTCACATATGCGGCGGGCACATAGTCGCTGATCATCGCCATGCTGTTGGTGCGGTCCGCGCCGGGAGTCTCGGCTATGTCCTCACGGTCGACCAGCGTCGTTGGAGTTACTGAGTCCATACTTGCCGTTTCCCCTTGGCCCACGACCACGGCCGTTTGATTCAAGGCTGCGATCGTCAGTTGGAAGTGCAGAATCGGCGACGATCGGGAATCGACTGTGACGGTCTGCTCCGAAGTCTCGAACTTAGGCTGAGTGACAGTGACTTTGTAGTCGCCGACCGGGACCGTAGTGAACAGGAACTCACCGTGATCGTCCGCTTGCGCGGTCTGAGACCAATCCGAGGTAACCGCCTGTAGCTTAATGATTGCTCCAGTCACCGGGCGGTGCTGTGGGTCGTGTACGATTCCTTGTATTCTTCCAAAGATCGTGGCGTGAAGCAAGACACCGAACGTTAGAACGAACGGCAGACACAAACAGGGTATGAGCTTTCGCATGAAGCCTCCTTCATAGTTAGTAACTGTCTGACAGGCCTTATGGCTTGTCCATCTGAGTGACTGGTAACTACGAAAGGAGACTGGGAGGTCCGCGTTTCGGGTAGGAGGTGTGGGCCCAGCGATATCCCGCTTCGGTTTGTGCCGGACTTACAGCTTGGCTGATAGTAGATAGGCTTGTCGGCCGATATGTCCCGAGCAGCGCCGCTGCCGGATTCGGTGCCAGCCCGCCCCCGCGAGGAAAAAACGGACAACTGGCGCGCAGCGCATCCATTGCCGCGCCGGACGGCCGCGTATCGGCCATGTCCGCCATCTCCCTGTCCGACATGCCGCAATGATGTTTGCCACCCCGGCGGCAGCAGGCGGGCAGAGTCGATTCGGCGTCCACCAATAGCGCAGGCGCAATCGGCAGGAAGCCGACTACGAACAGCAGCAGGATGGCTGGGACGCGACGCATCTTAATCATGCTACTCCATTTTCGAGCGGCCCTGCAATGGCGGCGACATGCGGCTGATGCGGGCTATAATTGCCCCCATGCAGCAATTCCCTCAGTTTGGTTTGTCGGGCCAGGTGGCCCTGGTCACCGCCGCCGCGCGCGGCTTGGGACGCGCCATTGCGCTGGCCCTGGCGCACGCCGGCGCGGACGTGGCGTTGGGCCTGCGCGACGTGCATTCCCATGGCGGTCTGCCGGCGGAGATCGAAGCCCTGGGCCGTCGGGCATTGCCGCTCCAAATGGATGTCACCAGCCTCGATCAGATCCGGCACGCGGTGGACGCCGCCGCCGCCCATTTCGGCCGGCTCGATATTCTGGTGAATAACGCCGGCATCGCCCCCGAAAACCCGGCTGAAGACGTGCGCGAGGAGGACTTCGATCTGACTCTGCGTGTGAACCTGAAGGGGACCTTCTTCGCCAGTCAGGCCGCCGCCCGCGTCATGATCCGGCAGGCTGGCGGACGCATCGTCAACATGGGCTCGCAGGCCGGCTTTGCCGCGCTCCCCGGCGAGTCGGTGTATTGCATGACCAAGGCCGCCATCGCGCACCTGACCAAATGCCTGGCGGTCGAATGGGGCAGATACAACATCACCGTGAACGCCGTCGCTCCCACTTTCATCCACACGCCGGGCACCGAAGAGGCGCTCGCCAACCCGGCGTTCCGCGCGGACGTGGTGGAGCGCATCGCCGCCCTCCATCGCATCGGCGAGCCCATGGATGTCGCCGGCGCGGTCGTGTTCTTGGCCTCGCCGGCGGCTTCGCTGATCACCGGCCACACCATGCTCATCGACGGCGGGTGGACGGCGCGGTAGCCGCGATATCAGGCCCCCATGCCGGGCAGTTTCGTGGCGCTGCGCACACGCGCCAGGCGTACGAAAGCTTCCGCCGCGCCGCACCCGGATTCGCGGCCGCGGAAGCTCTCCATCTCCTGGTGGAATTCGCTGTAGATGCGCTCGCCGTCCTGGCTCTTGTGGGCGAACAGCGCCGCTTTCTTCTTCTCCCGAACGCCGCTCACGTCCACGTAATCGGTAGGATGAAATACCATGGTCTGCGCGCCCAGATCCACTTCGTAATAGTACAACTCGAACCGCCCGCGCGCCGCCAGCCAGGCGCGAAAAGTGAGCGTGCTGGCAGCCTGGTGGTCCAGGTGCGTATCGATCGGCCATTGCGTGAACACCACGTCGGGATCTTCGGCGAAGATCAGCTTGCGCAGCGATTCCGCGGCGTCCTTGTCCACCACCGTGGCGCCGTCGATCTGGCCGGCGAAGACCGGCTTGGCCCCCAATATCCGGCAGGCCGCCTCGCACTCGGCCGACCGGATAGCGGCCGCTTCGTCGTGCGATTTGCGCGGAATGCCGGCCTCGCCGCGTGTCAGATAGACGATGGTGACGCTGGCCCCCAGCGCGGCATAGCGTGCCAAAGTGCCGCCGCAGCCGGACTCGGGATCGTCCGGATGGCCGCCCACGCACACGATCTTCGTCGTGTGCCCGGCAGAGGTCTGGCCCGCGGCGAGCGCTGGTAATGAGAGGAACTGACGGCGTGTCTGTGTCATGGCGAATGCTCCCCGGCGGTCTCCGCCCACCGGCGTAGAATTTCGACGAACTGCTCCGGGGACTGCGCCTGATACAGGACGTGGGTGCCGCCGCCCTGCGGCGGAATCAGAACCAGCCGGTTCCCGCCGGCGCGGTACAGCCGCACAGTCTTACCGCCCGCGACGCGAAACCATCCCGATTGGTAATGAGAATTCGCAAGGCCATTCGTGCGCAGTGTGGGCCGCCATTCGGACTCCTGGGTCAGGTCCACGATGCGGATATGCGCGGCATCGATCGCGTCCCTAGGCAAAGTGACCGGATAGAACCTGTCGTGGATGGTCAACCGATCCGCGGCCAGCGTGTAGCCGGGAGGGCCGGGCGAATAGACCACGGCCAGCGCAACCAGCGCCAGGGCCGCGGCCCCAATGCCGATGCCTACTATCTTGCCCAAGGCATTTCCGCCGCCGCCGGCAAGTTGGAACTGCGCTGTGTCACTTGAAGTGACAGCCGTGGAACTCACTCCCGCGCTTGCGATGAAGCCCGCCACGTCGTCCGGGCTGAGCACCATAGTCCTGTTAGGAGTGACTACGACCACCGTCTTACTCCGATTCGTCACGTACCAATAACATCTCCCGAGTCTTGCGGTCCGGAACAAGCCATAATAGCCGAAAAGGCCTCCGTTGCCCCACAGCCTCACGCAGCCCGTGAAATCGTCCGGAGTTCCCGGCCGGATCTCGCGGATGTCCGCCAGCGGCACGCGGATGTCCCCTATCAGCCGCTTGACTACGATAGCCCCTCCCGATAGTGCGTACTCTCTCGTAGAGTACGCGTATGCGAGGCAGATCAACAAAGGAAACAGCAGCGCAACGAAGATAATGTGGACCATCCACGCCACCGCGATCAACATCGCGCACACTACCGCCGAGATGGCCTTGGTCGTCGAATCGTAGGAAGCGGAGAACGCTTGTTCCGGCATCACTTGCCTACCACGAACAGATGTCCGTCGTTCTGCGAATAGATCTTACCGTCGCCGCCGATGGAAGCCGGCGTGTACGCCGCCCCCAGCGCTAACTGCTGAAAGATCTCATCGATCACCGAACCGCCCTGCGCGATAGCGAACAGGTTGCCATCTTCGCTGTTGGCGTACACCACGCCGTTGGCATCTATCGCCGGGCTGTTCACGCACCATTCGAATCCCGCCGGATGGTCCGATACGCAAGTCAGTGTCCCGTCCGGGTTGCGCGTACAGCTTTGGGTATTGGTGTTCTGAAAACTCCACTGGATGTTCATATTCGAGTCGATCTGCGTGACGAAGTACTGTTCCGGCGAGGCTGGGTTGTTAGTGGTGCGGTCCGTTGGGCAGAAGGTAGCGTCATCGCAGTAAGAGCCGAGGCCGCCGTAGTGGTTGTTCTTAGTCACCGCCGACCAGGCGCCGCCGTTCGCGTAAATCGCCGGCGTGGTATCCCAGCCGAATCCGAATGCGCCCAGGTAATTGCCGCCGGCGTCGAAGTGCATCAGGTGACCCTGGGCATAGTTGTAGCGGTTCCAGGCGCCGAACAGGACCGAGCCATCGGGCGCTACCACGGGTGTGGACGACGCATCGTCCAGCACGCTGCCATCGCCCGGCTGATTGGTCAACGGATCGACGCCCAGCAAAGCGCCGGCGCTGCATCCGCCCGGAGTGCCATTGGGCGGCAGCCAGCCGCCATCGGCCACCGACACGCCGCAACCGTCGTGGAAGCGGTTCCGCAACGACGCAATCCACTTCAGGCTCAGATCGGGATTCAGCGCCAGCAGAAACGCATAGCGGTCGTTGAAGTGGGCGCGGCTAACGGTGTAAATGGTCCCGTCGGGAGCCACGGCCGGAGACACGTTCAGCCCTGCGCGTTGGCTGCCGCAAGTGCCGGTCTCCGGAACAGCGGTAGTGCTGGGCGGCCACGGCAGTTGCGAGGCATCGAAAGAAGTGATGCACTGGCTGCCGGAGCCGGGTGCTTGAGACGATGTCAGGGTCTGGTAGGCCGCCATCGAAACCGTGCCTTCCGCGCTGATCTTTACCAGCCAGGAATTGGTGGCGTCATTGCCATAGAATCCGTTGGTGGTAACCACCTGGATTGTGTTGTAGCACAGATTGCCGTCGGCGTCTACCGTGATGGGGCCGCTCTCATAGGTGTTCGGATCGGTTCCAAATGGAGCGATGCGCTGGATGAAGGCTCCATTCGCTTTGCTCAATTCGATCACGCTGCCGCTCGCTCCCGGCACATAAACCACCGCGTTGCCCAGCGCGGCATGGAACACCGGCTCCCAAAAATCGTTGCTCGATCCCGGCGCTTTCCAGTCGCTGGCGTATCCCCAGTCGAGAACCAGTTGGCCGTTTTGCCAGGTGAACTTGTTCTCGCCCCAGATTTCAGTGGAGAAGGTGCTGGCGCTATAGCTGCCGGACTTATACTCCATGTACACATCGTTGCCGTCGACCAGCGGGACCTGAAAATGCGCGACCAGTTCGTCGTAATTGGCGGATTGTTCCTGCGGCACCAGTGGGTCGTAAACGATGTCTGCCAGGATCTGATTCAGGCTCTGCCCAACCACGGAGGGGTTGCTGGTGTGTTGCGGGTTTTGGGCCCACTGAGGCCAACCCGTGCCGACGGCGAGAGTGGTTTGGACGGCGCTGGCCACGCCGCCGGCTTCGATCTCGATCGTCGCCGCGGCTGCGGCCGGTTGGGTCGAGGGCATGGTGACGTTGATCTGGTACACTCCCACGAATTGCGGCGACAATCCCGCGAAGGTGACCGTCGCCGCCACGCCTCCGATAGACACTGTAGGCGCAGTCGCCACGTTGCGCAGGGTATCGAGCGAGTTGTTGCCGGTTGTGGCGGGCGGGTTCACCGCCCCAAAGCCGCTGCCCCATAGAACCAGCGAGTCGCCCGGCGTGGCCGGGTGGCTGGCGATGCCTGGAATCGATCCGGTGGGCGCCGCCAGCGAGCCGTCCGGATTGACAGCCACCGCGCAGCCTCCGATGGTGAACAAGCCGGGCGAGAAGGCTCCTACTTGAACGGCCTGGGCCGCCGACGCCGCCGTGCCATTAGTGACCACGACACTGACCGCACCCGTTGTGGGAACCGCCCACGGAAGTTGGGCGTTGATCTGTTGCGGTGAGACGAAAAGCAGCGGAGCCGCGATGCCGTTGAAGCTCACCGATACGCCTCCCAGCATGGCAGGCAGGGGGATGGCGCTAGCGGACACGTCTCCCGAGGCAAGGTTTGAACCGAAGATGGATACCAGCGATCCGGGCACCACCGGCCCTTTGAAAGAGGCTGCGTCGACCACCCCTCCGGGCTCCACTAACGGCGTCTGAGCGGCACACACTGCCTGGGCCAGCAAAAGACCATATAAGGCGGATACCCTCATGCGCGGAATTCTACCACGCGTGCGCCGCGATATGATCGTCATGGTGCCAGGTATGCACGTTCTCATAGCTGACAAGTTCGAGCAGTCCGGCCAGGACGGGCTCAAAGCGGCCGGTTGCGAGGTAACCTACCAGCCTGGCTTGAAAGAAGACGCACTGGCGGAGGCGGTCGAGCGGCTGCGGCCCGACGTCCTGGTGGTGCGGTCGACGAAGGTGCCCGAAGCCGTTCTGGCGGCCGGGGCGTTGAAACTGGTGGTGCGCGCCGGAGCGGGTTACAACACCATCGATGTGGCGGCCGCATCGCGGCGCGGCATCTATGTTTCGAATTGTCCGGGGAAGAATTCGGTGGCGGTGGCCGAGTTGGCCTTCGCATTGATACTGGCCCTGGACCGGCGCATTGCGGATAACGTGGTCCTGCTGCGGCAGGGCCAATGGAACAAGGCGGAGTTTTCAAAGGCCCGCGGACTGTTCGGCCGCACTCTTGGCCTGATCGGCGTGGGCCGGATCGGCCGCGAGATGGTCCCGCGCGCCAGGGCTTTCGGCATGCCCGTGGTTGCGTGGAGCCGCAGCCTGACTCCGGAGGCAGCCAGGGAACTCAGCATCGAGCACCGGGCTTCGCCCATTGAGGTGGCCCGGGCAGCCGATATCGTGAGCGTACATGTGGCGGCGAATGCGCAGACGAGCGGTCTGATCGACGCGAATTTCTTCGACGCCATGCGCCCGGGCGCATACTTCATCAACACGTCACGGGCGGAGGTGGTGGACCAGGTGGCCTTGGGCTGGGCGGTGCGCAGCAATGGCGTGCGGGCGGGACTGGATGTGTTCGCCCACGAGCCATCGGGCGGCGTGGGCGATTTCGCCGACGACATCGTGAAGCTGCCCGGGGTATATGGGACCCATCATATCGGCGCATCGACAGACCAGGCGCAGGAGGCCATCGCAGCCGAAACCGTGCGTATCGTCAAGACATTTCAGGAAACCGGCAAGGTCCCGAATGTGGTGAACATCGCGCGCGCCACACCAGCTACGTGTGCGCTGGTGGTGCGGCATCTGGATCGCCCCGGCGTGCTGGCGAGCGTGCTGGATCTGATCAGCGCGGCCCGTATCAACGTTCAGGAGATGGAGAATGTTGTGTTCGACGGCGCCCAGGCGGCGGCCGCTCGCATCGACCTGGAGACGGTGCCGGCCGCGGACTTGCTCGATCGAATCAAGGCGGCGAATCCCAACGTGCTGGAGCTTAGTCTGATCCGTTTGGACGCAAAGGCAAGTTAGACTACCTTGCTGGTACGTAGACCTTGGAGGGACCGGTTAACTTGACATGCGGGAGTTCGGTACCGATTTTGACGGTGTGAAATTCCGCCTTGTTATCCGGCCTGGCCAGGAAGGTCAGTAAGTACTGCGAGTTCAAGCGGGCGCTAAGATCGTCCAGATAGGGCGCCAGTGAAACCGGATTTTCCGTGCCCAGATAGTATAGAAAGCCGCCTGTTTCGTCACTGAGCTGACCGAGATAGTTCTGGCCCCAGAAGAGCTGGCGATAAGCGTGACCCGAGCGGCCCGCGCCCGAGTAATAGATCGAATAGACGACAATTCCAGCGCGTTGCGCCTTGTCGATAGCCGTATTCAGGTAGGGATTATCGGGGCCCGAGCCGAAATCGGGATCGATGCCGCTCGATACCATCAGGACTTCGCGCGCGGCGGAGCCGGCGGGCCACTTGTGAATCAACTCGCCCAACGCCTGATAGGGGCTGGCGGAAATGCCCGGCGTGCCGGTGGGAAGGCGCATCGCATGCGCTGCCAGTTGGTGGTCGGAGGTCAGCGGCTGGGCCGTTTGCACTCCGCCGTTTCGCATGTAGCCGATGCCGACTTCGGTGGTAGCAGGCTGGGCGAGTATGAAGTTTTTCAGGTCGGCCAGTTGGGTGCCGAGGTTAGTGCTGGAACCGTCGTCGATCAACAACCAGAGTTGCAAGCCATTCTGGCCGCGTAGCGGCTCCAGGGCAGTGACCGGCATATGCTGCCTGTTTTCAGACACTAGCACGTCATCCACGGTCAATTGCGGGGCGGGCGCGTCTTTTTGCCCGGTGGCGGTGACGATCACGCTCACAGGCGATCCAGGGGCTGGGATATCGCGCGCATACAATGCGCCTGCCCCGGCAGATGCGCCGATAGATACAACGATAGCGGCAACGAAAGCGCCAATGCGGCTCATAGAATTATCCTTCCAAGTCTTTACAACTGATTGGACGCGCGGGAGTCATGCAGGGATACAATGCGCGAAACGGCACTCAGACACGCGTTAGAATGAACAATATGCGCTATCTGGTCAGGGCGCGCATCAAGCCGGGATGCGAAGCGGCGCTGCTGAAGGCTATCGACGACGGGACTTTGGGATTAGGCTCGGTGGCCGAAGGCGAGTATATGCGCAACATGCTGGAAGCCCGGCATTGTCAGGACGGCACTGCGCGCTGGGTGGAAGTGTGTTACTGCGCGACGCCGCTTGAGGAAGAACGGCCGTATTGGGAGGAGTACTTCGATCTGATCCGGGTGCAGGATGCGCATGACCGCAGGCGCTGCCGCGACGAGAACGGATCGGAGCCCTGGGCGTGTGGCGACTGCAATTGTACGGAACGTTTGGAAGGAAAGCTGGCTGCCGCGGGCGAGCCGTTCGTAAAGTCAATCCGCGGCGCGGAGAACGGCCGCGAACCGGTCTCCGCGGCCGCCAGCTAACCATCTGCTAGCCAGCAGAATGTGCCCCCGGGATGCAGGTTTTGCCGGTCTTGGCTTATCCTGGTCGAGTGGAGTACTTCTTCTCCTGCCCCTATTGCTGGGAGCAGATCTCGATGGTCTTGGACACTTCGGTGAAAGGGCAAACCTTCGTGGAGGATTGCGAGGTGTGCTGCCATCCGATTGAAGTGCGCTACACGGTGGAGGAGGGTGCGGTGTGCGAGTTCGAAGCCGGAGCGCTTGAGTAATCGCAGCAGGAACAATATTTTAGGGCTGTGTTGCGGGGCTCCCTACCTCGCCTGCTCGCCTGGAGCCCCGCATCCCCAGTAGGGAAGCAGGAGAAACCGTAACCGGGGATCGCTGGCGCCGGTTATCCACCCGCAGCCAACATTCGTCGAGAAAAATCTGCCGCGGCGCTTTTAGTGCCTTTAATGCCCGGATCGAAGTTCTTCCACGGCCCGGAACCAATCAACTTCCGGCGATCCTTCCGGACAGCCCCTGTCCTGCCAACGCTTATAAGCGAGTGCGGCGATCTTCTGCTCATGGGCTTCGTGAGCGATTACGTTGCCGCTGTGCCCGGCGCCGGGCTTGTGTTGCTCCATTTGTTCGTTCAGATAAGCTTTGTTGAAGTGCTCCAGGAGTTGTCTGGAGCTTTCATGCCCGGTAAGGTGATCCTCTTTTCCGTGGTGCTCCGCGCCGGACCTGTGGGCGTGGGCCGCAAGGTCCCGGTGTTCAGCAGCTATCTGTTGTGATTCGCGCATAGCCGTGCTCGTGCACGCAGATCACCATCTGTAGCGCACGGGCACGTGGGAGTGTGCGCAATTTCTCAACCACTAATATTTAGCGCGCCCCGCCCGGTAAATCAACACCCCCAAGCCATTGGCCACCAACACCACAGTGCAAATCTTAGCCGCATACGCCACCCGGCTAGTGACATCCACGATCGGATAAACCGCGATCCCGAGCGATACCACGCTCGATGCCAATCCGGCCAGCGCCGCCACCTTCACCCACATCGGCAGCCCCGCGCGCAGCGCGGCACGGCCCACCAGCGGCAGCGCGAACAAGCCCACATAGGCAAGCGCGTAATGCGCGATGGAAGCATTCGCCAGCAACTGATTGGCTTCCTGCTCCCGCACTCCAAGCATACTCAGCAGGACGAGCGCCATCACCAGCGCCGCCACAAACAGGATCGAGTTTACCGGAGTCCCGCGGGTCGCATCCAGGCGGGCGAACCAGGCGGGCGTCAAATGATCCCAGCCGGCGGTCATGGGCAGCCGCGTCAGTCCGGTGAAGATCAGGCTGGCAGCCGCGATGGCGCGCGCCAGCACGAGTCCAATCGCAAACGGCGCGGCCCAAGCACCCACGCCCGTGCTGCCCAGCGCGGCACGCATGGCCTGCGGAATGGGTCCGATCACGTTGATGGGCTGCCCGCCCACAAACGCCAGCACCGAGCTGGTGCCCAGGATGAACATCAGGGAGATCACGGGCGCGGAGATCATGACCGACTGGCCGATGGTGCGCGCGGCGCTGCGGCACTCGCCTGCCAGGATCGCGACATATTCAAACCCGCTTAGCGCGCCCACGGTCATTTGACCAAATACGGCCAGACTGAACCAGTTGGGCTTGGGCGGCGCCCATGGAATGGCTTCGTAGCGTACCGCGGGCCGCACCGGCGCCCACAATGGCAAAGTCAGCAGGATCGCATAGGCCATCATGATCAGCACGCTGCCCACATTGTGCAGCCACTTGCTGACGTCCAGCCCGTGTACGGCCGCCAGCGTAATGGCCGCCATCACCGTCCCGGTCAGCAAGAGCGTGGCCAGTTTGCTGGCCGGCAGCCAGGCTGCGGCGGGGCCGATCATGTAGGCCAGGTCCGTCGGCACCACGAAGATAATCGCACCGGCCACGATCACCGCATACACCCACAAATTCCAAGCGGTCAGGAAGCCGGCCAGTTCGCCGAAGCCCAGCTTGGCCCACTGATACAAGCCACCCTCCAGCGGCATGATGCGATTCAGGCAGATGACCACCGCCGCCAGGGGCAGATAGAACAGCAGCATCGCACCCACCCAGAACGCCACGTGCGCGCGGCCCAGTTTGGCCGCGATCCCCACCCACGACGAGCCCACGACGCACAGCACTTGCGCCAGCACCAGGTCACTCAGACCCAGTTGTTTCCGGAGGCCGGCTTGCTCGACGGGAACGTCCGCCGCGCCGCTCACGCGAGGACCAGCCGATGGAAGATTTCGTCTAAAGCCTCCGCAGGCGATGCGCATAGACCGCTGTGGACAGGAGAGACTTGAATGATGGTGCTGCGCGGCGCCACCAGCCACTGAAAACGCTCTGTGCGCGACAGCCTGGCGATGGGTCCGGCATCGGCATCGCCGGCGCAGATTTTGGGGAAAGCCTCCAGATGCTGCCGGATCACTTCCAGTTCCAACTCCGGCCACAGCGCCCGCAGCCGCCGTTCATCGATGTGCACGCGGCAATCGAGAAACGCCTGTTCCGGGCAGTGCAACACGGCGCCCGTATTCACGAACTCGTCGCGCTCGACCGAAGGAACTACGCGCAGGATGGCGTAGTCATACGAGGGCATTGCGCGCACGCACGGCCTCCTTCACGAATAGCGGCGCGGCGCTGAGCCGCTCGACCAGGTAATCGACATACACGGCGCGCTTGGCCGCCGGAGTGGCCGCGCCTGGCTCGGGTAATAGCCAGCCATCCGGAACGCTTGCGAGCACTTCCGCAAATAGCGTTTTGTCCAGCCGGGCCCGCAACGGGCCATCGACCGCCTCAATACGGCCGGCGCGCGGCAGCAGGACATGGTCGCGGATGGCCGGAAACGGGGATCGCGCGCGCGCCACGGGGCCGTTCGAGCCGTGATGCGAGCCGTGATGCCAGTCGTGATGAAAATAGAGCGCCGCGCCGTGATCGATAAAGTATAGCGACTTGTGCCAGCACAGCAGATTCGGATTGCGCGCGGTGCGGTCCACGTTGGTCACGAACGCATCGAACCAGACCGCCGTGGACGCCAGATCGGGATTCGCGGCGTCGCCGGCTGCCGGGTCGAACATCACCGAGCCGGGCAGGAAGTCCAAGCCCAGATTCAGCCCCACGCTAGCGTGCAGCAGTTGGCGGATCTCCGCGTCGGGCTCGTTGCGTCCCAGCGCCGCGTCCACTTCCATCAGGACCAATTCCGGCACATTGAGCCCCAGCGCGCGCCCGATGCCACCGGCGACGATTTCCGCGACCAGCGCGAGCGGACCTTGTCCGGCGCCGGTAAATTTCAACACGTAGAGACCCAGATCGTCGGCTTCCACGAGCGCCGGCAGCGAGCCACCTTCGCGGAGCGGGGTCACATAGCGGGTGGCTTGTACGGTGCGCAACACAAGAGTGTACCAACGTTGTGGCGCATGCACTCGTGCGGGCAGCGTTCACACTCGTGTGAACGCGAGACTCTTGGGGCTTGCGAACCACTAAAGTTGCAATGGCTTCCCACCGCCGTCTCCCGCATGTGTATCCCGAAAACACGTGGCTCTTCGTGACGTGGCATTTGTATGGCAGCTTGCCAAGCGCGCGGTTTCCCCCGCCTCGCAAGGCCGGCGAGGCGTTCGTTTGGATGGACCGGTACGCCGACCTGGCGCGTACGGGACCACTGTTTCTAAGCCAGGAAAACGTGGCACGGCTGGTTGTGGATTCGTTGTTCAAAGGCGTGGAACTTGGCCATTACAGACTCAAGGCGTTCGCTATTATGGCTAATCATGTTCACGTTCTTCTATTCCCATTGGTAGCGCCAAGCCGATTACTTAAGTCGCTCAAAGGCCACACGGCTCGTGAAGCGAACAGAGTGCTTGGGCGCGTTGGCGAGCCTTTCTGGCAGCGGGAATCGTACGATCATTGGGTACGTGATGCAGGGGAGTTTCGGCGGATTGCGTGTTACATCGAGAACAATCCGGTAAAGGCGGGACTGGCCGCGCGGGCGGAGGAGTACACTTGGTCTAGCGCGAATCCTCAATGGCGGGAGAAGCTGCGTTCACACGAGTGTGAACGCGGCACGCCACGGGCGTGCGCCACATTGGTACCCTAAACGTTATGACCATCGCGATTACCGGCGCTTCCGGTTTCATCGGGCGCCGGCTGATGAAGGCGCTCGCCGGCGGAGACCACAAGCTGCGGGTGCTCAGCCGGCACGCCGGAACGAATCTGCCGCCCGGCGTGCAACTGTATGTTTGGGATGCCATGAAAGGGCCGCCGCCGGAAGAGAGCCTGGACGGCGTGGACGCGGTAATCCACCTGGCGGGCGAGCCCATCGCGCAGCGTTGGAACGATGAAGTAAAGCAGAAGATTCGCGAGAGCCGCACCACGGGCACGGGCAACCTGGTACGAGCGCTCTCCACCGCACGCCAGCGCCCCGCCGTGCTGGTATGCGGATCGGCCATCGGTTACTACGGCTCACGCGGCGAGGAGGTGCTGACCGAGTCCTCGGCGCCCGGCAGCGGCTTCATGGCGGATGTTTGCGTGGCTTGGGAAAAGGAAGCCGATCTGGCGGAATCGCTCGGCATTCGCCTGGTAAAACTGCGCACCGGCATAGTGTTGGGCGCCAATGGCGGCGCGCTGGCCAAAATGATCCCGCCATTTAAAGCCGGCATGGGTGGCAAACTGGGGCATGGCGATCAGTGGATGTCGTGGATCCATCTGGACGATCTGGTGGGCATCATCCAGCGTGCCATCGAAAATCCGCTACGCGGTCCGGTGAACGGGACTTCGCCCAACCCCGTCACGAATGCCGATTTCACCAAGGCTCTGGGCCACAGCCTCTCGAGGCCGGCAGTCGTTCCCATGCCCGCCTTCAGCCTGAAGCTTCTGTTTGGGGAAATGTCCGACATTCTGCTGGCCAGCCAACGCGTGCTGCCCAAGGCGGCCGAAGCGGCGGGCTACACGTTCAAATATCCAGGCCTGGAGCAGGCGCTGGCAAATATTCTGGCGGCGTGAAGCCGTTTACAATGGTGGAAAGCGCACACTGGCAAGCAGGGTGCTCCTTATTGAATTCAGCATGCCGAAAGGCCGAGTTGGAGTAATTTAAGATTATGTCCGAAATAGGTCAATCCAGTCCTGAAAGCGGGCGGTATCGTTGTGCGATATGCGGCGCCGAGATTCATGTGCAGGCTGGGGAAATATTTCCCGCATGCTCCAGTAAGGACCACAGCCCGCGGTGGGTCCTCTGCGAAGAACTCCTGTTAAGCATGGCCGGCGCGGGCCGGTAAAACATCAAGTTTTTTCAAACTACTCATGGCGCAGCGCTTCGATAGGGGCGACTGCGGCGGCGCGGCGCGCGGGGAGAAACGCGGCTAGCACGCCCGTTCCCAGCAGAACCGCGATCGCCAACGCAAAGACCGGCGGATCGTCCGGCTTGATCCCATGGAGCAGCGACGCGCTAATGCGGCCGGCGGCGAGCGACAGGGGCAGCCCGATGGTCACGCCTAGCCCAATGAGCAGCAGGCCGTCGCGCAGCACCATCCATGTAATCTTTGCCGGTGCCGCGCCCAGCGCGATACGCAGACCGATTTCCGCAGTGCGGCGCGCGACCGCGTAGGCCATTACGCCGTAGATGCCGATGGCGGCCAGCAACAGGGCGAGGCCGCCGAAGAATCCGCTCAGCGTAGCGACCATGCGTTCGACGAAGATGGAATCGTCAACCCGCTGGCGCAAGGTGCGCGGCTCGACCAGCATCACTTCGGGCGCGATCCGGCTCAACTCGCGCCGGATGACGGGTAGCAACGCGCCTGGAGGGAGCGGCGCACGCACCAGGAGCGTGGGATCGTAGCTGACCTCAGCCTCGCGAAAGGGCACGTATACGGTGGGTTTCGCAGATGTCTTCAAACCGTCATGCAAGACGTCGCGCACCAAGCCAACGATGTAAGTTGGCTCGCCGCCCTCGGGCTTGGACACGTCGAAGCTGAAGACGCGTCCGGCCGGGTCTTGTGTGCCTGGCAGGAATTCACGGACAAACGCTGCGTTTACCACGGCGATCTTGCGCGTGGAGCGGAAGTCGGCCGGGTCGAACTCGCGGCCCCGCAGCGGCCGGATGCCGATGGTTTCAAAGTACGCGGGCCCGATAGCCTGCTCGTCAACCTGTACGCCCTCTTTGGCCGTGCGGGCGGATCCCGGAACGCGGATTCCCGAGCTCCAAGAGCCGCCCTGGTACGGCCCTGGCATCCCATAACTGACCGAGGCGATGCCGGGTACTGCGCTCAGCCGGGCCAGCAGCGTGTCGCGGTGTTTTTCGTGGTCCACACTCTTCCATGCGCGCGGATAATCGAGCGAGAAGGTGACCACGTTTTGCGCGGCGAATCCCGTATTTATGGAGCGCAGGCCAGCCAGGCTGTGCGCGAACAATCCCGCCGCCGCCACCAGCACCACGGAAAGCGCCACCTGCACCACCACCAGAGCTTTGCGAAAGCCGGCGCGCGCGCCATGGCCCGGCTGCTGCGACCCGCCATCCTTCAGGGCGGCCGCGGGGTCGAGAGACGTGGCGCGCAAAGCCGGCGCCAGCCCAAACAGGATCGCCGAGAGAATGGAGATAGCCAGCGTGAACCCCAAGACGGTTGCATCCGGCGCGACGTCGAATCGCTCACCGGCGCCGGGGGGCAGAAACAAGAGCATGTAGCGCTCGCCCCAAATGGCGAATGCCAATCCCAAAATGGTGCCCAGCATGGCCAGCAGCAGGCTTTCGATCAGCCACTGCCGGACCAGCCGCCAACGCGAGGCTCCCAGCGAGAAGCGCATGGCGATTTCGCGGCGGCGCGCGGCTCCGCGGGCAATCAGCAGACTGGCGACGTTCGCGCAGGCGATCAGCAGCACCAGGCCCACGGCCGCCATCAGGATCGTCAGGGGCTTTCCGAACTCCTCGCGCAGCATGGAGATGCCCACGCCGGCGTCGCGAACATCGATCCGCTGCTCGAGGGCCCACTTGCCGAATGCGCTGTCGCGCTGGCCGCCGTAGACGCTCATCAGATACCGCTGCATGATGGTATTGGAAGCGGCCTGAATCCGGCTGCGGGAGATCTGCGGGAGGCGGCGCGCCATGATCCAGACCCAATGCATGCCGGGTTGCATGATCTGGCCGCGAAACATCATGGCAGGCACCCACATCTCCGCACGGCTCTCCACTTCCACGCCATGAAACCCGGGGGCCGCGACTCCGATGACCGTCAAAGGCTGCTCATCCACCTTCAGCACGCGCCCGAGGACCGCGGGGTCGAGTGCCAGCCGGTTGCGCCAGAAATCGTAGCTCACGACGACTATTGGGTGAGCCTGCGGGGTACGGTTGTCTTCGTCTTGAAGGAGCCGCCCGATGGCCGGCTTGATTCCCAGAACATCGAAGTAATTGCCCGTGACATACTCGCGCTGCACATATTCGATGGAATTGCTATGCCCCGGATCGAAGCGTACCTTATCGGCGCCGCTGCGCGCGAACACGCCGGCAAACAGATCGGTATGCTTGCGGAACTCCAGATAGAGCGGATACGAAGCATAGCCCTTGCCCCAGCCGCCGGTTCTGTAAAGATTCAGGAGTTGTTCGGGTTTTTCCACCGGCAGCAAGCGCAGCATCAGCGTATTGACGAACGAAAAGATCGCGGTATTGGCGCCGATGCCCAGGGCCAGCGAAAGCACGGCGGCGAGCGTGAAGGCGGGATTGCGGCGCAAGCCGCGCAGGCCATAGGTCACATCCTTGGCCAGGATCTCGACCCACGGAACGCCGCGGCGGTCGCGATAGGTCTCTTTCATCTGCTCGATGCCGCCAAAATCGCGGCGGGCCGCCGCGCGCGCGGCGTTCGGATCGAGACCCTGCTGGCGCAGTTCGGCGGCGCGCATTTCCAGGTGGACTTCCACTTCTTCGCTCAAATCGCGGTCCCGCCGCCGCTGGGAGAAGAGCGCTGTCAGACGATTCCATAGCGTGCGCATGCAAGCTCCTTATTCGGCCGCCGCTCGCAGAAAGCGGTCCATCAGGGCGACAGTGCGTTCCCAATCGTCCGTCTCGCGGCCGATCTGCTTGCGGCCGGCTTTGGTCAATTCGTAAAACTTCGCCCGGCGATTCTTGTCGGAGGCGCCCCAGCGCGACCCGATCCAGCCGCGTTGCTCCAGGCGCAGCAGCGCGGGGTATAGGGTGCCCTGGTTCAACTCGAGCGTACCGGCGGAGATCTGCTGGATGCGCTTGGCCAGGCCGAAGCCGTGCTGCGGACCCATGGATTCGAGCGTACGGAGGACCATCAAGTCGAGGGTGCCCTGCAAAACATCGGGTTTGGCGTTTCTTGTAGGCATCCAAAAGGAGTATGCCATTTTCCCTTTAGAATGTCAACATGTAGCGCATGCACATGTGGCGCATGCGGCCGCGGGTGTCGAGACGAGTCTCGACACGGCAGGCTGGGAGCGTGCGCCACACGGCTCTAGCGATCCGGGTTCAGGTATTCGGGAGGCACATCGTCCTCCGGGACTTGTCTGGTGTGTACTTCAGCCACGTCCGGGTCGGGTGCATTTTCTACGCCGTTGATTACTTCGGCCTCGTAGGATTGACCTTCCTCGACCAGTTCTTCGACGCTCTGCGGGCCAGCCTCGGCAATGCCCGGCAATCCCTGAGTGTCCCCGGACTGGCCGGCTGAATCCGTTTCGGCCTCGTTCGTCTCAGCGGAGACGGTATTGTATGTTTTGTTTTTCTGCTTCATGCGTTTTGGGCTGCACGTCACCTTCCACACTGTGCGGTGCGCGGCACTACACTATTTTACATGCCGGTCCTGAAATTGTGCTTAGGCTTGTTACTGGCGGCGGCCGCTACCTGGCCCCAGGCGCGGGTCGCCTCTCCCGACTGCCGGATCGCATTCGACCTCATTCCCGGCGCGGAACAACTGCGCTATCGCGTCACCTTTCGCGGCAAGCCGCTGATCGATCCCTCGGCGTTGGGCTTCGATCTGCAGAATCAGCCCTCGCTGGGGACGAACCAGCACATTGCGGAAATCTACGCCGACGCCGCGGACGCCGCGGTGAACCCACGCATACCGCCATCGGGCAGCAGCGCGTGGGCCGCCTTACCAAGCTGCACTTGAAGCTGGCGCCCGGCGGCGGATGCGCCATCCGGATCCGGCCGGCGTGATGGCGATGCATTTTCGTCGAACAATCGCCGCCGCGCTGTGTAGCCTCGGGTCCATATTCTGCGTGTCTGCGGCCGCTCGGCATGCGGCCCCCATCGCCAGTCAGGCTTTCCGCATATCCACGGCGCATGGCTCGGCCAGCGAGCCTTTTGAGATCTCTCTCGATTGGTCCCAGCCGCAACCCGGCATTAACCGCGCGGTAATCGTCTTTCACGGCGTGGGGCGCGATGTCACCGGCTACTATCGCACGCTCCAGGACGCCGCGGAACAGGCCGGCGCCGCCGCCCGCGACACTATCCTGATCGCCCCGCAATTCCTGGATGAGGAAGACATTGGCGCGCACCATCTGCGGGCGGATGTCCTGCGCTGGCGGAGAGTCGCGTGGGAAGCCGGCGGGCCTGCGGCCGCGCCATTGCCCATCAGCTCGTACGAGGTGGTCGATGCGCTCCTCGCGAGGCTGGCGGATCGCTCGCTTTTTCCCAATTTGAAGACCGTAGTTCTCGCCGGGCACTCCGGCGGCGGGCAGTTGGTGCAGCGATACGCGGCCGTTGGCAAGGCCGCAGCCGTCCTTTCGAGCGCCGGCATCCATCTCCGCTTTGTGGTGGCCAATCCTTCGTCGTATCTCTATTTTTCAGACGAACGGCCAGCGGCGGCGCCTAAGGCGAGATGCCGGGATTTCAATCGTTGGAAGTATGGCCCCTTCGATCCGCCCGCTTACGCAAAGCCGGAAGGCGCCGATACATGGACACGGCGCGAGGCGGACTACGCGCGGCGGGACGTACTCTACCTGCTGGGCACCGCCGACATCGATCCGCATGAGAAGGATCTGGATACTTCCTGCGCCGGCGAAGCGCAGGGGCTCACGCGCTTTGTTCGCGGGCAGACTCATTTCGCATAGGTGGACACCCGCCACCCGTCGGGCTGGAACCAGCGTATGTGGTTTGTACCCGGCGTGGCCCACTCCGCGCGCAAGATGTTCACTTCCAATTGCGGGATCGATGCGCTGTTCGATGCAGGCACGTGCCCGTCGACGACTTACTGGCGGGGCCATATAGTTCAGATCTGGCGGCCTGCGAGGCCGCTGCAGGCTACGAGCCATCCCCACTCATTTACGGCTGAGTCGCGCCGCGCGACCTCTCCGGCAGCGCCCGCCGGCGCTTTCTCACGTTCTTGCCACGGCTGCGTAGCCGGGAAGCGCGGTGCACGGCGGCAGGCCGCGCGGCGGTTGACGGGAATCCCGACAGGCTGATGGTGGCCATCTCATTAGACCCCTCAAGGGTGTTAAAGGAAATGTATACATCGCCGTTTGCCAAACCGCTCGACGGCACAGTGAAATTGACCTGGTATAACCCGGCAAAATAGGGCGCCAGGCCGGCGAACAAAACGTTGGCCGGCGCCAACGGATCCACTCCGTCGTCCAACTCTATGAAGATATTCCCAGCGTTGTACTCGTCGCTGTAGCTCAACGGGTTGCTCAGGGCAGCCGCGCCATCGGCCACCTGTGGAGTTACAGTTCCCAGCGCATTCATGTACAGCAGGACCGTCTCGCCGGGCACGGCCGGGCTGCTATCGTTTACCAGGCTGTAATCGGCGTGGAGAATTGCTCCAGGCCCCATTCCGGTTTCAGGAAGAGTATAAATCCCCGGCGCCGAGTTATCGACATACACAGTGACATTGTTGGATTTTGACCCGTTTACCGACACCTGGAACGTGGCGAAATAGTCACCCGAAACCTCGTAAGGAATCCAAGCGCTGATCACCCCCGAACCTACCGCATAGACCGGAGCCGCCAGCCCATTGACAAAAACCTGCACGCCGTTCAGCGTCGTGGGAATCGGGAGTACTGTGTCAACCTGAGACGACACGCCGAAGTTTCCATAAAGGTTCACCAGCTCACCCGGAGCGTAGGCGTTGGTGATGGGCGTGTAGTTGGCCGCATCGGTAATCCCGATCGGATTGATCCACACGGTAGAGGACGGCGTAATCGATGGGGCGTGAACTCCGACGATAAGTGAAAACTGCTGGTTGGACCCAATCAGCATCAACGCAGTGCCATTGGCGCCAAGGAGATAAGTGTAAACGCTGCCGTCGTAATAAGATCCGTCCGACCCAATGGTTACCGCAGAGTTGAAGGTACTGTCGTAGGTCTCTACATCGACAACATCGTCATACCGTTCATGCCAAATGAGACTTCCCTGTCCATCGGCGTTGATCGAACCCCAGAAGGCATCCAGAAAATTGCTGGGCAGGTAGTCTTCCATACCCGACACAAAGTAGGTCCCGTTCAGGAGTGAATTGGAACTTGTTCCGGAGGGGGCGCGAAACCCGAAGATCATGTCAGATCCGGTTGTCGACCCTCCCACGAACCAGTTCCCATCTGCCGACACATACAGGGTCTTGGCGCCGGCGACGATCTGCGTTGGATCGCCGTAAGTGCCGGGAAAGGTCAAGGTTCCACCTGCCTCGCCGGAGAGAGCATAGGTGGAGGCGGCAACGTTCTGGGTCAGGTTGTTGCCGGAGCTCAAATTAGCCGCCGATCCTGTCACGGTAAATGCCGCGATATTCCCGTTGCCATCGGCGTTCAGGGTGAAGTAACCCTGCCGCGCCAGGTTGTTGGGCGAGCTGGCAACATTGAGGAAATCCAAGGTGCCCACGGTAAAGGCACCCGAGAGACTGCTGTTCGAAAAAGAGCCCGCTGGGGCCTGCACCGCGATAAAGAGATCGAAGTAATCGTCCTCCGTCGAGCTGGCGATGACCACGGGTTGGCTGAAGGTGCCATAAAGAGTCGCCGCGTAGAGAGGATTGTCCAGTTGGGCCATGCCGTTCGATTGCACTCCATACGTTCCTCCGCCCAGCGAGGCGCAGGAGCCTGCGCCGCTCCCGCCGGCCGAGTCGTACAGTTGCGTATTCGAGAGCGTGTAGTTTCCAGTGCCGTTGAACGCGATGATGCCGGTCAGGCTGCACGACTCCGTTAGGTCGCCATTTGAATCATTGAAGAAATTGACATACCGGAACAGATATTGCCCGCTGAGACTGGCAGTGCCGCTGGTATCGAAATCCTGAGCCGCGACGCGCGCCGGCGCTACCGCCATCAGCAGGGCGCCGCTAAGAAGGAAAATCGTTTGGGATATTTTGGAAATTTTGGGCATTTTGGGTATTTTGGGCAGATGGGAGATTGGCTTGTGCATGGGCGTCATCCTCACTGGCCTTTGCTCCAGTTCAAGATCAGGTTGTAGCCATCCACGCTGCCAAGTCCGGTTGCGAAGCTCCAACCGCTGCCGGCCGCAAAAGCCGGGGTATACGTTTGGCTGGTCGTGGAAAGTGCGCCGTTTCCGCCGGCGAACCCGGTAACAGGCGTGCCGCGGCCTCGTCCTACGAATCCGGGTCCGAAGCAGCTTATGTCGCCGGAGCAGTTGACCGCGATATCGCCCGCAGTGATGCTATGAAATACCGACGAGGCCACCGAGCTGGCCGCCAGTTTGTAGTAAACAGGATTGGGATTACCCTGGGCGCCGCTCATCTTTTGGTTCACCAGCGCCTGAATCCCAGCCATTATCGGGGAAGCAAACGAGGTTCCGCCCGCGCCGGCCCAGTTAATGGGCGCACCCGTGCAAGGCGCGCCGAAATTATTGGCATCGGTGAAGCAGTACACGTAGTAGTGGCCCCAGACTCCGTCAGCGGCGAAGAGGGATACATCGGGAAGGTCTCGGACGCCATCGTTCGGGATCCCCGCCACCCCCGTCTGCCAGGCAGGTTTGGCGTATCCCTGGCAGCTACCTCCTACCACTAGATTCACTGCCGGAACGCCGGTTGCGCACCCGCTAGGTCCTCCGCTGCCCGCGGCCACCACCAGGTTCCCGAATTGTTGCGCCATAGTGCTTCCACAAAAGCCGCCGGGACCGTAACCAACCGAATAGTTCTCAAAAGTCGCCAGGATGGAACCCGCGCACGAGTCGTTCCATGGGATTTCCGGAATGTACGAGAGGGCCGAACCGTAGGTGGAGCTGTTGGTCGAACTCCAATATGTATTGTTGGTGCCCTGCGACGTATCGGCGAAGTCGGTTCCCCCAACGGCTACGTTGTAGGGCGTGGAGGCAGTGGCATCGACTCCAATGCCATGCGTCGCGGCATCAGCTCCCGCATCGCAGCTGGCCGCGCCTTCGTCTCCCGCCGCAACAAACAGCGAGACACCTTCCGTCACCGCCTGCTGCGAGACCGCGTTGGTTTCCGCGTTCGCGGCCGCTCCGTTCAGCACTTCGCATTCGCCGTAGCTGATGCTGACGATCTGAGGCGGCGCGCTGCCGTTGATTATATTCTGCGCGGCGATCAGGACTCCAAATGTCGACGTATCCGCGCAAGAGGCCAACACAATGGCTGCGTTCGGCGCGGCGGCACTGGCCCATTCGGCGTCAAGAGTCGCTTCGCTGTCGTCTCCGAAGGTTATGTCGGCTCCCGGATCGGTACAATTGGAACCTCCGCTAGGCGGCGAGGGATGGATTGTGGTGAACGATCCCGAAGTGTAGCTGGATAATCCGAATACGGTTCGGAATGTGTTCCAATCCGACGAATTGTAAAGATCGCTATCCTCCAGCACCGCAATGGTCTGTCCCTGGCCGGTGTATCCGGCGGTAAAGGCCGCATTCAAATCGTAGATCGTGGCCAGGTCGGCGGGCACCACCAGCTCGTACGGAAAGCCGCCCGCCGAGGCTGTGTATTGGGTGCGAGGCTTCCGCATCGAGTGAGGCCGGAAATCGTGCAACGACACGATGCCTGCCACCACCGGCGCAAGCGCTTCCGGAATCCGAGGGTCGGTCATATTTGCAAAGTGTTCTTTGCCGTTTACGGAGAGCTTGTGAATCTCCGTATGCAATGCAGCCAATACCTGCCCTGCCGTTCCGGAAAAATCAATCGACATACCGCTCGGATAGACTGTATTCACGGTGAAACCACCCGAGCGCAGCCATTCGGCGACTGTCTCGATATCCTGCGGCGCCGGCCCGTACATTTGCCCGAATTCGACCGCGGTCAGCCATTTGTGGAAATCGGGCGAAGTGGAATCGTATTGCCGGCCGATGAAACTCTCCAAATCCTGTTCCCGCTCCGGACTGCGCTGCAGCTGCAAAAGCATATGGTCCATTACAAACGAATCCGCCACCTTTCCGCGGTCGTTCTGCGCGTTGGCCTCGGCGCGTGTGTTTCCGGCGAGCGTGTGCAGCCTGCTTGTATCGATAGGCCGGGTAATGAGAACCCGGGCCTGTGGCGCGGCCCCGGCGGTCTGCACCACCAGGGCGGACGTTAAGCCCAAGGTCAGTGCGCCACAGTACAGCAAACTTACTAAGAAAGATTTAGTTCGAAAATTTTTCGGCATCAGGCATCCTCGCAAAATCAGCACGATTGGAGTACGTTGGGATTTTTCACCGTTGGCCTTTCGACGCGACAGACGAATCGGCGGTTTCGCACCCCGTCTTGTCTGCCGCTTAGCGAGGCCAAGGGCCGGGCTGGATCCCGGTGACTGCGGCAACCGCGATAGGGTAGCAGGCCATTGACGGTTTGCCACTGCATGTTACTTGACCATAACATGAATCGAAAGTTTTGCGAGGTTAGTAGGGTGGCATTTTGCCGATGCAACCGCAGACCCGTGGCATGTTTGTTTCCACACATTTTACCTAGGCTTAACACTCACGGTGAAACCAGCCGCCCCGGAAACGCGCCTCACCTACTTGCCAGAAACTCTACGCGCAGTTGCGGCGGCGCAGACTGTCTGCAGACGAAGCGACGCCGAACCGTGGCCGGCGCGCGTGAAGACGTACTTTGGCGCGCTGGACACCTTGGATGCCGACGCGGTGGCCTCCTTTTTTGCATTGGACGCGACCGTCAGGCTGCCGGGCATGGCGCCGATTTTGGGAAGAGCCGCGATCCGCCGCGCGCTGGTGCAGTTTTCGCTGGATGTGGACGATCTCCGGCATGCCCCGGTGCAACTTTGGACCGCCGGCAATCTTTCGGTATTTGAGGCCGACATGACGCTCACGCTGGCCGACCGCACCACGCTGGTCTTCCCCATCACGCATATCGTCCGGTGGGTGGACGGCATGATCGGTGAAGCGCGCGTGAACATCTATCTGGAATCCCGTATGGCGGTAGCGATGTCGGCTTTCGATCGCCTGCGCACGGCCGGATGCGAGTTGCGGCGGCCGGCTTGAGGCGACAGGCTCAAGCCCCTTCTACGTTGCTTCTACGGGGCCTCTACGTTGCCCGCCGTTGCCAGCCACAAATCGATGGGCCTCTTGACACCCTCGGGGCGGAATGGCAGTTCGATCTTGCGGCCCTGTCCGGCGGACGCATAGCCGGCGTAAAGCGCTTCCATCACCACCCGTCCGTCTTCGCCGGTGGACTGCGGTTTCTCCTTGCCGCGCACGCACCGCGCGAAGTGCCGCATTTCGTGCGGTGAGCCGTAGTTCCACAACTCGTCGAACACCGGATAGCTCCAACCTCTGGTGCTGGGCGCTTTTTCCACGGCGTATCCATAGCCGTATTCGCTATAGGTGGGCATAGCGTTGCCCATGTGCAGATTCGGGTAGCTGACACCGCCTTCGCCGTAGATCTCGGTGCGGTCGTCCATGCCGCCGCGCTTGGCCCAACTGTTCTCCACCAGCCCCACTCCGCCGTTGGCGAATTCCAGAACGCAGATGCTGTCGTCTTCACCGCAGGTCTTGGCGCCGTGTACGTAGGTGCCCATGTGACAGGTAACGCTCTTGATGGGAGAGCGGTCGAAGAACCAGTAGCAGAACGCGATTCCGTGACAGCCCATGTCCATGAACACGCCGCCGCCGGAGCGGGTCACATCCCAAAACCAGGGGCTATGCGGCCCGAAATGTTTCTCGCTCTGCTTGACCAGATACAGCTTGCCGAACGCGCCATGGTCCGCCATTTCCTTGGCCTTGACATACTTCGGGGTGAACAGCAACTCTTCCGCGTATAGCAGGAGCACGCCTGCGCGGCGGCAGCCGTCGATCATCTCGTCGGCCTCGTCGAGCGTCATGCACAGCGGCTTTTCGCAGACCACGTGCTTGCCGGCGCGCGCGATATCGAGGGTCATGGCGCAATGCAGAGCATTAGGCGCGGCTATGGTCACCATCTCGATGTCCTTCTCCCGCAGCATCTCCTTGTAATCCAGGAAGACACGCGGGATACCATACTTCCGCGCCAACTCCGCCGCATGGCCGGGCGTGGGCGAACAGACCGCCACCACCTCGGCCTCCTCCGGCATGATCTGAAACGATGCCGCGTGGATGTCGCCTTGAAACTGCGATCCAATAATTCCAACTTTCACTTTTCCGTTCGACATAGAAGAAGTATTCTCGCACGGGTCGCGCTGTTATGTTCCGATGCGGGGGCGGGGATCGTTATCGCGCGGAGTACGACACTTTAAACCAGTTAAGCGCAGGCGCCTGATGCCGCCGGGATATATGGAGTCGCTAACGGTGTGGCGGGCGAATTCGCGACCATACCGTGTGCTCGGCCGCGTCGCAGGGGTCCTCAAAGCCCGCGTCGACTATATACGCGCCGACAAACTGTATCTCGACGGTTCGGCCACCCGCGCGATTCGTGTTCGCCGTACCGAGGATCGTTATCATCCCGTATTCCGAAGCCAAGAACTAAGAACTCCGCGGTGCGCGTGGGCGCGGATTGCTGCGCTCTACAGTAGATGCTCTTCAGACGGTCGAACACAACTGTGTGCGCCACAATCCCGATCTGGCCGATCTCTGTTGCGGTCGATGGCGTCCCCTGACGAGCGATATCGCCATAGCCGCTCCAGCCAGCCCGACGAAGGTGCTTCAGCTGCGCCTGTTCGGAGAATTCGTCTGCCGCTCGAATTACGTTGTGCGCTTCGCGGCCGTGCAGTGCCACGTAACCGTGATGGAGCACCGATTTATCAAAGGTTTAACAGATTCCGTCCAGCTTTCCCGGCATAATGAACGATAGAGGAGAACTGAAAACATGAACTTCCGTCTCGTTTCCATCAGCCTAGCCGCGGCGGCGTTGTTTGCGCAAGGACCCGGCGGTTTCCGTGAGCACGGCATGTCCGGGCCGGCGAAAACCACAGCGGTACAAAGCTATCTGAACCTGACCGACGCACAGGTCTCCGCGTTGCAACAGTTGCGCCAAGCCGAGGCTGCGGCGTTGAAGCCTATCTATCAACAGAGCGGCCCACTACGGCAGAGCCTGCGGACGCAGGAGCAAAGCAGCAGCGCGGATGCCGCCGAGGTAGGCAAACTGGTGCTGAGTATCCGGAGCCTGGAGCAACAGGCGGCTCCTATCCGCACCAGCTATCAGCAGCAAGCGCTGGCCGTACTGACGGCGGCTCAAAAGACCCAGTTGGCTGCGCTGCAGAGTGCCGCGGCGCTGATGCCCGCGATCCACGAAGCCAGTGCCCTGAACCTGCTGGCGCCACCGGCTGGACCTGAAGGCTCTGGCGGGCCCGGGACGGAAATGATGCCTCACGGACGGTTCGGCGGTCCGCGCTAAGGATCGGGGCGGGCTGGATCGGGGCTAGATCTGGAGGCGGCCGGGCCGGTGCGCCCCGGATCCCAGCAGGAAGGGACCGTGTGAACCATCCGGCAGGATCGTGTTGCGGTCCGTGCGGGTTTGGCCGAGTTGGGTCTGCGTCAGCCCTTGCGCGGCCCGTAGATTGGCTCCCCGAAAATTCGCACTCATGGTCGCGGCGTCGTGGAAACGGGCTCCTCTAAGATCCGCGCCTTCCAGATTGGCGCCGTTCAGCCGGGCACTTTGAAAACTGGCTCGACAGAGCGTGGCATTCCAAAAGGAGTTTTGGCGTAGGTCGGCCCGGTCGAAACGCGCCGAGGTCAGATCGGCTCTCCGAAACTCGCAATTCTGCACGGTCGCTGTGGCCCAGTTCGATCCGGCGGCGGATATTTCGGGCAGTTTGCAGCATCGGAACGCGCAGTGGTGGAGATTGGCACCCTTGAGATTCGCCTGCGCGAAGTTGCAGTCTAACGCTTTTGCTTGCAGCATGCGCGCTTCGTGGAGGTCGGCTCCGGTGAAGTCGCTCTCTTCCATGCTCGCCTCAAGGAGTTGCACCTGCCGCAGATTGGCGCCGCGCAAGGAAGCTCTCAGAAACCGGACTTGGGTCAAGTTAGCCCCGGCCAGCAAAGCGCAAGCCAGTCTGGCGTCCGTGAACTCGGCTCGCGATAGGTCAGCTTCAATCAGAGTCGCGTCGCTGAGGTCGGCGAACTGGAGGTCCGCACCGCTCAGATTGGCGCCGGACATGCGGTTATGTATGAAGTTCGCCGCCTTCAGGTTGGCGCGTTCCAAGTTCAGTCTGTCCAAGGCCACATCGGGGAGCAGCACGCCCTGCAAGGTGGCCCGGATGCCTTCCGGGCGCCGCTCGAGCCAAGCGCGGTGAGCTTCCAGCAGGCGATGCAGCGCGGCTGGGCCGAGGCGTTTGCCGATCGGCGGTGCAGCTGGTGAATGCTCCTCCGAGCTGCTCGGCGAATGCACCGTTTCAGGCACAGTGCACGAAATCCTCCGCCATGGCCGCCAGTTCCGGATCGCAAGGTTCCAGGCTTCTCAATTTCGCGGCAAGCGTAGTGCGTTTGAGCCTCAGGAGGTCCGCTGCCATCTTCTTGTTTCCATTCGTTTTTCGTAGCGCCTGCTCGAGGATGTTGCGTGCGATCCGACTCACGGTCTGTTCGAAATCCAGGCCATCGTCGGGCACCTGTACAAAGTTGGCGCCGGTGTGCGTGGTGACCGGGCGAGGGTGGGGGCCGTCGAGCGGGAAGTCGGACGGATACAGCACGGCCCGCGCTCCGCTCAGAACAATGGCGCGTTCCACCGTATTCTCCAACTGGCGCACGTTGCCTGGCCATGAATACGCGGCCAACCGGCCGAGCGCTTCGCGGGAGATCTGCGGAAGCGGGAGGTCCTCCAAGCGGCAGATTTTCTGAATGAAGTGATGCGTCAGAGCCGTCACATCGCTCGCGCGCGCGCGCAACGGGGGCACATGGATGGGGACCACATTGAGGCGGTAGTACAAGTCCTCGCGAAAGCGGCCCTGCTGCACCCGCTCGAGGAGGTCGGCATTGGTGGCGGCCACCACGCGCACGTCGACCCGTATGGTCTCGGAACTGCCCAGCCGTTGGAATTCACGCTCCTGCAGAACACGCAGCAGCTTGGCTTGCAACTCCAACGGCATGTCTCCTATTTCGTCCAGAAATAGGGTACTGCCGTTAGCTTGTTCAAAGCGTCCGATGCGCTGGTTGACGGCGCCGGTGAAGGCCCCACGTACGTGGCCGAACAACTCGGCCTCCAGCAGATTTTCGGGGAGGGCGCTACAGCAAACCGATACCATCGGCAGACGGCCGCGCGGCCCAGTCATGTGTAGCGCTCGCGCCACCATCTCTTTGCCGGTGCCGGTCTCGCCCGTGATCAGCACGGTGGAGCGGCGGCTGCCCACCAGGCGCACCATGCGAACGACTTCCTGAAACGGCTGGCTGGAGCCGACCAAGATCCGCCGCCAAGCCTCATCGGCATCCCCGGAACTGGGCAACTGGCTGCGCCGGTCGTCGATTGCGTCCTGTATCACGCAGGCAAACTGTTGGGGTTCGGCTTCCGCGCCGAAGACTTCGCAGGCGCCCGACCTGATCAAGCGCACGGCATCCTGCAATCGCATGCTTGGATCCCAGAGGATCAATGGCACGCTTCCGTCGGCGCGCTGCAATTCCTCCAGCGCCTCGGCTGGGGTATACTCCGGAAAGGGAAAGCAAACCACCGCGGCGTCTATCTGCGAGCGCTTGAGGTATTCCAAGGCTTCCGGGACCCCGGAGGCATGCTCCAAAGTAAATCCGCCGATTTCAGCGGCGCGGCCGGCGGCCAAGAGATTATCCTCTGCTGCAATCCACAACAGTCGGGCTGGTTGGACTCTATCCATAGCTATAGCAGGAATCGGCAGGTGCGCTCAAAGGCTTTAGCCCGGGCTTTAGACGGGACCCGGCGGTAGCCTTAAATCTGGTCCACGACGATGCGGTGGACCTTGATCAGCAACTCCACTTCACTACGCGGCAGTGCGAGCGCGGCCGCAATTCCCGCGCTGTCCTGGCCGGCACGGTGCATCCTTAGAACGTGCGTACGCTTGCTTAGGTTGAGGCCTGATCGGGCCGGCGCCGGCGCCACCAGCATTCCAGTTTGCCGCTCCACTTCGCGCAGATCGGTTTCGAGCGACTGAGCCGCGAGGCGCGCGTCGCCCAGAGCGGTCTCCAGGGCTTGCACCTGTTGCCGCCCGTCCAGGCAGCGGCGGAGCAAACCGCGGATTTCCATCTTGAGGGTTACGAAAAGATACAGGCACAGTCCGAGACCCACCGCCAGCAAGACGTAGCAGATCAGTGGTTGCAGCATGAAATCAGGATGCCAGGCGATCCCCAGAAAGGCGCTCATGGCAAGGTCTCCAAGCGTTCCTGACGAGTCATAATCTGATGGATCCGCACACCATAGTTACCTTCCACCACCACCACTTCTCCCCGCGCAACGACGCAGTTATTGACGATGACCTCTACCAGTTCATCCACCGTGCGGTTCAACTCGATGATGGATCCGGCTGTCAGCTTGAGGACGTCCTTCAAGGGAAGTTGCACGTGGCCAAACGAAACACTTACGGGCAACTCCACGCCCATGAGCAGATTGAACGTCCGAGACCGCTGTGGAGATTGGATTTCCGGTTCCACGGCGCCCGGATCTTCAGGCAGTGCTTTCCCTGCGGGCGGATCCGGCTCTTCTACGGGTGGATCTTGAGGCGTCCCGGTGATAACCGCGATCAGAGGCGGGAGCGCCGCATCCTGATAGGTTGCTTCCACGATGTAGAATTCGGCCGCCTCCGGCGCGGCGGCCGCTTCATTTCCCGAGCCCTCTACCTGCCGGTTCCAACGGCGGCCGGCGCTGCGGGACAACTCGCCAAACGACTGCTGCAGGACTTCGAGATAGGTTTCGCGCGCCTGGGAATCGTCCTCCACACCGGCGGCACCCAAGATGCGGGTGGCGATCTGAGTCCACGCATTCCTCGGCGCGCCGATCCAGATGGCCGGCTCACCAGGTAATGGAAAGCGGTATTGCCACCACAGTATCGCACCCTGCTGACCCGAGATTTCTTCGCTGGAAGCGGCCAGCGTAGCAACGCCGGCGGGCGCCGTACAGGCTAACTTAGGGCGCTCTCCTGCCAGTGACTCCAGGACGGTGCCCAACAGCGCCGTCCATTCCTCGGCAAACCAGCGCCCAGGGCTCACACGACACCGCCGGCATGGTTGGGCCAGACCTTCTCAATGTCCGCACGCAGCCGCAGTATGGCTTGCGACTTCAGGTGGGATATGCGCGATTCGTGCAAGTCTACCACTTGGGCGATCTCCCGCAACGTCAGATCTTCCAGATAGTAGAGGCCTAAGACCGTTCGCTCCATGGGAGGTATTTTTCGGATAGCGTCGGACAACAGTTGTTCGAGCTGCGACCGCTCGAGCAAGCGCGAGGGTAGTTGGTCCTGATCGTCGCTAAGGTATTCGAGGAGGCCCTTTCCTTCTCCGTCCTCCCCGGTATATTCCAGGCTGCCGATATTGAGGCCCTGCACTTCCACCAGCCAACTGTGATATTCTTCCAGGTCCAGACCCATCTCTGCGGCGATCTCGTCTTCGCCGGGAATCTTGTGCAGCCGCTGTTCGGCGCGGCAGATGGCGAACTCGATCTGCTTGGCTTTCTTGCGCCTTTGCCGCGGCGCCCAGTCCAGACCGCGCAGGCTGTCCAAGATCGCTCCCCGGATTTTGTGCTCGGCGTAGGTTTTCAACTTGACGTTGCGGGCGGGATCGTACTGGTCCACGGCCGCGATCAGTCCGACAATTCCGGCGGACACCAGGTCTTCGAGGCTCACGCTCTCGGGCAGGCGGTCGCGGATGCGGCGGGCAATCAGGCGGACTTGCGGCAGGTGCTCCAGAATAAGGCGCTCGCGTTCATCGGCGGCGGCCTCTCCGGTGTCCGGGCAGCAGTACGGGTTAGACATGGCGCCTCACACAATTCCTTTCATGCGGCTAACCGCGTGGCGCTGAGTGTCTGTGGCCACAGCAGTTTCAGAATGCGGTCTTTGGTAGCCGGAGCGACATCGTCCGGGATCTCCTGTCCGGTTCCCAGGAAAGAGACGGGCTTACCCCGCCGCACCGACAATGAGAACGCCGTGCCGAAGCAAGCTGTTTCGTCCAACCTGGTGAACAGCAGGCTGGAAGGCCGGAAGATCTCAAAGCGCTCAGCCACATGATTTAGATCGGCGGATTTCATGGAAGCCGTTAACACCAGATGGGTCGCGATTTCGGGCCGGGTGGAAAGAAAGCGGGCCAGATCCGCCGCGCGGTCCATGTCGTGCGGTCCGTAACCGGGAGTGTCGATCAGAACCAGCCGCTTTCCGTGATGTTCGTCAAGCGCCTGCGCCAACGCTCCCACGCTATCCAGCGCCTGGAAACCGGCGCCCAGGATGGTGGCGTAGGACCGCAACTGGTCGGCTCCGGCTACCCGGAAATCGTCCATCGACACCAATGCGAGCGGCCGGCGTTCTGCCAGGCCCCAGGTCACAGCCAGTTTGGCGATCATAGTCGTCTTGCCGGCGCCCGGGGGCCCGGCGAGCGCCACAACGCGGGGTGCATTCGCCGCGGGCGGCGTGCCATTAACCAGGATGCGCTTTTCGATCTCCGCTGTGACGGCGCTCTCCAGCCCGCTCAACTCCGTTCCGGAGCGGCGCTCGACGGCGTCCAGAATCTGATGTACCAGTTCGCTATCCATGTCCGTCGCCATCAGGCGAGCGTGCCATTCCGACATTTCGGGGATGGCGGAGGGCCGACGCGCCCCGCTCCAGGCTGACCGCGTAATAGTCTTGCCCATCACGTCCAGTTGCCTGCGCATCTCGGCCAGTTCGCTGGACAGCCGGGCATCGTACGCGCCAGTGTCCTCAGCCTGCGGCCGGGCGGGTTCGGCTTCCGGTACCAGAGCGCAAACTACTTCGTACTCACCCAGGTGACGCGCCTCGAGCGGCGCTTTGCGCGACTCGACCAGCATGGCTTCGGCCCCCATCTCTTTGCGCGCGAGGGCGACTGCCCCCTCCACCGTGCTTGCATAAAAGGACTTAATTCGCATGTCACTCCTCACTGAATAACTCCCAAGGACAGTACCTTCACTCCAGCCGGAACTTCGTTGTGCGAAAGGAAGAACAGATTTGGCAGAGTAGGCTCCACCATTTGCCGCAGAAAATAACGGGCGCCGGCGGTGGTCACCGCTGCCACCGCCCCTTCCGGAGTTCCAACCTTGCGTTGGATGCGGTCAAGAATCTCCCTGATGGTCTGCGGCGCCATGCTCAAATGACTGTTCTGCTCGCCATGCTGCACCGCGGACTCCACGGCCTGCTCGATCGAAGCGTCCAGAAAATAAGCCGGCAGGTTGCCGGACGAATCCAGATACCGCTTAGCGACCGTGCGCCGGACCGCCTGCCGTGAGTATTCGGTGAGCAGCACCAGGTTGCGCGTGGACAGCGCCGCCTCTCCGAGCGCCTCCAGAATCGAACCGGTGTCGCGGATGGAGACTCGCTCGCGCAGGAGATTTTGCAGAACGCGCTGGACCGCCGAGAGTGGAAGCTGTTTCGGCACCAGGTCCTCGACCATTTTGGGCTGTTCGACGGCCGCCAGATCCAGCGCTTTCTTGGCGTCCTGGCGCGAAAATAATTCGTGCGCATGCTGCCGCGCCAACTCCGCAACGTGGGTGCCCAGCACGCTGACGGCATCGACCAGGGTGTATCCGGCCGCGCGGGCCTGCTCGGCGCGCTGGTCGGGAACCCACCATGCCGCCAACCCAAAGGCCGGTTCGCGGGTGGCTGTGCCTTCCAACGCCGGAGCATTCTTTCCGGAGGGGATGGCCAACTGGCAGCCCTGCGGCAGTTCGTAGCGGGCGATCTCCGCACCCTTGAGCGAGATCACGTATTCGCGCGCGCGCAATGCCAGATTGTCGGCTACCCGAACGGGCGGCAAAAGATACCCAAGGTCCGTCGCCAGTTGGCGCCGGATGCCCGAGATACGCTTCAGCAGCGGCGAGTTCTGTCCGCCTTCCACCATTTTGACCAGCGCCAACCCAACCTCGATCGCCAGCGGTTCTACCTTGAGCAGGCCTTCCAGATTCTCGCGCGCCGGTTTGGCCGCGCTGGCCGCCTGCTCCTTGGCAACCGGCCGGGTATGCATGCGCCATCCCCCCGCTCCCAGCCCGACGCCCAGCAGTAGAAACGGGATTCCCGGCATACCCGGAACGCAGGCCAGTACGATCAATACGCCGCTCGCCAGCAATAACGGTTGCGGGCTGCCAAAGATCTGCTTGCGGAAATCCGCACCCAGCCGCGCGTCCGAGCCTGACCGGGTGATCACCAGGGCCCCTGAAACCGAGATCATGAGGGCTGGCACGACCGTGACCAAGCCGTCCCCGATGGTGAGCACCGTATAGGTCTCCAGCGCGTGCCGCAGTTCCATGCCGTGTTGCAAAACGCCAATTAGGAAACCCGCAACAATGTTGATGCTGGTGATCAGGATGCTGGCCACCGCATCGCGCTGGGTGAAGCGGGACGCGCCGTCCATGGCGCCGTAGAACTCCGCTTCGGCCGCCAGTTGCTTGCGGCGGCGGCGCGCTTCGGTCTCGTCGATCAGTCCGGAGCTGAGGTCCGAATCGATGGACATCTGCTTTCCGGGCAGCGCGTCGAGGGTGAAGCGCGCGGTGACTTCCGAGATGCGCACCGCGCCGTGATTGATGACCACATACTGAATGGCGATCAATACCAGGAAGATCACCGTTCCGATGATGTAGTTGCCGCCCACCACAAAACTGCCGAAGGCTTCGATCACGTGCCCGGCGGCGGAAGTTCCGGTGTTGCCGTTGAGCAGGATGAGGCGCGCCGAGGAAACGTTCAAAGCCAGCCGGTACAGCGTCAACAGCAGAAGCGTGGTGGGAAAGACATTGAAATCCGACGGACGCTGGATGTACATGGCGACCATCATGACGATGACCGACATCATGATGTCCACCACCAGCAGCAGATCCAACAGGAAAGGCGGCAGGGGTGTGATGAGGGCCATCACAATGGCCAGCACGGCCACCGGGACGCCCAGGTCCGCCGCACCGCCGCCAGTGAGGAACTCCAGCGGCTTCCAACCCGTTTTGGCAATTGCCGTCGCTTGCGCCATTCCGTCTATTTCCGCCTTCCGTCCCGCGTCCCCTTATCCAGGTAATCGGCCGTTCATTAGTTTATAAACATAGGCCAGGATCTCGGCCACAGCGCGATAGAGGTGCGCCGGGATCTCCTGTCCGACATCCACCGATCGGTAAAGCGCCTGCGCCAGCGGCGGATTCTCAATGATGGGGACCTGGTGTTCCATGGCCCGCTGGCGAATGCGCAGCGCCAGATAGTTCTTCCCTTTAGCCACCACTACCGGCGTGGCCATCGAATCCAGGGCATATCGCAACGCCACCGCGTAATGCGTGGGGTTGACGATGACGGCAGTGGCTTTGGGAACTTCTTTCATCATTTGGTGGCGCAGGCGTTCCCGCCGAATGCGGCGAATGCGCGCCTTCATTTGCGGATTGCCTTCCGAGTCCTTGAACTCGTCGCGGATCTCCTGCTTGCTCATGCGCAGGTCCTTGTTGTAGCGGCGGCGTTGGCGGAACAGATCCACCGCGCCGAAAACCAGGAAGACGCCACAGGCTTTCCATAGCAGCGTACCGAAGGAACCGCAGGCATGGCGAAAGCCTGATTCGACGCTCTGAAAGGGAAGCGCCATGTAAGCGAACAGGTTGTCGCGTACGATTCCGTAGACTGCCAGCCCGAACAGGGGCAGCATGACCAGGGCGCGCAACAACGCGGGCAGATTTTGACGCGGCAGGTCTTTCAGTCGCGAGAGCGGGCTCAGCCGCTTCAGATCTGGCGCGAGCTTTTTCAGGCTCACGCCAAGCTGCGTAACGGCCAGTTGCATGCCTAAGGTCACCACCAGCAGTACGCCCGCTGCGGGCGCGAGCAGCCGCAGCAGATCCACCAGCAGGTAGCGGCTGATCTCCACAATGCCGGATTGCCGCGCGGAGAAGGCCGCCGTCAAAGCGTGGCGCATCAACAGGCGCAACTCGGCGAACCACTGCCCGCCCCAGGCCTCCAGCACGGCTACGAACGCCAGGAATTGCATGGCCGAAACGAACTGGCGCGCGGCCGGGAACTGTCCTTCCTTGCGTGCTTTAAGCAGGCGCTTGGCGGTAGGCTGTTCCGTTTTTTGACCATTGTCCGCCATGGCGTTTCTCCACTCAGAATCGCAGCGCTTGGCGCAAAGTCCCGAAAACCAGACCGCCGTAGGCCGCCAAGAGCCTAGGCAGAAGAACGGTGATCCACCCCAACAGCACTAGCGCCGCAGTCATCTTGATCGGAAAGGCCAGGGTCATGAGCTGCAGTTGGGCGTTGAGACGGCCCATCAGCCCCAACGCGATGTCCGCCAGCACCAGAAAAGCGATAGCCGGCAGCGCCAACCGGACCGCGAGCGCCAGCATGTCCCCACCGAGGCGGAGCATCGCCTCTGCCGCGGGCTGTGTAATCCAGGCGCCCGCCGGATGCACTTCCAAGCTGTAGGCGAGCGTCCGGATTACCTCCCGGTCCAAGCCCAGAGAAAGAAAAACCATGCCCCCGGCCAACTGCGCGAATACCACCAATACGCCGGACTGTGCCTGCGTGGTCGGATCGATGGTCTGGGCAAAACTGAACCCCGCGTTTAGGCTGAGGATTTGCGCGCCGGTCAGGAAGACTTCCAGGATGAAAGCCACGCCCAGGCCTATGGTGACGCCCACCGCGATCTCGGGCAGCACCCACAGCAGCACGCGTGGGGCGTCCACCCGCGCCGCGTCGATTTGCGGCCAGAGAGGAAACAGCGTCAGGGTGATCAATACCGACAAGACAATGCGCGCCAGCTTCGGAGCACTTTGAAATCCGGGCAGGGGCACCAGCGCAAAGACTCCGGAAACCCGCGCCAGCACCAGCATAAACCCGTAGAGCGTGGGGAGGCCCAGGGCGAAATCAGCGGGCATACCGCGCCAGATCTCCAAACAATTCGGTTGTGTAAACCGTCATGCGTTGGATCATCCAGGGCATTAGCATCAGGATGGCCACGACGAACACGATCAGGCGGGGAATGGAACTGAAGGCGGTATCCTGAATGGAAGTCACAATCTGCGCCAGGCTAATCACGACTCCCGCGGCGAAGGCGATGGCCATCAACGGCGCCGCTATCCAGAATGCCGCGAGCAGCGCGTGTCGCAGAATTTCGACGATGTTGTCGCTAGTCATTTGCGCTCCTCAGTTAAAGCTCTTCATGAGCGACCCGATGACCAGGTTCCAGCCATCCACCAGCACGAACAGCAGGATCTTGAAGGGCGCCGAAATCATGACCGGCGGCAACTGCATCATGCCCACCGACAGGGTTACCGAGGCCACCACCAGATCGATGACCAGGAAGGGCAGGTAGAGCACCGCGCCAATTTGAAAGGAAGCTTTCAACTCCGACAGGATATAGGCCGGAATCAGGACTTTCAGATCCACATCGGCCGGGGTGCGGGGCGCCGGAGAGTGCGATACCTCCAGGAACAACGCGATGTCCTTCTCCCGGGCGAACCGCAGCCAGAACTGGCGTAGCGGTTTAGCCGCCTCCTGAGCGGCCTGTTGGACGGTAATCTGGCCGTTATCCATGGGGGTCCAGGCCTGTTCGTAGATCTGGCTGGCTATCGGCTGCACGGTCAGCAGGGTCAGGAATAGTGCGAGCCCTACCAGAACCTGGTTGGAGGGCGCCGTCTGCGTGCCCAGCGCCTGCCGCAGGAAATGCAGCACTATGATCGTGCGCAAGAAAGGCGTTACCGATACAACCGCCGCGGGCAAAAGGGTCAGAGCCGTCAACAGCAGGACAATTTGCATCGGCGAGCTCAACGAACCAGCCTTGCCGGTCACGAACCAGGACGCCGACGACGCGGGGGCTGCCCATGCAGCTAGTTGAAAGAACAGCGCCAGGCCACCCGTCTGCGCCAGCCGGCGGAGCATCAGCGGGCCTCCGCGGTTTCGACGGCAGGACGAGATTCCAGGCTTGACCATTCAAAACTCTCCAGCACAGCGCATCCCGACGGCGAGGTCCCCAACAGTAGTCCGCGACCCGCCAGCCGCACCAGGTGGAGCGAGTGCTGTGGTCCGAGCATCAGCCGCTCTACCGCCTGCAGGGCGTTTTTCCGGGAGCCGCCACCGCCCTGCCGGACAATTCCTTTCCGGCGCAGCCACCAGAGGGAGGCCGCCAACAGCAACAGCACCGCGCTTACCGCCAACACTTGCCGGATCAGTTCCATTTGCTCCTCTTCCCCTGGCCGCCTTTAGGCATCGCCGTTGAAATCCGTGATGCGGACTCCCAGGGTGTTTTCGACTACTACGATTTCACCGCAACCGATCAGGGTCCCGCCCACGTACAAGTCGATGTTTTCGCCCGCCGAGCGCTTCATCCCGATCAGGCTTCCAGGTTCCATCTGCAGTATCTGCGCGACGGTAAGAATACGGCGGTCCAGTTCGGCCTCGATGTCCACGGGAACATCGGCAAAGGCGGCGATCTCTTCCATGGCAGTCATATATACGCCGCTCCTAAGTGATCAGTTGGGTGGCGGCCTGCGCCATCGTATCCACGGTGGTCACCACCTTGGAATTAGCCTGGTATGCGCTCTGCAGCACGATCAAATTGGTGAGTTCGGTGGCCATATCCACATTCGACGATTCCAGCGCGCCGCCCACGATCGTGCCGCGCCCACCGGTGCCGGGCGCGCCGACATCAGGCGCGGCACTGATGGCGCTCACCTGGTAGTTGTTATTCCCCACCGAGGTCAGGCTTTGCGGGTTTTGAATGTTAGCCATGGCCACTTGTCCGACAACCGACTGTTGACCGTTCGAGTAGGAAGCCAACAATTGGCCGCCGTTGCCCATGGTTACCGAAGTAAGCTGGGCAGCCGCCGAGCCGTCCTGGCTGGTGGCGGACGTGGCCGAACTCTGATCGAACTGGGTGAGAGTGCTGGCGGTGCCGGCAGCGTTCCAAGGATTCCAGTTGACGCTCATGGGCGCCGCGCCGTCGCTGGGTTGACCGATGGCGAACGTGAAGGGGCTGCCTGCCGCCGGGGTGATCAATGCCCCGCTGCTGTTGAATACCAGTTGGACGGGGCTCCCGACATCGTAAGGCGTGCCCGCGGTGCCCGCGGTGACGTCCGCGCCGGGTACGGTGGCTTGGCAAGACCAGGTGTTGGCAGCCGTCTGCTGGAAATTGAGGGTCACCACATGTGGGTTCCCCAAGGAGTCATAGACCGTAACGGGCGCGGACCAGTCGGATGCCGAACCCGTGGTGGCGGCCGCGTTGAAGTTGGCGCTCACGGTCATGTCCTGGGTCGCCTTAGGCGCCTGCAGGGCGCCTACCGGCACGGTAATGTTGCCGATAGCCCCGCCGGTGTTGACCACTCCGTCGGCGGCCATCCAGCCCTGGACCTGCTGCCCGCTGGGGGTGAGCAGGTTACCCGAGAGGTCTACCTGGAAGCTGCCGGCCCGCGTGAACTCGGTCGCGCCGTTGTCGTTCACCACGAAAAAACCGTTCCCCTGAATGGCGGCGTCAAGAGGTCCGCTGCTCGCACTTATTGCGCCTTGAGTGAACTGCATGATGGTAAGCGGCGATGCCACGCCGAACCCCACTTGCGTCTGCCCGCCGTTCAGGGATTCGCTCACCAGGTTCTGGAAGTAAGCGACGCTCTCCTTATAACCGGTGGTGTTCATATTGGCCAGGTTGTTGCCGACTACGGCGACAGCGACACCGTTGGCGTCCAAAGCGGATAGTGCGGTGCTGAATGCTGCAAACATTGTTAACTGCCTCCTTGGGTGGCATTGGAATTCTGTGTGGTCGTGGTGCTTTGCGACGAGATGCTGTCGAGGTCGCCGTGTATGGCGACGAGTTGTTCGAGGGAACTGAACTGCGCAAGTTGCGTGACGAAGGCGGTGCTGTCGGTAGGATTAGTGGGGTCTTGATACTGGATCTGAGCCACCAAAAGCTGCATGAACTCGTTCTCGCTGACAGCGTCCGGTGAACTCGCCGAGCTCGTTTGACTACTATTCGTTCGAGGGGCAGATGTAGCCGCCGTGCTGCTTTGGCTTTGCGGCAATGATGCCAAGGGTTGAACCGTCATGTATGGGACTCCTGTGCCGGGTCGAGGGTGGACTTCCACTCGCCGTCCCAGCGGGGTTGATCTTTGGGCTGCTGTTGTTGCGGTTGCTGGCGGCCGTCTCTGCGGTTGCCCGGCGAATGCTCCTGGGACGGCGAGCCATCCGAGCCGCTGCGGCGGCCGCCATCAGGTGGTGTAGCGGCAGCAGGGCGCCATGCCTCTGCCTGAAATCCGGTTTGCCGCAGTTTACCGACCAGGTCCGGAAGGTCGGCGCGTAGAGAGTTGGCCAAGTCGCGATCCGGTGTATGGACCGTGACGCGGATCTCGCCGGCACGCTCCGCCATACGGATGTCGACGCTGCTGTCGCCATCGGCCAGATGCAGCGAGACATCGCGGGAAGCCGGCTGCGCCGGCGGCTCGGGAGGCTCTACAACGGCGGCACCCGTTTGGCTCGCCTCCTGCGCGCTGACCGCAGACTGAGCCTGCCCTTCTGCAGGAGCCATGGTGGCGGTGTTCCAAGCGCTCTCCATATCCGCCAGTCCCACAGCCGCATTTTCAATGCGGTCGCCCGGGAGGTGCACACTAGTGACTGCGCCACCCTTTGCTGCGATCCCAGCGAGTGAGTCGGCATTGCGTTGATCCGGATCGGGGTTTCTGCGACCGTCTTCCTGCGTGGTCGAGGAGCTACCGCCACTTCCAGCGATGGTTGTGTTCTGCAATTCGGATTGCCAATCGTCGAGGAGTGCGGTGTGCGCGCCGCGGGAGGTTTCCGGGGTTTCCGTGTTCTTCGCTTGGGTGCGTTCGTTCTCGGTTGTTGTGGTCTCCTTGTCAAGACTCGTCTCAAGGGTTGGCTCGAGCGGGAGTAAGCGAGCTGCGAACGCCAACTCCCTAGTGGCGTCCATGCCGAGTGTATCGTCACGCAGCGCCTTGGCCGCATCAACCTTCCCAGCCAGGTCGTCCTGCGGCTGGGGGAGGACCGCAGGCTCAGACGCCGAACCCGAACCGCCGGATCCCGCGGCAGTGAGCTCCTGGTCGCCGGCAATTGTCGCGGCCAGAAGGTCCGATTGCGCCAAACCCCAGTCGAGCCCTAAAGGGGCCGTGGCGACCGGCGGGACCGGGATAGAATACGGTGACGCCATGTCGTCGTTTTGATGTCTTCCGCCGGGCATCTGGCGTTTTGGTTCTGTCGATTCTCCGGGAGCGCCGCCGTCCGCCAAGTAGCCACCCATGTAAGACCAGAAGCCGCTTCCTGTGGCCCCAGCAGCCTTAGCCGTTGTTGCGCCCGTTGACGCTCCCGTAACCTGCATCGAATTGCTGCCGGAAGCAACCGTTGATTCTGAAGAAGCGGCGATCACACCGGAACAAATGCACTCGGTGAACCAAAGCGCCGCTACTGGATTCCAAGTAGTTGCGAGCCGGCCCGGCGCCAAGATCTTGGCGATGGCATCCTCTGCGCCACATATCTGTCGAGGCGCGTCCCGCATCCCCTTCTTTTTGTACGGCTGGCCTACGGCTCTCCACTTGCATAAAAGACCGGCGTGAGCGTGCCATGGATAACCTGACGATCTCGGCGGCCGGCGGAATGCAGGCCCGCATGGAGTCGTTGGACATGCTGGCGAACAATCTGGCCAACACTGAAACCGGCGGCTATAAGACCGACCGCGAGTTCTACAACCTTTATGTATCGGCGGAAGCAACCGCCGGGGAGAACGGATCGGCGGCCACTCTGCCGGTCGTCGAGCGTCCCTGGACCGATTTCTCGCAAGGAGCGCTGCGCGCGACCGGCGGCGCCTTGGATCTGGCGCTCTCCGGCAAAGGTTTCTTCGCGGTAGACGGGCCTTCCGGAAGCCTGTTTACACGCAATGGGAGCTTTCGGGTATCGACCGCCGGATCTCTGGTCACTACGGAAGGATACCCGGTGCGAACGGTATCCGGCCAAAGCCTGAGTGTCCAACCGACCGGCGCCGTGGAGATCTCTCCCGACGGCACGGTAAGCCAGGACGGCCAGACGTTGGGCCAACTGCAGATCGCCGATTTCGCCGATACCAGTTCGCTGGTCAAACAAGGGATCAGCTATTTTCGGAGCGCGGCGGAATCCCAACCGGCGTCCGGCGCGCAAGTAGAGCAGGGTAAGCTGGAAAGTTCCAATGTCGGCGCCGCGGAATCGGCTGTTCGTCTGGTGTCGGTCATGCGCCAATTTGAAATGTTGCAGAAGGCCGCCACGCTGGGATCGCAAATGAACCGCGAAGCAGTCGAAGAGGTAGCCCGCGTGGCTTCGTAAGAGCCTGCTGGGAAGATAAGGAGCAATCAATTATGATGCGAGCACTTTTTAGCGCCGCCAGCGGTATGACGGCGCAACAGATGAGCGTAGACAACATCGCCAACAACCTGGCGAACGCCAACACCAACGGATACAAGGCGCGTGCCGTGCAGTTTCAGGATCTGCTCTACCAGAACATCATGCAGCCAGGAGCTTCCGCCAGCCAGCAGACCGTGGTTCCCGCAGGGCTGCAACTGGGGCTCGGCACGCGTCCGTCGGGCAACGAGATCATCTTCACGCAGGGTAGCTTCTCCGAGACCGACAACCCTCTGGATGTGGCTATCCAAGGGAATGGCTTCTTTCAAGTGTTGCAGCCCAACGGACAATTGGCCTACACGCGCGACGGCGAGTTTCAGCTCGACAAGAACGGAAATGTGGTGACCGCCAGCGGCAATCCCTTGCAGCCCCAGATCACCATTCCGGCGGATGCGCAATCGATCACCATCGCCAGCGACGGCACGGTGAGCTACACCCAGCCGAATCAGACTACGGCCCAGATCGCGGGACAAATCCAGCTTGCGAATTTCCAGAATCCGGCTGGTTTGAGCACCATTGGCGGCAACCTGTATACCCCGACCCAGGCTTCCGGCGACCCGGTTCTAGGGAACCCGGGCGGGGCCGAGGGCTTAGGCGCGTTGCAGCAAGGATATACCGAACAGTCCAACGTCAGCGTGGTCCAGGAGATGGTCAACCTGATCGTCAGCCAGAGGGCCTACGAAGCCAATTCCAAGGTGGTCACGGCCGCCAACGAGATGTACCAAGAGGCCAACGGTCTCGTGACGCAATGACCCTGCGGATGCTGCTCCTATCGCTTGCCGCGCTGGCAGCGAGCACGGCCCAGTGCCTGCCGGTCTCTGGCCCGCGCATCCTGGCGGGAGACATGGCGCGGGCCGTGCCGATCTTCGCGAGTTTGGCGCCGGACCTGGCTCTGGGCTACGCGCCTGCATCGGGTGCCCGCCGCACTTACGGAGCCGCGGAGCTGGCGCGTTTGGCGGGGCGTTATGGACTGGTGGTGGAGCCTGGAATGGAAGCGTGCTTCACGTGGCCCATGGAGACCCTGTCCCCTGAGCGCGTCGCAGCCGCCCTCAGCGCGGCCATGCCCGAGGCGCACATCGAGGTGGTGGAATTCAGCCGCCAGCCCATCCCGTCCGGCGAACTGCGCTTTCCGCCCTCCGGGTTGCGAGCGGACCAGGCCACCAGGTCTCCGCTGCTGTGGCATGGCGTGGTATCCGCGTCCGGCCGAGACGACTTTCCGGTTTGGGCCAAGGTGCGCATTCAGGTCTCGGGAACGCGCGTGACCGCCACCGAGGCCCTCGTACCGGGTCGTCCCATCGAACGCGCACAACTTCGCGCGGAACCCTGCCAAGGGCCACCTGGCCTGCCGGATCTGTCTCAAGTCGTGGGTTGGGAGCCGCGGCGGCTGATTCCGGCGGGCACGGTGATCGAGCGACAATGGCTGGATGTCCCGGCTGACGTGCTGCGGGGCGAGCGGGTGCGGGTGGAAATCCGGAGCGGTCAGGCGCGCGTACTCCTGGAAGGGCAAGCGGAGTCTTCCGGAAGGCGGGGCGAGGTCATCGGAGTACGCAATCCCGCCAATGGAAGAATCCTTCGCGCTACGGTCGCGGAGCGCGGACGCGTGGTCGTCTCCGCGGACGAGGCAGAAATAGCCCCGGCGCAAGGAGGAAACCGATGAGACCAAAACCGATTCTGGCATTGCTGGCCCTGGCCTGCGCGCTGGCCCCGGCCTGGGCGGCGGAGAAGAAGAAGCCGAAACCCCCGGAGCCATCTGCGCTGGAACGTTACGTGGCGGAGGCCACCGCGGCGGCGCGCGCCAATAACGACGCCTCGCCCGGCTCGTTATGGTCGTCCGCGGCGCTGTTCACGGACCTGGCCCGCGACCTGAGGGCCAGCCGCGTGAACGACATGGTCACCGTGTTCCCCCC
>DATKFU010000365.1:0-10894 GCA_035511215.1 Bryobacteraceae bacterium | reverse complement strand
GGCTGGGCCGGCGCATCCCCGGCCGGAACTTGTAACCTTCTCATCCTCGGCCGTCTGAACGCGTCAACCAGCGCGCGCGATATGAACCTGCCCGGCATGGACCTCCACGAACTCCGCGGCTCCCGAAAGGGTACTTGGGCGGTGAAAGTGAGCGGCAACTGGCGGCTCACGTTCAATTGTGCCGGGAAGGATGTGGATCGAGTAGACTATGAGGATTATCATTGAGGCTGCCATGAAGATGCATAATCCGCCACACGCGGGCGAGGTGCTCAGGGCGCTGTGCCTGGAACCACTGAATTTTACCGTCACCGACGCCGCGCGATCGCTCGGCGTGAGCCGGAAGGTGCTGTCGGGCATCCTGAACGGGCGCGCAGGCATCAGCCCAGAGATGGCGGTCCGTCTCTCGATCGCCTTCGGCACCAGCGCTGAAAGCTGGCTGAACCAGCAGCTTCAATACGACCTCTGGCACGCGGAAAAAAACGGAGACGTCTCCACGTAACTAAATTGTCTGCTGCCTGACGGCGAGAGCCTCCCCAGCCGCTCTTTCCCTGCCAGTCACACCCAGGCCAGAGATATCCTCCCCTGCGCTTTCCCCGCCGTTCTGCCTTCTGCATGCTTCCGCACCCGGCCTCACCGTAACTCTTGCGCTCGTCGAAACGGGAAGATCCAGTCCGCACGGCTGAACCAGCCGCGCCTGCAACCGGAAATGCTCCTGGTGGGCGCGGTGGCGACGGCCGGGGAAGCATCGAGCAGGCGTTTATCGCGATTTTGCAGTGACTCTTAAAGGGGGATTCGGCGTTACAGAACGTTGCACGGGTGACGCCGATACCGTCCTACCTGGCCGCTGATGGAGCCTTCGGACTCCAGGAGTTCGTAAGCGGCGGCCACAGTGGTGCGGTTCAGTCCAAGTGAGGCAGCCAATTAGCCGCCAAAGAGGTGTCCCCAGGAGTGGGGACACGGCACGCTGAGAGCGTGCGCCACAAACCTGCTACCAGTCGACTGGCTTGCCGGGCTCCAGCGGCCAGACCGTCGTATCCGGCAGATCGGCGATCAGGGCCGCCAGTTGCTCCGGCCGTCCCGTCAGCGCGGGGAAGGTGCCGAAGTGCATGGGCACTACCTTCTTCGATTTCAGCAGGCGGCAGGCCAGCGCCGCTTCCCGCGGGCTCATGGTGTACAGGTCCCCGATGGGCAGAAAGGCCAGCTCGGGATGGTACAGCTGCTCGATCAATTGCATGTCGGTAAAGACGTTGGTATCGCCGGCGAAGTACAGCGCGCGGACATCGTCAAAGTGCAGCACGTAGCCCGCGGCCTCGCCGCCGTAGACGATTTTGCCGTCATCCAGGATGCCGCAACTGTGTACGGCGTGGGTCATGGTGAAGGTGACCGCGCCGGCCTTCTGCGAGCCGCCTTTGTTCATGGGGCGGGTATTCGCTACGCCCTTCGATTCCAGCCAATGACAGGTCTCGTAGATGCCCACGACTTCCGGCGAGAATTCCTTGGCCAGGGGCACCGCGTCGTGGATGTGATCGAAATGCCCGTGGGTGATGGCGATGGTGTCCACACGCGTAATCTTGTAGCCTTGCGGGTAAGCGGGGTTACCCTCAGTCCACGGATCCATCAGGATCGTTTCGCCCGAAGGGAGGCGGAATTGGAATGTGCCGTGCCCGAGCCAAGTGATCTCCATAGCCAGATTATGGCATGGAGGCCGGCGGTTACGGCTACAGCACCTTCTCCCACTGTCCAGTCCGCGCAGAGCGCAGGACCGCGTCGGTGACGTAGTCAGTAGCCAGGCCGTCGCGGAAGGATGGTCCGGGAACGCGGCCATCGCCCAAGCCCGTCAGGAAATCCGCCACCTGATGGATGAAGGTGTGCTCGTAACCGATTTGCAATCCCGGCACCCACCAGTTCTTCATGTACGGATGATCGCTGTCCGTGATATGCATCGAGCGCCAGCCGCGCAGGCGGCCTTCATCGCGATGATCGTAGTATTCGAGGCGATGCAAATCGTGCAAGTCCCAGGCGATGGAAGCGTGCTCGCCATTGATCTCGAGGGTATAGAGCGCCTTGTGGCCGCGGGCGTAGCGGGTGGCTTCGAAGGTGGCCAGAGATCCGTTTTGAAAGCGCGCCAGAAACGCGCTGGCGTCGTCGATGCCGACCTTCTCCACGCGGCCGGTGAGCGAGTGCCGGCGCTCCTTGACGAACGTTTCGGTCATGGCGGTGACCTGGTCGATGGCGCCATTCAGCCACATGGCGGTGTCGATGCAATGCGCCAGCAGATCGCCGGTAACGCCGCTGCCGGCCACGTTCACATCCAGGCGCCAGAGGCCCGCGCCGCCCTGCGGGAGTTCGGCCGAAATGGTCCAATCCTGCAGAAACTTCGCCCGGTAGTGGAAGATCCTGCCCAGACGGCCCTCATCGATCAACTGCCTGGCCAGGGTGACGGCCGGCACGCGGCGGTAGTTGTACCAGACCATGTTGGGCACGGCAGCCTTCTCCACCGCCTCGACCATGCGCTGGGATTCCGCGGCGTTGCGGCCCAAGGGCTTTTCGCAGAGCACCATCTTCCCTGCCCCGGCCGCGGCGACGGCGATTTCCGCGTGCGTGTCGTTGGGGCTGGCGATATCTATCAGGTCGATATCGGGGCGCTCGACCAGCTTGCGCCAGTCGGTTTCGGTCGATGCATAACCCCATTGGGCGGCGAACGCAGCGACTTTGACAGCGTCCCGCGCGCACGCCGCTTGCAAGACGGGACGGTAGGGCACATCGAAGAACTGGTTTACCCTGGCGAAGGCGTTGGAGTGCGTGCGGCCCATGAAGCCATAGCCGACCAGGCCGATGCGGAGCGGCTTGGCGGTCATAGGGTGCTCCCGTCTTGCTCCTGCCAGCCGTGCGCGCTACGCACCGCGAGCATGGTTGCCAGGATGCCGTTCCAGGTGTCTTGCTCCAGCATCACGGAGTTGGGGAACATGCATCCATCCCAGCAGATATGGCGGATCGCTTTGGTCAACTGGCCGTGTTCGTCGCGCAACCAATGTCCGGCGTCGCGCACGATGTCGAGCTTGCCGTTGGGGTCGCCGGGCAGGCAATGGTGACCGGTCTTGTCGTGCGATCCCGAGCCATGCACGGTGGCATCGTTTTGGGCCACGTGGAAGTCGATGGTCCACGGGCGTAAGGCGGCGGTCAACTCGCGCAGCGCCTCCTGGAAGCGGCCGGTCTGGCGCCAGTCGAAATCCTCCGGCAGGATGCGATCTTCGGGCGCATTGTATCCCAGGGTGAAGAGCAGCGTATGGGCCATGTCGGCCTGGAAGCCCAAGGTCTGCGGGCGGTCCACCAGTTCCAGAAGCTGCAGCATGCGCCGCCAGCTATGCATGCCGCCCCAGCAGATCTCGCCTTCGGCCGCCAGGCGCTCGCCATGGCCGGCGGCCACTTCACAAGCCTCTCGAAATGTTTCGGCGATCAGGCGGGTGTTGCCATCGGGGTCCTTGGCCCAGTCCGCGGGGCTGGCGGCGGAATCAATGCGCACAATTCCGTAGGGGCGCACGCCGAGCTCGCGCAGCTTGCCCGCGATGCGGCAGGCCTTGCGTACCTGCGCGACGAATTGCCGGCGCTCGCCGGAGCTGCCCATGGCCGAGCCGCCGCCTGTGGGCGGCCAGACCGGCGCGACTACCGACCCTACTACCAGGTCGAGCGCGCGGACTTGGTCGGCGAGCCGCGCCAGGCTGTCGTCGCTCGCATCGATGGAGACGTGCGGGTCGAAGAGGAACAGATCCACGCCATCGAACTTGGCGCCGTCGATCGCGGCAGCGGCGGTGAGGCGGAGCATCGTGTCCAAACCGATGGGCGGCTCGGAATCCGGCCCTTTGCCTACCAGGCCGGGCCACATGGCGTTGTGGACGCGGGGGAAGTTGTGATGCGAATCCGGGGGGCGCATGATGCGCCATGTTAGCACGCGGGGCATGATTGGCAGCCATGATTGGCCACTGCCACTTGCTTTTCCAAAAAAGCTGCAATGCTGCATTTATAGTGGGGCAGGACTCAAGTCCTGCGGCTACCAGCAGCGGGTCACGTCGGGTGATGGAGGACCCGCGCAGACCTGGAGGTCCGCCCCACAATTCATTTGGAATTGCGGGCTTAATCGTGCCCGATCGCCAGCACGAAATAATGCGCGCGGGTGGTCCCGGCGTTGTGCCAGCCGTGCTCCTCGTTGGAGGCTACATACGCCACCGAACCCGGCCCCAGCCTGGCGCTGCGTCCCGAGATAGTGACTTCCATGGTTCCTTCGCGGATGAGGATCATCTCGTCGTGGAGATGGTGGTGGGGCGGATGGGGCGCGCCGCCAGGCGGCAACTCGGTTTCGTGGAGTTCGATATGCACGCCGGCGTGCGTTTCCCCATCGAACACCGGCCGGGTCTGATTATCTCCGCTGGTCTGTACAGGAAGCTGGTCGAAGCTGTAGGTTTTCGAGGGCAAGACGGCGTTCTGCGCGCCGGCCCTGGCGGCAGCCAGGATGGGAAGCAGCATACTCAGATCTCTGCGCGAATATTTCATGTGAAGCATTTTACTGCGGTTCGCACGTCCAATGTGGCAGGCTAGTTGCTAGGGGCTTAATGTGAGTAACCTAACGCCGGTCGCATCGCCACACCCCCGCGCGAAGCTGTGGATATTCTCCCTCGTTGCGGTGGTCGTAGCGGCGGGTATCTGCGGCGCGCTGCTGCTGACCTTGCTGCTGACCAGCGGCAGGTGGCTGACGCCCATCGCGAAACGCGAAATCCTGCAGGCGTTGAGCCGGCAGTACCGCAGCGACGTGGATCTACGTTCGCTCGATTTGACCTTGTTTCCTCACCCGCACGCCGTGGGCGTCGGTTTCGTCTTCCGGGAGAAAGACCGCCCGGGCGCTCCACCGTTGATTACACTGCGCCGATTCGAGGCAGATGCCAGTTGGCCGGGATTGCTCTTTGCGCCGCATCACGTCGGCAACGTGCGCCTGGAAGGGCTCGAAATCCACATCGCGCGCGGTGAGGAACAGGGCCGGAAAATCGGCGACGGATCGAAACAGCCCGCGCCACAACTGGTGTTTGAAGAAGTGGTGGCGGACGGAACACGCCTGGAGATTCTACCGCGGGCGCCCGGCAAGCTGCCTCTCGAATTCGATATTTACAAACTGTCGATGACATCCGCCGGCACCGGCCGGGCGATGCATTACCGCGCCCAGTTGCGGAACGCCAAGCCGCACGGAATAATCGATGCCGACGGCGATTTTGGGCCATGGAACGCGCTCGATCCCGGACAGACAGGAGTGACAGGAAAGTACCAGTTCTCGAACGCCGATCTGAGCGTATTCAGGGGGATCTCGGGGCGGCTGTCTTCGACCGGAGAGTTTCATGGCCAGCTGGGCAGGATCGAAGTGAATGGTGAAACCGATACGCCCGATTTCGAGGTATCGGTGGGCCGCCATTTGCTGCATCTGCGGACTACCTTCAGCGCTACGGTCGACGGCACCAACGGCGACACGCTGCTGCATCCGGTGAAAGCGCAATTCGGCCACACCACGGTGATGGCCCAAGGCGAGATTGTTGGGGAGCAGGGCGGGAAAGGCAAGACCATCCTGCTGGACGCGGCCGTGCAGGATGGCGATGTAGCCGATGTGCTGCGGCTGGGGGTAAAATCCGAACCGCCGCCGATGAACGGCCGCATCCGCTTTCACGCGAAGATCCGCATTCCACCGGGCGGAGGAGATATTCCGGACAGGATGGAGCTGAACGGCCAGTTCGAAATCACGGGCGGACGCTTCACGAATCGGACGCTGGAACAGAAGCTGTCGACCATATCCGAGCGCACCCGCGGCAAGACCGACGGCACCGCGGAGAGTGCGGCGGCCTCGGACTTCGGCGGAAAGTTTACGCTGGGGAATGGCCTTATGACGCTAGCGGGATTCTCGTTCCGGATTCCGGGCGCCACGGTCCGGTTGGACGGCACTTATGGCCTGAAAAACGAGCAACTGAATTTTCGCGGCACGATAGCCACCGAGGTTCGGCTTTCGCAGATGACCACTGGGGTGAAGTCTCGGCTTCTGAGGATGGTCGACCCGATTTTCAGCAGGAACGGAACGGGTGCGGTCATCCCTATCCACATCGGCGGCACGCGGTCCAGCCCATCATTCGGCCTAAGCATCGGACGGTAGTGTGGGCCGGTCCTATGCCATCCGACAGCGTGCCGGAGGCCGTCCGGTGCTTGCGCCCGCGTTATACTGGCATAAGCCATGAGCGATTCGGCGGATTGGTGCTCGCGCATGCCAACCGGCGCCAGCAATACGAGTCGCAAACGCTGAAGCTGAAAAGAATAAGCCTGGCGCTCAACAACGCTGGCGGCACGCTGTCAACACTGCAAGGCGACAGGTATGAGGAACAGGTTGCGGACGCCAAGAACAAACTTCGGCCTATCGGCCAGGAGGTCAACCTGGCGGACTTATTGAAACTGCTGGACGAGCATGCCTCCCTGATGGCCGAATTGAAATCCGACCTGGAGCAACTCGCGCAATACGGTATAGACAGGTAGCCACGGTTTGACTGGCCCGCAGTGACCAAGACAATTCTGGCAATACACGCGCATCCTGACGACGTGGAGATTCTGGCGGCGGGCACGTTGGCCCAACTATCGGCCGCCGGACACCGCGTCGCGATCGTGAGCATGACGCCGGGGGACTGCGGCTCGCGCGACCGCGCACCGGAAGAGATTGCGGCCATCCGGCGCCAGGAAGCAACTGCCGCCGCACGGCACATCGGGGCGTCGTATCGCTGCGCCGAGTTACGCGATCTGGCGATCTTCAACGACGACGCTTCCCGGCGGCGGATTACCGAGGTGCTGCGCACGGTGCGGCCGGATGTAGTGGTGACGGCCTCTCCGGTAGATTACATGTGCGATCACGAAGCCACGAGCGCGCTGGTTCGGGACGCCTGCTTCGCCGGGTCCGCTCCGAATTACACGACATTGGCGGTATCGCCGGCGGCGGCTCTGTCCGCGGTTCCGCATCTCTACTTCATGGACCCGATCGGCGGCATCGACCGTGAGAACAGAGCTGTCGAGGCCGACTTTTACGTGGACATTGGGCCCCAATTCGATACCAAGCGAACCATGCTCGCCGAGCATGCCAGCCAGCGCGAGTGGCTGCTGGCGCAGCACGGCATCGACGATTACCTGCTCACCATGGAGCGCTGGACACGGGAAGCGGGACGGCGTGCCGGCGTGGTGTTCGCCGAGGGCTTCCGGCACTACATAGGGCACCCGTACCCAACGGCACCGCTGCTCGAAGAACTGCTGGGGCACGCGATACGGCGGCCACACGCGCGCGCGGTGCAGGACTCCGTTTCTCTTTAGCAGGCAGGCGTCGGCACGAGTGCCGACGCGGCACGCACGAGTGCGTGCACCACGTTGCCATCGCGCGTGAGGCGATTTGCGTTTGAACGCCGCTTTACCAGATGAGAGAAGCACATGCAGAAGGAGAGAAAACACATGAACACAAAGAGGACGATCGCCACGTCGATTTGCATCGGAAGCATGCTCGGCGAAAGCTCGCTGATGTTCGGGCAAGTGGAGGCAGTGGCGGGCGTGAACTACCAGCAAGTGGCGACTCTGAAATGGTACCCCGCGATCCAGACAGGCACTAACACCTTCGCCTTGGGGAACACCCCTGAAGGCGTGGCCTTCGATGGGGCGAACATCTGGGTGTCGAATGTCAACAGCAGCACCGTGACCAAGCTGCGGGCCGCCGACGGCGCCAACCTGGGGACCTTCAGCGCGGGATCGTTCCCCATGGGCATGGTTTTCGACGGGGCTAACATCTGGGTGGCGGATCAGAACAACAACGTGAGCGAGCTGCAGGCATCCACGGGCGCCACGCTGGGGACATTCAACGCGGGCACTGGTCCCACGGGCCTGGCCTTCGACGGCGCCAATGTCTGGGTGACGAATCTGTTTAGCAACAACGTGACGAAGCTGCAGGCATCCACCGGCGCCAACCTGGGGACCTTCGCCGTGGGCGTGGGACCGACTGCCGCGGCGTTCGACGGCGTCAACGTCTGGGTGGTGAACGCCGGCAGCAATACCGTGACCAAGCTACGCGCCGCCACCGGCGCCATCGTAGGGACCTTCAATGTGGGCGGAGAACCCTTCGGCGTGGCCTTCGATGGGTCTAACATCTGGGTGACGAATCAGGGCGCCGCTACCGTGACCAAACTGCGGGCCGCCGATGGCGCCAACCTGGGAACCTTCGCCGTGGGCGGGTCCCCCAGGGGGCTGGCCTTTGACGGGGCCAACATCTGGGTGGCGAATGAGACCAACAACACCGTGACCAAGTTGCGGGCCGCCGACGGCGCCAACCTGGGAACCTTCGCCGCGGGCACAAGCCCCTTCGGCGTGGCCTTCGACGGGGCCAACATCTGGGTAGCGAACGCCGGCAGCAACACGGTGAGCAAGCTATGACCGGCGCAAAGCACTGACATTTCGAAACCCGAGGACAATACGATGCATATGAAATCTCTTTCCCGATGGCTCTGTTACGCCGGCATCCTGACGCTGCCGGCATTCAGCGGCGCGGCGCGCGCAAGCACCGTGGCGTACAGCAATCTGGGTACGCCGCCCGCGTTCGATCCGCAGAATGGATGGACCGTGGATGGAGGCGTGGAGGCGGGACAAATGCTGGCCGTTGCATTTACGCCCGCCGACGCAGTGAACTTCGCCGACGCGCAGTTGGCGTTGGGCATCATCTTCAGCAACCTGAGCACATCCCCGCTGGACGTGTATCTGGCGTCGAACATAAGTGGATTGCCGGGCGGCGACCTGGCGGACCTGTCGCTCGAAGCCGGGCAAAGCGTGGGTGCGTGGCCCGCGGGCAACCTGGTGACGTACGGCTGCAGCGTGTGTCCAAACCTGAATGCCGGGACACAATACTGGCTGGTGGTGGATATCCCGAACGTGAACGAAGACTATTTCGAAAGCCAGGCGGCGTGGAACTGGAACACCACGCTGGATTATGCCAGCGGCACAGACTTCGCGTACAACGACACGCAATTCGGGACCGGCTGGCAATATGGCGCGGCCACGGAACTGCGGCCGGCCTTCGAGATCGACGGCGTCGCTACGCCCGAGCCGGGGTCGCTGGGATTGCTGGCTGCGGGTCTGGCGCTGGTGGGCATGGGCGTGTACTCGCGCAAGCGCTCAATGTAGCTGGCCGCCCGGATTTGTGGTACTCTTCGTAAAGTACTTTTAGAAGAAGAGTGAAAGGAGGCACAGCCTGGACAGCCTACGTGCAACAGCCCTGATCGCGGCGCTAGGCGGGGCCGCGGGCTCGCTCGCTTTGACGTTCTATGCAGGCCGCCATAACAATTCCCGGCTCCTGATGGTACTTTTCGCGGTCTGGGTGCTCTCCCCATTCATGGCCCTCGTAGCGGCCGGCGCGGTTTCGAAGCGCTGGCCGGTTCTTACGCGAGCGGCACTCTATACCTTGACGCTGGTTCTGACGCTGGGCTCTTGGGCCATCTACGGATATGTTGCGTTGGGGCCTCCCAGGGCGAAGACTGCTGCCGTATTCGTGGTTGTTCCTCCAGCGTCATGGCTGCTGATTGCGATCGTCGTTCCGGTAGCCGCGCTGCTATCCGGCAGTCTGTCACACCGCGGCGAGGGCGCTTGAGCGAGTGCTAATCGATGCGTTTCGCCGGGACGTTCCGCCCTGCCTGGTGCAGAACAAGCTGGTTGACCGCGCCGCCAGCGTCCACTTCGAAGGTGATCTGGGCGTCCACGACTTTCAGAAAATATTCGTTCCCGCCTTCCGCGAACAATTCAAGTTTTGGTTGTCCCGTGGCTGGCGCGAAGAGGCGATCGCCTTCGCGCGTAATAGCGAGAACAAAATTCGGGGCCAATTGATACCGCCCCGCGTACCTGTCGAATAGTTTCGGATCTACGGCGACTGCCTTACGCTCTTTGGCGGGAAGGAAGGCGCTTGCAGTGAGCAGCGGCGCCTCCGCATTCAACAGGTGCAGGCCGATGTCATCGACTCCCGCGGTCGTGCCGGCGTTAGCCAGGACCACCACGCCGATTCGTGTTCTGGGGTCGTAACCAATAAACGAACGATAGCCGCCGGTGCCGCCGTTGTGCCAGATGACCGTATCTCCGGCGGGCTTGGAATAGATATGCCACGCCAGGGCCACATCCAGACCCGGCGTACCAGTGGGCCTCCGCACATGGAGCATAGCGGCCATGGCCGGCGCGAGCGGCGAGGGGCCGTAGCCGAGATTGGCTGCCAGGAATGCCAGCATGTCGTTCGCGGTGGATCGGAGCGCGCCTGCGCCAGCCAGCGTTGGGAGGTCCCAGTTGGCCGCCCGATTCAACTTGCCATCGTGCCCGGCCGCCATCCGCGCCTGCATCTCGAGGGGCAGCGCGATGCCCGTACTCTTCATATCGAGCGGGCCTGTGATGCGGGCGCGCACCAGCGCTTCATAATCCGTTCCGGCGCGGAGGGCCAATACGTGGCCGAGCAACCCGCCTCCGAGGTTGGAGTATTCATATTCGGAGCCGATATCGCGCGGCAACTGGTAAGACGACAGGAATTCGTACAACTGGGCCACCGAATAGTTTGCGTATGGGTTGGCCAGATCCTTTGGCTTCAAGTTGGACGGCAGCCGCGGCAAACCCGATGTGTGAGTGGCGAGATCCTGTAGCGTAATCTGTTTTCCGTTGCGCTGCGGAACCGTGACACCGGCGGGCAGGCATTTGGAAACCGGGTCTGTGAGCGCCACCTGGCCGCGCTGCACCATATCGGACAGCAGCAGCGAAGTGAAAACCTTCGTGACGGAGCCGATTTCAAAAATCGTGTCGCCGTTCACCACACGCCTTCCCCCCC
>DATKFU010000364.1:0-4089 GCA_035511215.1 Bryobacteraceae bacterium | reverse complement strand
GGGGGCAGGCCGCGTCGTTCGAGAAGCGGGCTTCGAATTCGGCCAGATTTCGCGGGTAATCCTCCATAGACCGCCATACTACATCTTGGGGTCACCTGAGTCAAATGGATACCCCATCTACTCCTATTCTTACTAGAATTCACCTAGGGTCAAATCGACTGTCAAGAAAAAAATGCGAGTTTGAGCAATATTGACCAATCTAAAAACAATTCCGTGACCAATATTGCCCAACCGGTGGGATTTGTTCTGACGAAGTGCGCGAGAATGCCGCTGCAAGTCGGCGTGGCGCAGCGCTGTAGGGTTTCCGCTCGGATCGCCTGGACGGGTACCCATCAGCCGCTGCGCGCATTTGCGGTTCACCTCCAGCGTGATGCCGTGCGCCGACTGCCGACGAAGGGACATTCCGGATATAACTCGTCGAGCCGTCGTTCAGCAGCCGCAGTTCTCGGCCAGCTCTTTTTAAAGAAAGTCCAGATCTACTTTCAGTTGGCCGATCTGTTTGTAGAGCCTCAGCACAGGAAAATCCTGCGACTGGGCGATCCGCAATATCGCCCCGCCAATCCCAACGCCACAGGCGCCAGAAGCGCCTGAACTCGGTGGCTGGGCATCCAGGCAAAACGAATCTGAAGATCGCGGGGGGCAGGAAACTGTACCGCCGCTGCACCCGCGCGTCCGCGCTAAAATAAAAGAACCTCCCCAGAGTCCCGAATCGCCGATCGCTAGAAGGAAGGCCATGCCGGAAAATCCGTTCGTCCATCTCCACTGCCACACCGATTACTCCCTTCTCGACGGAGCCTGTGAAATCGGCCAGCTTATGGACACGGTCGTCGAGCAGAAAATGCCCGCCGTCGCCATGACCGATCACGGCAACCTCTTCGGCGCCGTCAAGTTCTACAACACCGCCAAGGCCAAAGGCGTGCACCCGGTCATCGGCTGCGAAGTTTATGTCTCGCAACAAGGCCACAAGACCCGCAGCGATACCGACCGCTACAACCACCTGGTCCTGCTGTGCGAGACGCAGGAAGGCTATCGTAACCTCATCAACCTGGTCTCCACGGGCTTCCTCGAAGGCTTCTACTACAAGCCCCGCATCGATAGGGACCTCCTCGCGCAGCACTCCAAAGGCCTGATCGGCATGTCCGCCTGCCTGCGTGGCGACATCCCCGAAATCCTGCTGGCCGACCGTTATGACGATGCCCGCCGCACCGCCTACACCTACGCGGACATCTTCGGCAAGAACAACTTTTTCCTCGAAATTCAGGACCACCACCTCGAACAGGACAAGCGCCTGATCCCGGCCGTCCATCGGCTGTCCGCGGAGACCGGCCTGCCGCTGGTGGCCACCAACGACGCGCACTACCTGCGCCGCGACGACGCCCGCGCGCACGAAATCCTGCTCTGCATCCAGACCGGCAAAACCATGAGCGACACCTCGCGCATGAAATGGAACACGCCCGATTTCTACCTGAAATCGCGCGCCGAGATGATGCAGCTCTTCGGCGAGCTGGAAGACTCGCTCGACCGCACCTGGGAGATCGCCCAGCGCTGCCAGGTCCACCTGGAAAAAATCAAGGAGCCTTTTCCAAAATTCGAAGTCCCGGCCGAGCACTCCACCGACACCTATTTCGAATTCGTCGCGCGTCAGGGTTTCGAAAGGCGCCGGCTGCGGTTGGAGGCTCTGCGCGCCGCCGGCCATCTGAAGCACGATCTGCCGGAATACGCCGAGCGGCTCGACCGCGAAATCAAGATGATCCAGAAGATGCAGTTCTCCGGCTACTTCCTGATCGTCTGGGATTTCATCCGCTTCGCGCGATCCAAATCCATTCCGGTCGGCCCGGGCCGCGGCTCGGCGGCGGGCAGCCTGGTGGGCTATGCCATGGGCATCACCGATATCGATCCGCTGCAGTACGGCCTGCTGTTCGAGCGCTTCCTCAATCCCGAGCGCATCAGCCTGCCCGATATCGATATCGATTTCTGCATGAACCGCCGCGGCGAAGTCATCCAGTACGTCACCGAGAAATACGGCCGTGAGCAGGTGGCCCAAATCATCACCTTCAACACCATGGCCGCGCGCGCCGCTATCAAGGACGTCGGCCGCGTGTTGGACATGAGCTTTGCCGATGTGGAGCGCCTCACCAAGCTGGTTCCTACCGTCCTGAACATCTCGCTCGACGACGCCATGAAAGCCGAACCGGGCTTCGGCGAACTGGAGCGCAAGGACCCGCGCGTGGCCGAGATCTTGCAGGTCGCGCTGCGCCTGGAGGGCATGGCGCGCAACTGTTCTGTGCACGCCGCCGGCGTGGTGATCTCGCCCGAACCGCTGAAGCAGCTCGTCCCGCTCTACCGCACCAACCGGGAAGAAATTGTCACGCAGTTCGACATGAACGGCCTTGAGAAGCTGCAGCTTCTCAAGATGGACTTTCTGGGCCTGACCACCCTCACGCTCATCGACGACGCGCTCAAGCTCATCGAAAAGCGTCACGGCGGCCCGCGCCTGGTGCCCGAAGATCTGCCGCTCGACGACCCTGCGACCTACGCGATTTTCTCAAAGGCCCTCACCAGCGGCATCTTTCAGTTCGAATCGCCCGGCATGCAGGACATTCTGCGCCGCTATCATCCCACGCGCATCGAGGATCTCACCGCATTGAACGCGCTTTACCGCCCCGGCCCCATTCAGGGCGGCATGGTCGACGACTTCATCGATCGCAAGCAGGGCCGCAAAGCCGTCGCCTACGATCTGCCCGAGCTGAAAGCGCTGCTCGAAGAGACCTACGGCGTGATCGTCTACCAGGAGCAGGTGATGCAGATCTCCAACGTCCTGGCAGGCTACTCACTGGGCGAGGCGGATATTCTGCGCCGCGCAATGGGTAAGAAGAAAGCCGAAGAGATGGCCGCGCAGCGCCAGCGCTTCATCAAAGGCGCGCTCGAGCGCGGCTTCCCGCAGAAGAAGATCGAAAAAATCTTCGACCTGATGGAACAGTTCGCCGGTTACGGATTCAATAAGTCGCATTCCGCCGCTTACGCCTATCTTGCCTTTGTCACTGCGTATCTCAAAGCGCACTATCCGGTGGATTTCATGGCCGCCCTGCTGACGTCCGAGACTGGAAACACGGCGAAGATCGTGAAGTACATTAACGAGTGCCGCGAGATGGGCATCACCGTACTCCAGCCGGATGTCAACGCCAGCGATTGGAGCTTTACGCCCGACGATACGGCGCCTAACGGCAAGGGCATCCGCTTCGGCCTCGGCGCTGTCAAGAATCTGGGCGCCAACGCCGTGGAAGCCATTCGCGCCGCGCGCGAGAAGCTGGGCCGCTTTCTGTCCATCTATGAATTTTGCGAACACGTGGACTTGAGTTCCATCAACAAGCGTATGATCGAGAGCCTCATCCGCGCCGGCGCCATGGACTCGCTGCAGGGTACCCGAGCGCAGTTGTTCGCCGCCACCGAAGGCGCCATGGAAGCCGGGCAGCGCGTCTGGCGCGACCGCTTGAGCGGCCAGGGCGGGCTGTTCGGCGATATGACCCCGGAACAGGGGCCTGTCGAGAAGCCCTTGCCGCAAGTGCCCGATTGGACCGGCCGCGAAAAGCTCCAGGGCGAAAAAGAGATGATCGGCTTCTATGTGACCGGCCACCCTCTCGACGATTATGGAGATAAGGTCCGCGAATTAGCCACGCACGATACCGGCAACTTGGAAGGCCTCGAAAAAGGGACGGAAGTGGCCTTGTGCGGCGTGCTGACGGGCATCCAGCGCAAACGCAACCGCGAGCAGAAGCCCTGGGCCGCGTTGCAGATCGAAGACCGCACGGGCGCGGTCGAAGGCATGGTGTTCGCCGCCAGCTTCGAGCGCTTGGCCAGTCAGATTGTGGAAGACAAGGCGGTGCTGGTAAAGGGATTCGTGTTGCCCGAAGAGAACGCCCCGCCCAAGATTTCCGTGCAGGATATTCAGCCGCTCGAAACAGCGCGCCTGAACCTGCCGTCGCTGATCTCGATCCGCGTGTGGCTCGGCCGGAATGGCGTTGCGGACAAGCCGGCCGCCTTGCAGGAGCTGTTCCGCGCCAAGCCCGGCGAGTCGCAAGTGCGCTTGCG
>DATKFU010000363.1:0-2661 GCA_035511215.1 Bryobacteraceae bacterium | reverse complement strand
GGGGGACCGGCGAAATCAGCGGCATCCGAGTCAGTCACAAATCCGCCTTGCACGAAACCGGAGTTCCCGTGCTTGTTAGCGTCACTCATGCCGCGCCGCTCGTGTCGCTCGTTGAAAGCGCCTTCGCGAACGTGCTAATCTCCCGTCATGCGTAGACAGTTAGTTGGGATCGCGGCGGTGCTGTGCGCGTGCCTTTCGGCGCAGGTTGGTTCGCCTGAGAAGATCGATCTTTCGGTGGTGCAGCAGATTCGCCATGAGGCCTTCGGGCAAAATTCAAAGGTGATGGATTCGGCCTTCTACCTGACCGATGTCTACGGGCCGCGGCTCACCGGGTCGCCTAACATCAAGGCTGCGGGCGAATGGACCGTCAAGAAGCTGAGTGAGTGGGGCCTGGCCAACGCCAAAATGGAAGCGTGGGGACCCTTCGGGCGCGGCTGGAGCTGCACGCGCTTCGTGGCCGAGATGAAGGAGCCCGAGTTCCAGCCGCTCATTGGCTTCGTGCAGCCGTGGTCGCCGGGGACCAATGGCGATGTCAGCGGCGAGGCGGTGTTCGCCGTGATCGCCGGGCCTGAGGATCTCGACAAGTGGAAGGGCAAGCTGAAGGGCAAGATCCTGCTGGGTACGGCGCCGCATCCTTCGGAAATGGTGTCGGAGCCTTACCTGCATCGCTTGACGGACGCCGAACTGGCGCTGGCGGCTGAGGCGCCGGACCCGGTGTCGGGCAATCCATCCATCCTGCCGCTCGGCTTTTCGCGCGGGCCGATCATTCCCGCGCCACGCGGCGGTGCGGCTGCTGGCGGACCCGGTGGAGCAGGCGCGGGCGGCGGGCGCGGTGGACGCGGCGGCGCGGGCGGGCGCGGCGGCGCCAATGGCGGCTTCAGGGCGCAACTGAACAAGTTCTTGCGGGACGAAGGCGTGCTGGTAGTGGTATCGCCCGGCAACGGACCCGATGGCGGCACGGTGATGGGCAGCGGCGCCGCGTCGGCCAGCACCACCGACGATCAACTGCCTCCGCCCTCGGTGCTGGTGACCAACGAGCACTATAACCGGATGGTGCGGCTGTTGGAAAAGAATATCCCCGTCACGCTGGAGTTCGATATCGCCACCAGGTTCACCGAGCCGGCCGATTCATTCAACATCACCGCGGAGCTTCCCGGAACGAATCCCAACGCAGGTTTCGTGATGGTTGGCGGCCACTTCGATTCGTGGACCGGCGGCACCGGCGCCACGGATAACGGGGCGGGATCGGTGGTGGCGATGGAGACGATGCGCATTCTCAAATCGCTCAACCTCAAGATGCAGCGCACCGTGCGCCTCGCCTTGTGGACCGGCGAAGAGGAAGGCACGCTGGGCTCGCGCGCTTACGTGAAGGAGCACTTCGCCGACGCCGCGGACATGCAGCCGAAGCCCGAATGGAGCAAGCTGTCGGCGTATTACAACCTGGATAACGGCAGCGGCAAGATCCGTGGCATCTATATGCAGGACAACAATATGGTGGAGCCCATTTTCCGCGCGTGGCTGGAACCGTTCCGCGATCTGGGCGCCTCCACGCTGACCATACGCGCCACCGGCAGCACCGACCACGTGCCTTTCGACAATGTGGGTCTGCCCGCGTTCCAGTTCATTCAGGATCCGCTTGAGTACGGCGACCGCACGCACCATTCCAACATGGACCTATACGACCGTCTGCAGGCCAACGATCTGGAGCAGGCGGCGGCCATTGAAGCGTGGTTCGTCTATAACACGGCTGCGCGGCCCGACATGCTGCCGCGCAAGCCGATGCCAAAGCCGCGCTAATAAATACCGTGGCGCACGCACTTTTGCGTGCAGTGTCCCCACTCATGGGGACACTTTTTGTTCGTGCCGGCAATGACCACGTCCACCCGGTATCATCGCGGCACGCAATAGCGCTTGCAACACGCCTTTTCAGTTCTCGCGGCTCGCTGTCGTATTCTCGGCCAGCAGCCGTACCAGCGTACCCTCTATCTCCGTCACCATTTCGTCATGCAGCTCGCCGCTGGCGCGGCCCGCAAACCCGGTGTGGATCGCGCGCACCAGCCCATCGCGCCCCACGAAAAACGTCGTCGGCCATGCATTGAGGTTCGCCACACCCGGCAGTTTCGCGTTCAACTCCGAAGGCTCGCCCGCCAGCAGCACCGGATACTCGATGCCATACTGCTTCACAAACGCCCGCAGCCGCGTGGGGTCTTTTAACTGTTCGCCTTCCTCAAACGACAGAGCCACCACTTCCAGTCCGGCGCTGCGGTACTTCTTGTAAAGCTCCTCAAGGTACGGCGCCTCATCGTGGCAGTTCGGGCACCAGCTTCCGCCGATCGCCACCAGGACCACCTTGCCGCGAAACCGCGCGTCGGTATTCGAAACCACTTGCCCGTTCAGATCGGGATAGCTGAACCGCAGCGGCGCGGCCGGATCTTTCATGGTAGTGTGCTGCATCGGATCGTCCGGAGCCGGCAGTCCCTTGGCGCGGGCCTCCGCCGAGCGGATCGCGGTCAGCGTCTTGCCGTTCTGTACCACCTCCAATTGCCCGTCCGCCGCCGGCGTAATCGTCATCAGCGCGGGCCGCGCGCCTGAGAAATGGCTCAGCACGAACTTGCCGTCTTTGTAGCTGCCCGTGAGCATACCGGTATCGCCATCCACGCG
>DATKFU010000362.1:0-10271 GCA_035511215.1 Bryobacteraceae bacterium | reverse complement strand
GAACGAGAAAACCGGTCCTACGCTATACGAGGGGGTGCTGGTCTCCAGCATGCGCGCCACAGTGATCCGCACGGACGCAAACGATCTGTTCGGAGGACTGAAGGGCCTGATTGTGGACCAGGTGTATGGGGCGCAAGTGGTGCTGGCCTCATTGGTGCTGGCGATGGACGACGCGCCGCGCGGCAGGTTGAGCGCGGAAGGTGAAAAGGCATTCGAGCGCCTATGGTCGACGCAGGTGAAGAGCGGGGCGGACAAGGGCACCTGGCTATGGTCCGATTTCGACTTGGATCCGTGGGAGACGAAGGACGCGGCTTTCTATGGCGGCGCGCTGGGGGCATTGGCGACCGGTCTGGCGCCGGCCAACTATCAGGGCCGGCCGGAGATCCAGGAGAACGTGGCCGCTCTCCGGGCGTATCTGCGCGCGGGCCAAGCGGCACAGCCCTTGCATAATCGTCTGTTCCTGCTGTGGGCTTCGGCGAAGCTGCGGGATCTGTTGCCCGACGCGGACAAGCAAGCCATTCTGGACGAACTGTGGCGCAAGCAGGAGGCGGACGGCGGATGGACCATCCAATCGCTAGGCCAGTGGAAGAAGCGCGACAAGGCGCCGGTTGCGGTGGGCTCGAACAGTTACGCCACCGCGCTGGTGGCGTTCACCGTGGAGCAGGCCGGCGTGCGGCCGTCGCAGCCGGGTTTGTCGAAGGCGCTCGGATGGCTCAGGACGCACCAGGACCCGGGCGGCTACTGGGCAGCCGACTCGATGAACCACAAGCACGATCCGGGAACTGTTCCCGAAAAATTCATGAGCGATGCCGCTACCGGGTATGCTACGGCCGCCTTGCTGGCAGCCGGAGAAGAGGGCATTCAGACGGCTTCCAATTCGAAGCCTCGCAGCCGATAGCGGAAACCGGCGCCCGCGCTGAGTCTGGTGTCGCACCACTCGATGCCTCGGCCTATAGCGTCCAGTTCCGCACGCCAAATCGGCGTCGTGCCGCCGGATTGGTAGAAGCCGCGGCAAAGTTCGAGATGACGCCGGAACCCCGCAGTCAGGCGCGCTTCATAGTGCGCCAGCAAGGGAACGGCGGCGCCGCCTTCGGCGAGCGCGCGGATGACCGCCGAGGCCAGGATCGCTTCGCGGACAGCGTGCGCGGTGCCATCGCCGCAGATCGGATCGAAGGCCATCGCCGCGGTTCCGCAGGCCAGCCAGCCGGGGCCGCAGAGCGGCGAAACAATCCGCCCGTGGGCCGGAAACTGGCCCAAAGACGAACCGCAATGAGCGATCTGCGCGGCAACCAACGTGCTTTCGCGCAGCAAGACTTGGGGCGTGTCTCCAACGGCCAACAGCCATCCTGATAGGGCCGAGTTCGGAATCAGGAACAGCCAGCCCTCCGCGAGGGATTCGATCCAGCAGGCGCTTGGGTCGGAGTTTTCCTTCAGCGCCACGGGCACTGCGGAAGCCATGCGCGATCCGAAACGATGTTCGGCTGTTTGGGTTGGAAGGGGGCGTGCGGCGAAGATCGTCCAATTCGATTCCCGGGCTGGGTGCGGGTCGAGGAGGGGCGCTGGCCGGATGTCTGCCAGCAGGGCCTCCTCGGAAACCACGACCGCGGAGTGATCCACCGCGAGCGGTTTCGCGCCGGGGCCCCACGCGACGACGCGTTTTGAGATCCTCGGCAAATTCCGGAGGAGACCGGGCTGTTCGAAAACATCGCGTATTAGCGCTAGCGCCTGTTCGCCCAGCATGATTGCGGGCAGGCGAGGGCGGTCCAGATGTTCGAGAGCGACTTGGAGACCGGCTCTTGTGAGCAGGTGGGCGCAACAGTAGGCTGCGACCCCGTCCCCCCGGATCAATATTTGCATCGCGCGAAGAGGCGGCCTGAGAGGCCGCCGCAGGCTTCGTGCCCAATGCCACTTACTTTTCCCAAAACCGTGCCACTGCATTGATAGTGGGGCAGGACTCCAGTCCTGCGGCCGGCGTCCACGCCGGCCTACTCGTGCCCGGATATGGCTGATTTGGTTGTGCGAAGAGCGGGTCACGTCGGGTGATGAGGACCCCGCGCAGACCTGGAGGTCCGCCCCACAAATTATGCAGCATTGCAGTTTGTGCGAAAAGTAAGTGGCATTGGGCTTCGTGCCTGCCCCACAAGCTATGGTAGTACGACGATGCCGGCGTAGGTGACGTCGGTGTGCAGATCCCAGGTCTTTTCGTATTTGAGGGTGGCGGCGTCGTAGACTTCGATGTCAAAGCCCGCCCCGTAGATGTAAAGCTTCTTGCCATCCGCCGAAATGCCGAGCGTGAATCGCGTACGGCAAGGCACCTCCGCCTTCTGCGTAAGGCGGTCGGTCGACAGGTCAAATGCCCAGAACTCGCATCGTTTGTTCCCGTGCACTCCGTTCTGGACGACCGTGTATGCCAGTTTCTTATCCGGCGTGACCTCGATACCCGCCATGCCGGCCGGCGCCGGTCCAATCGGATTGAAGTCGATGTGCTTCGTGCTCAGGTCGAATCGCGCCAGTCCGAATACGCGGTTGTGAACGATGGGGTCGGCCCAAACGAACATGGCGGTATGCTCTCCTGGCTCGTTGATCAGATCGAGATCGCTGCCGAAGTGTACGTTCTCCATCCCCGGAGCTTCTGGCCTGGCCAGGTCGATATGGTCGAGCACTTTGAAATCGCTGGCCTGCAGGATGGTGATCCTGTCGCCGAACTGATAGAGGAGCTTACCGTCAGGGGAAACGTCGATCGCACCGCTCCCGTAGTCGCCCTGATTCTGAGCTTCTTCCTCCTTGGGAATGTCTACGGTCTTGACGATCTTCTGCTGTTCCAGGTCGATGACGGTGTATTTCGGCTTGCCGACCTCATAGTGTTCCGGAAACTTGGTGATCTCTTTGGTGACCGCGTAGAACAGCTTACCCTGGGGGTCGGGCGTGCCTGCGTAGAAGCGATATTGTTTGGTGGAGGTATTGAGTACGAAGTGATTCGTCACTTTGCGCGTCGCGACGTCAACGACCTCGATACCATTGTGGTCGATGGTGGTGAGGTAGATCTTCTTGTGATCCGGCGACAGGCTGATCGACATGGGCGTGCCAGTAGCCATCGGAATGCGGTCGACTATTTGGGCTTTCTGTTCATCGAAAACGATAACGGCGGCGGGGTATGCAGGCAGGTACAGTGTGCCGGCGCGGGCGAAACCGGCGAGGGCTGCGCACACGGCGGCCAGCAGCGTTAGGCGTGAGATAAGCGATGTTGCGATCATGGTTGTGCGTCCGCCACATGAATTCGCATTATGGAAACACCAGATCGAGATTTCGCCAGTCTTTCGTCGCGGAGGCGCACTTGGCGGTCCAGTCGACTGCATTGTTCAAATGATCGGGAACCTGCGCCGGCCAGTAGCAGCTGACAAAACAGTCGTAGATGTCGCGCTCCACGGGCTGACACAGGCCCGCCGTGCCGCCGGCTGCATCCACTTCCCAGCCGGGTGTGAACATCAATGCACACCCCATCGGAACGTGGGGGCGTGGCTGCTTGGGTCCATCCTGTAAGCCGACGACATCCTCGGTGCGAGAGGCGACGTAGGCGTCGATGCGGGCCGCCTTCTTGTTCAGTGGTCGCATGTGTCTCATGATGCTTTCCTTTCCGCAAACTGCTGCAAAAAACCTGGGTTCCTGGCGGCAATCGCGCCATAGATTTCGAGGCAGATATTGGTCCAGTCCCGGATCCAATCGCAATAGTGGAGATTGGGATGGCCGGTATCGCCGTAGCGCACGAATGCCTCGTGATGGCACCCTCCGGCGCACAGGGGGCGCGCCCAGCAAGTGTGGCAATCGTACTTGGAGTCGATATGGCCGCGGCGCAGAAAATCGGCCTGCTTCGCGCGGTCGATGCCCTTGGAAATGTGTCCCAGCGCGTGGACGTCGGAATCCACAAAGCGGTGGCACGGCGCAATGTCGCCGGAGGGTCCCACACCCAACAGGCCCAGGCCGGCCCCGCAAGGATGCGACTTGTTCATGCCCTGGCACAGCTCGGCCAGCGTGTCGCTAACGTTCGAAAAGCCGTGAGCCTCGCCGCGCAGAGCATACTCCAGATATTCGCCGGCCAGCGTGTGGAACTGCTCCAATACGCCGTCCATGCCCTTCTGGCCGATCGCATAGAGTTGATTCGGCGAAGTAGTCACGGGGGCGAAACCCACTTCGTGGAATCCCAGATCCTGCTTCAAGTGCCGGAAAATACGGATGACGTCGGATACGCCTGACGTCAGCGTGACGCGCGCCGTAATGGGCCGAGTGCGATGGTTTTGGATCAGCGCGCGCACTTTCGGCTCGATGATGTCGTAGCTGCCGCGGCCGTTGGCGAAGACCCGTAGATGGTCATGCATCTCCTTAGGTCCATCCATGCTGACCGTGACGCCGACGCGGTTCTCGGAGAGATACTCGATGATCGCCGGCGTCAGCAGCGTGGCGTTGGTGGTGAGGCTGAAGTCGATGTGGCGTCCCTGCTGGCTGGCGCGCTCGCTGGCGTATGCCACCACCTCCTGCAGCAGCGGGAAATTCATCAACGTCTCACCGCCGAAGAAGGTGATGTGGATGGAACGCCGGTCGCCGGATTCTGCGAGAAGGAAATCCACCGAAGTCCTGGCGGTTTCCGGATCCATGAATTTCGGCTTGCCTTCCGGTGTGGCAACTTTATCGGCGCCAAACTCGTAGCAATATTGGCACGCAAGGTTGCACTGGTTGGTGAGATTCATGACCAGCGTCTGGATGGGAAAAACGTCGGGGAGGCCTTGGGGCTGTTCCGGAGCGGAGTCGCCGGCTACGATTACGCTCGCATGATACATCTCCGCGACCAACTCTTCGGCGTCCCCGATGGCGAGGCCGCCGGCCGCCAGATCGTCGACGAGCCGCGCATGCGGCAACTCGCCCGCAGCCAGGCAGGCGATCAATTTTCCGGCGGCATCGTCCACGGCGAAGATGGCGCCCGCCGGGACCAGATAGAGAAAGTGCGCACCGGCCGAGTCAAAGCGGTGGAACTCGCCCAAGCGATAAACGCGCGTGGCAGTGGCCAATGCCGTGGCGGTCATTGTCCGACCTCGGGTTGGTCCCATTGAATGTAGGCTGGAACAGTGACGACCAAATACGACTTACCGGCCATCGGCCTGCCATCCTTGTCCTTTTCGTTCTTGGCGGTGGCCACCACCCAAACGTCGCCGTAATTGTTCCGGCTGAATTTGCGCTGCGGATTCGGGCCATCGGACGCCGGCGTGAAGAACCCGGTCGGGCTGAGCGAGCCTACGAATTCCTTGTCGTCGTCCCCATAAACCGCATAAAACTCTTCCACGGACCAATTCACGTCGATGGGGCCGAGTTCGACATCATCCGCGGTGTGCGACTTACCGTCCGCGCCGCGCTGGTAGGCAACGGCATCGAACTGCTGGTACCCTTTGGGATGAGTTTCGCTGCCGAGCCTGGCTAGAGCGGATTCCGGCACGACTTTAACATAGTCGATGCGATCGTACACTGCGATGGCGCTGGGCAGCACGGAGCGGCCGAAGGCGATGTCCCGTTTGCCCGGCACGGCGTCGGCGGCTACGTCCACTTCCGCCACTATTTCAGTAGCAGAGTGAGAAACAATACGCCGTACCGTGACGCCGGTTCCGAAGTCCAGATCGGCGGGCGCAATTTGCGCGGGCAAGCTTTCCGCGATCAGGCGGACGCGCGCAGCCTGCGAACCTGTCTTCAACGAAGAGCGGTCGGCGCCGATCAACGCAGGTCCCGCGGAAGTGCGCTGTAATTTCACATCAAACCCGAACTCCTGATACTGACCCCAGAACCAGCGGCCCTCCGCCGTGTTCTGATCGGGGGAAAACCAGAGCACCTCGCGCATCTCGCTCGACAGATCGTCCGGCGCGGCATTCGCCGCGGGCGTCCCCTTAGAACGGCCGCGCCAGGCATAGCCGGCATAGACCAGGCTGTGGCCCGTGCGAGAGACAGTTGAGCCGTCCCTTACAGATGTAAGCGTCACGCGCGTGGAGAACTGGTCGTCCGTTCCGGCGTTCGGTTCCACCTCCATGTATCCATAAAACCTGCCGTGGCCCGGCATAGATGCGGAAACGATCCATCGTCCAGCCAGCTTAGGGGCGCGCATGCGGGCGCGCCAGGCGGCCCATTCGGGGGTTGCGAGCGGAGCGGTCTTGCTGAGAAATGCGAGCGCCTCGTCTACCGGCAGAGGCGCGCCGGGTTCCAGGTGGTGGCGCGATTCATCGAAGCCGCCGGCATTGATCCCCAACCGGAATGCTTCGTCGGCGGTCGGATATAACGCAATATGCAGATTGGCGAGCAGTTTCCAATCCTCCGGCGAGCGCCGCCACGACAGGGGGCGCGCCAGCGGATGGCAGTTGGCACAGGCGCCGCGCACGTTGTCGGTGGGGATGTTGGTTTCGTCTTGAATGCGGTGCTCGGCGTAGTACATAACCGGCTTGGCCTCTTCGGGCGCCAAGCCGTGATAGGTTGCCAGGTACTTCACGATCGAACGGGCTTCGTCGGGAGTGAGGCTGACGCCGTTCAAACGCACCATGCGCTTGATGGCTTCCTCCCAGCCTTCGGGTGTAGCGCGCTCCCAGGAGATGCGCAGGAGGTTGCCGTGCTGGTCTTTGGTGTGGCAGCCTCCGCACTTGGAGACGACCAGCGGACTTGTGACCGGGATGCCCTCCTCGGGCGCCGGTTTGGCCGGCTCCACGGACGGGGCGGCTTGCGGCGTCTGGCCCTGAGCGAACAGAGGAATGACCAGAATCGATGCAAGCAGGATCTTCATAAGCTTATCCGCATATCATACCCCGGCCCCGCGCGGCCGGAGGCGGGACTTTCGATAAAAGTTTTTTATGCGGCGGATCTTACTACGGGCCCGCCGGCGCGACATGTGCTATGAACATAGGGAATCATGCCGGACCGTGGAATTCCTCTGGATGGCTATCGCCGGGCGCTGCGCTTCATCGTGCCTTATCGGGCGCGCTTGAGTTTTGTGCTGCTGGCGGGCATCGCTGCCACAGGATTCGGCCTGCTGCAACCTTACATCTCGAAACTTCTCATCGACGAAGCGCTGGCGAAGCGGAATCTGCGCATGCTTTTGGCCGTGAGCGGTTTGATGCTGGGCGTCACCGTGGTGGGATTCGTGCTGAACATCCTGTCCAGCTATCAGTACGTGCGCGTTTCGGCGTCCATCCTTTTCGACATGCGGCTGGCGCTGTACAAGCACCTGCAAACGCTTTCGCCGCGCTTCTGGGCGAGGACCAAACTGGGCGATGTGGTTTCGCGCATTAATAACGACATCGCCGAAGTACAGCGCGTCTCGGCGGACAGTTTGTTGAGTGTGCTGTCGAACGTCGTGTTTCTGATCGGGAGCGCCGGCATCATGATAGCTCTCAGTCCGCGGCTGTTTCTGGTGAGCGTGGCCGCGGTTCCGGCCAGCGTCTGGGCGCTGCAGCACTACCAGCATCGCCTGGCGGCGCGAGTGCGGGCGGTCCGCGAGCGCAGCTCAGACATCGGAAGCTTTCTGCTGGAGACTCTGCTGGGCATCCGGTTGGTTGTGTCGGCGCGGGCTGAATCGCGGGAGGTGGAGCGCTTTCGCGGGCGAAACCAGAGCTTCCTGGATGCGCTGATGCGGATGCAGCTGATGTCGTTCTTGTCGGGCGCCGTTCCCGGAACGATCCTGACGCTCTCCACTGCCGCGATTTTCCTCTACGGCGGCAAGCTGGTGATCGACGGCGCGCTGACCACGGGCTCTCTGGTCGCATTGATGGCATACCACCTCCGCCTGCTATCGCCGGTGCAGAACCTGATGAGCTTATACGGCAATCTGGTTTCCGGCGGCGTCTCGCTTTCGCGAGTTTGGGAACTGTTCGATACGCGTGCCGAGATTATCGACCCGCCTGGAGCGAGGCCGTTCGCCCATGTACGCGGTGAAATCGAGTTCGATCGCGTTTCGTTCAGTTACGGCGGCGACGCCGTTCTGGAAGACCTCTCGTTTCGCGTGGCGCCCGGCACGATCTGCGCGATCCTGGGCCCGAGCGGCGCGGGCAAATCCACGCTGGCGGATCTGCTGGTCCGGTTTTACGATCCGGACGCGGGCGCGATCCGCATCGACGGCCGGGACCTGCGCGATCTTGCGCTAGCCGATGTGCGCCGCGCCGTCATGCTGGTGGATCAGGCCCCATACCTGTTTCACGCGAGCGTGCGCGAGAACATTGCCTACGCCCGGCCGGAAGCCAGCGACAACGAGATTGCGAGCGCCGCCCGGGCCGCGTCCGTTCACGAGCGGATCCTGGGGTTGCCCGATGGCTACAATACGGCCATCGCGGAACGCGGCCAGACGCTTTCCGCGGGCGAGCGCCAACGGGTTGCGCTGGCGCGAGCTCTGCTGGCCGACCCTAAGGTACTGGTCCTGGACGAGCCGACCTCGGCTCTGGATGAAACGAACGAGCTGGCGATTGCGGAAACCTTGGTCCGCGCGGCCGCGGGGCGGACGGCGATTCTGATCACGCACCGCGCATCGCTGGCGCGCATCGCGCACCAAACCGTCTTTCTGGGCCGGGCTAAGGCCGCGCCCCTGGCAGTTGCCGCCGGGGAGTAGGAGGCAGTCGGAATGGAGCACAACCGGGAATCGGATCACTCGGTCACATTGCCGTAGCGAAGCTGTGAGCCGGTCAAATTCGGTGTCGCGAAACGGGGGTACGTATCCTCCGCCGAGGCGATCGACGATGAGCGGCACGGTGTCCGCATTCCCAACGACAAGGACCGTTTCATCATCGCCTGCCGCCCGAAGCTGGTTGACCAGCACATCGGTGTCCTTTTTGCGCGATGACAATTGGCCGGATGTGAAGCGACGCGGCGATGGGGCCGGCAGTCTGCTGTGTACGCTGGACGTCCGTTACATAGATGCGCTGGACTTTGGCGTCCTTCAGAACTCGCGAGAACTGGCGGGCCCGCTCGTTTCCGGCTGGGCTGAGCGGCGCGTCCGCGGACATGGCGCTGCTCCGTTCCGCACCGTTTCGCCGCGGTGCACCGGCTTCCTGCCACTTTGCGCGCCGATTTCAGCCATTTGTCCTTCCCCGCCGTTGCCGATATTTTTAAAAGAATGCATACCAAAGAGCGAGGCCGAGCGCCGCGGCCGTCACGGCTCCAATCAGGACTCCAATCAAGCGGTTCGCATCGATCTTCTGCGCCACCCTGGTACTCATGAAAATGAGCCCCAACCCAACGAAAAGAACAAGGTCGACTAAACCGTGAGTTGTCCAGTGATGACCGCTCAGCGACTTCATGAAGCCGTTCAACGCGGGGGATGAGTCCTTCACCCAGGCCAGCGCGGTATTGAATAACACGGTGATCGCGGCGCTCAGAACGAAACCAGAAGTTGCGGGTGTCAGTTTCGAGGATTCCGAGCCGATCGCGGAGTGCATTATCGGGCTCCTTTCGATACGTCATGGAGCAAAGCAAGTTTAACCCCGTGGTTGATGACGGCGCCGGCGCCTTCCACGGCGAGACCCGTAATCGCAATCAGCGCCGCGATGGAAAGAACAAGTTTGCGCGCGGCGGGACTTGCATACAGCTTTTCGCGGGCGGCGATGGGAAGAAGAAACGCCAGGATGCCAGTGATGAAAAACAGGTGCTCTTTCGTCTCCATAAAGAGATTGTGCGCGAACGGCCACGGTCCCTTGAGAATCAATGCCTTTTCAGGCGGATAGAAGTGAACATACCAATATCCGCCACAAATCCATGCGGCGGCCATACAGACTGCCGCTACGAGAGCGGCAAGTTGCAGGCGGTCCGCGTTCCCGGGCCGCGCATTGAGCGCTTCAACAAAGACCCATAGGGCCGCCATACAGCCCGTAACACCAAAGGCGGCATGCGCCAGCAGTATCGCGTCGCTACTTGAGATATTCAAAGGCATTTCCTTTCGCGGGAACTCCCGCTTTGTGGGGCAGGCTCCCAGCCCCGCTCTTCAGCGACTTCTATGATCGCCCCATAAGCCCGGGCGCCATGCGGCTGAATGCGGCGCTCGAGGGTTGATCCCGATCGTCAGGCTTGTCGCCATCGGCCTTCTTCTTGCCCCAAGTCCAATAGAGCCCAAGGTAGGCGTAGTTCTCTTTTTGCCCGATGGCGGTGTGGCCGTAACAGAACAACAACTGAAACCCCGGGTCCCGGAACTTGTAGTAACCGCCGACATCGACCAGCGTCGCCGGTCTGGTCTGCGGTGTGGCCAGCCCTTCCGGTCCGTGATCCCC
>DATKFU010000361.1:0-19937 GCA_035511215.1 Bryobacteraceae bacterium | reverse complement strand
GGAGGGGGGCGCCAGTGCGGGAGCGAAAGTGACGGTGGCGCGCGCTACGGCAGCCAGAATCAAGGCGAAGATCACGTTGCTGGCCGGGCCAGCCATGGCGACCAGCGCCAGCCCATTCAATCCCCAACGCAGCTTGGACGGGTTGCTGTAGACCGGCTTGCCCCAGCCGATCAGTCCGCCGCCGAACAGCGACGTGAGCGCCGGCAGAATGGTAGTGCCCAGCCAATCGACGTGCGCCAGGGGGTTGAGGGTCAGGCGGCCCTGCAGGCGTGGCGTGTCGTCGCCCAGGCGGGTGGCCGTCCAGGCGTGCGCGAATTCGTGCGGCGTGGTGAGCAGCCACAACAGAGCTACGTTGAGAAATGCGCTGACGAAGTTAAGGTGCATCGCGATTCAGCGGCGCTGTGCAATCAGGGCCCACAGAATGAGCAAGGCGACGACGGCCACGACCGCAATAACGATTAACAAGCTGATACCTTCTATTGTATGCGCATCACGGCCGTCGAAACGATCCACCTGCGGCGCGGCATCACGGTGCATGCCGGGCCCATCCAGTGGTTGTGGGTACGCATCCACACGGATAGCGGCCTGGTGGGACTGGGCGAGACTTATCCGCACCCGGAAGCGGAAAAAGCCGTGGTGCAGCGATCGCTGGCGCCGGTGCTGCTGGGGCGGGATCCGTCGCAGATCGACCGGCTGTGGGCGGACATGCTCCAGGCGGTATCGTTCAGCGGCTGGGCGGGGGCCGAGATGCGCGCCATCAGCGCGGTGGACATCGCACTCTGGGACCTGGCCGGCAAAGCGGCGAACCTGCCGCTGTACCAGTTGCTGGGCGGGGCGTCGCGCGGGTCCATTCGCACTTACAATACGTGCTACGACCATATCGACTTTCTAACCGAGCCGGTGCGGCTGGCGGGCGAACTGGCCAAGTCCGGAATCCATGCCATGAAGATCTGGCCATTCGATCCGGTGGCCAAGGAAACAGGCGGCCAATACATCACGGCGGACCAGATGCGGCGTGGAATCGAGCCGTTACGCCTGATTCGCGAGGCGTTTGGCGACTCGATGGAGGTGGCTATGGAGTTTCACGGCTACTGGAACCTGCCGTCGGCCGTCCGGATCGCGCAGGCGCTCGAGCCGTACGCGCCCATGTGGCTGGAAGAGATGCTGCCGCAGGATAACCTGGCGGCCTACCACGAACTGGCCGGCGCCACGCGTCTGCCGCTGTGTTTGAGCGAGCGGCTGATGACGCGCTTCGGGTTCCGCGAACTGATGGAAAACCGCGCGGCCCGCATCGTGATGCCGGACATCTGCTGGTGCGGCGGCATCTCGGAGGCCAAGAAGATAGCCAGCATGGCCGAGACCCACTATCTGCCGGTGGCGCCGCACAACTGCGGCGGTCCGGTGTTGCACGTAGCTTCGCTGCACCTGGCGGCGAATGTGACAAACCTCTATATTCTGGAGAGCGTGCGGCGGCATTACCTGGATGAGTACCGCGGCATCGTGACCGAGGCACTGCCGCCAGCCGGCGGCGAATTCGGGCTGCCGCCGGGTCCGGGTCTGGGCGTGGAGTTGTGCCCGGAGGCAATGACCAGGGAGGATGTGCAGGTGGAGCGGCTGGGAATGTCTTGAGCGTGGGTGTAACCGCAAGGCTCCTAATATTCGCCAAGACAGTGTGGTTGCCAAACTGCATATCTGTACGTTTGCCTTACTGAGTCTGGCGGCGGTGTCCGCTCCGGCGCAGACCCCCAAGCCCGCCAGGCCGTCACCGAATGGCGGCACCGTGACCGGGACCGTGAAGGACACTACAGGTGCGATCATTCCAGGCGCCACGGTTACTCTGACCGGCGACGATGGAACCACGCAGCAAGCCCAGACTGGACAGGATGGCGTTTATACTTTTCGCGCGGTGGCGCCTGGCACCTACTCGGTCTCGGCGGCGTCCAAAGGCCTCGAGCAGACCGGGGGCGTAGCGGTCCTGGTGAGCACGGCGCAAATTGCACGCGGCGACATTTCCATGAAGCTGGCGGAAGTGAAGCAGGAAGTCACGGTGACTGAGGAGAACAACACTCAGTTGAGCGTGCAAGCTTCGCAGAATGCGGACGCCCTGGTATTCAAAGGAGCCGATCTGCAGGCGCTACCGGACGATCCGGACGATCTGCAGCAGGATCTGCAGGCGCTGGCAGGGCCCTCCGCCGGACCCAACGGCGGCGAGATCTTCATCGACGGTTTTTCCAGCGGCCGCCTGCCGCCGAAGGAATCCATTCGCGAGATTCGCATCAACCAGAATCCGTTTGCGAGTGAATACGACAAGCTCGGATTCGGCCGCATCGAAATTTTCACTAAGCCGGGCTCGGACAACTTTCACGGCACCGCATCTTACGATATCAGCGACGGAGTATGGAACGCGCGCAACCCGTTCCTGACCTCCACGCCCTTTCCGGGATTCCGTTCTCAGACTTATGGCGGCAACCTGAGCGGGCCGATCAGCAAGCGCGCCAGCTTCTTTCTGGATGTGGAGAGGCGTCAGATCGACGACAACGGCATTCTGAATGCGCTGATTCTCGACCCCACCAATCCGCTTTTGACGGTGAACGACAGGGGATTCACGCCGACTCCGCAGCAGCGCACCACCATCAGCCCGCGCGTAGACCTGGCGCTCAGTAGCAACAACACGCTGAGCGCGCGCTATTCCTATCTGGACTTGAACCGGAACTTGTGGGGTGTGGGCCAATTCAGTCTTCCCGATAACGGTTATGGCTACGTTCAATTGCAACAACTGGTCCAGGTGACCGATACGGCGGTGCTTTCCAATACGGTCGAGGACGAAGTGCGCTTTCAGTTCAACCATTATCTGACTACGCAGACGGCGGTGTCCGATGCACCTCAGGTGACGGTTCCAGGCGCCTTCGATATCGGCGGCGCGGGCATCAACCGCACCACGCAAGCGGAAAGCAACTACGAATTTCAAGACTACCTGACCGTGACACACGGCAAGCACACCTTTAAGGTCGGCGCGCGGACCAGAAACGACCTCCTGAACTACTACGCGCCGACAAACTTCAATGGCACGTTTACGTTCAAGTCCTTAACTTGCCCTACAGCTACAGCCACATCGTGCCCGGGCGCCAACGCTTACCAGGTGATGCAACTGGGGCTCGCGGAAGGGCTGTCTTTCCAGCAGATTTCAGACAATGGGGGAGCTCCCACACAGTTCACCATCACCCAGGGCCAGCCGCTGATCAGTTCCACCATGTTCGACATAGGCGCATTCGCGCAGGACGACTGGCGCGTGTCACAGAGCCTGACCCTGAGCGCGGGCTTGCGCTGGGAAGCCCAGACGAACATTCACGACTGGCACGATATGGCTCCCCGATTCTCGTTTGCGTGGGCGCCCGGCCGTTCATCGTCCAAAGGTTCGCCCTCCACTGTGATCCGCGGCGGATTCGGCATGTTCTATATCCGTTATCCGAATGTGGACGAACTGTACACGCATGAATATAACGGCGTGAATCAGCTGTCGTATCTGGTGAACAATCCTAATTTTTATTATCCCGACAGCGTGCCGGCTTCCGTTCTGGCGGGCTTGACGCCGGAGAACGGCGTCCAGTTTATCGCAGGCAACAACCTGCGCGCGCCGTATCTGATCCAGTCCGCACTGGGGGTTGAGCGGCAGATCAACCGCCGGACGACTATCGTTGTCAATTTAACGGACACGCGCGGGGTCCACCAATTCGTTACCAGTGAGATCACTCCGCCGGGACAGGCAGAGATCTTCCAGTTTCAATCGGCCGGCCTGTTGAAGCAGCTACAAGCGATCACCCGGATAAACACGCAGGTTGGAAGCCGTGTGACGGTGAGCGGCGCCTACATCTGGAGCACGGCGCACAGCAACACGGACGGCGCCTTGTGCGCTTCGTCGTTTGGATGCGGCACCTCGACTCCGGTGAACCAATACGATTTGTCCGCGGAGTGGAGCAGGGCGGCCCTGGACGTCGAAAACCGGATGTTCCTGTTCGGCACCATCAATGCGCCGTTGAAGATTCTGCTTTCTCCATTCGTGGTGGCCAGCAGCGGAACACCTTTCAACATCACCACGGGCGGACCTTATCTGTATGACGGGATAGCCGATGGGATACTCAATGCCCGGCCTGCTTTTGCCAGCGGACCTGGTCAGGGAATCGTGGACACGCCTTACGGATATTTGAACCCGAATCCGGCGTCGGGTGAAGCGCTGATACCGCGCAACCTGGGCACGGGCCCGGCGCAGTTTAGTTTGAACTTACGGTTGAGCCGGACGTGGGGCTTCGGCACCACAAAATTCGCGGGATCGAGCGGCGGGTCGCGCGCCAATACCGGTGGCGGCGGCCCTGGTGGCGGGGGCCCGCGCGGGGGCGGCTTTGGCGGTTTCGGTGGGGGCGGCGGCCGGGGCGGACCGTTCGGCGGCGGCGGGACGACCGAGCATCGCTACAATTTGACGCTTTCCGTCAGCGCCCGCAACATCTTGAACCATGTGAATTATGCGGCCCCGGTAGGCGTGATGGGCTCCCCGTTTTTCCTGCAGTCCACGGGGATCTCCGGTGGATTTGCGGCCGAACAAACCCCCACGGACAACCGGCGTATCGATTTGCAATTGCGCCTTCAGTTCTGACGGGAAGCCACCCCGTTTCTTCGCCCCTTTGCGCTTCGGTCAGGGCGCGCGATAGACCTCGCGCCACCTACCCGTGGGGATTGCGACCCCCACGACCGCTCCAATAATAGCGCCCAAGGGAGTAAAGACGGCTTTACCGGCGCTGGGGAACAAATTGAGAGTGTGGTGGCTGTCATGACTATCGACCGCCGCGCCAATAGCCAGGCCGCCGCCAGCTCCGATCGCAAGCCCAATCAGCGCGTTGCGCCCGCGGTGCCCCTGGCCCTTGAGCTGAACCCTTCCGATTTCCGCGCGCGACAGCTTCTCCTGGTTTGCGGCGCCGTTGATTGTAAGCGATTCGGACGTTACCGTTTGCAGCTTGCCTCGGATTGTCCTGCCGCTCGAAAGGACGATACGGATATGCTCTCCCGGTGCGAGCTGCATGAGGTTGGCCCACTTTTGGGTGGACGCTTCCGGTTGGGCCGGAGCGTTCCCAGCGAACCCCGCAAGCAGCAACGGTATGATGGCTTTCGTGCCCAAACCGGTTAGTGGGCTAGTCAATCGCCTGGTCATGGAATTGTCAAACGATCATACCATTGGGGCCCATTAGAGCGCCGATTTCCATTGCACTATTCGGCCCGGATGGCGGCCAGCGGATCGATAAGCGCCGCGCGCCGCGCCGGTACGAAGGTCGCCACGGCGGCGAACACGGCCAGCGTCAGCACCGCGCCCGCCAGCGTGAGCGAGTCCAGGGCGTTCACACCGAACAGCAGCGAGCGCAAGAGGCGGTCGGCCATCCAGGTCAGCAGGAGCCCGGCCGTCGCGCCGATCGCCAGCAGGCGGGCCACACCGGCCACCAGTTGCCAGACGATCTGGCGCGGTTCCGCGCCCAGCGTCATACGCACCCCAATCTCCCGCGTGCGCGCCGTAGCCACCAGAGTCACCAGGCTGTAAAGGCCAACGGACGCCAGCAGCACCGCCGCCAGCGCAAACACGGCGACGACGCGGCTCTTCAGGCGCGGCTCGTCCAGCGATTCGTTCAGAACTTCGGGCACGTTTTTCATGCCGAAAATCGCAGGCGTGGGATCGATTTGGCGCGCGATGGGACGGATCGCCTGCGCGAGCGCCGCGGGACTTCCACTGGCCCGCACCACGTATTCCGGATCGGGCCATCCGCCGGGCGAGATGCAGACATAGAGATAGGGACCCGGCGCCACGTTCAGAGCATCTTCGCGCAGGTCGCCAGAAACGCCCACGATTTCCATCGCCTGGGCGCCCGGCGTGACCAGATCCTGCACGAACTGGACGTGCTGCCCGACCAGGTTGCGTCCCCTGCCGAACAACTCTACGAACCGGCGGTTCACCAGGGCCTTGGGCGGCGGGACGGCCAGCGTGCGGAGGTTCGGGCAATCCGTTCCGGCGAGGATGGGCGCGCCCATGGCCTTCAGATACCCCTGACTGATGCTGCGCTCGCCGGTGGTTATCTTGCCGGTCCCATCGGTGCGGGCGGTCTCCACGATCGCCACCTGGTAACGCAGCGTGGCGCCGGACGCGGGCAGGAAGTTGGCGAACCCGGCGGCCTCCACGCCGGGCGTTCGCTGCAGCTGGTCGAGGAGCGCTTCCTGCATCTGCCCGACGCGCGTGCGGTCTTCATCCCAGGCCGCGCCCATGTGAAAAGTAACCGTCCGACTGGGATCGAAGCCCAATTCCACATGCGCCAGATTGTAATAGCTGCGTAGCATCAGTCCCGCGGTGGCCAGCAGAAGCACGGTCAGCGCCACCTGTCCGGTAACCAGCCCTCGCTGCCACTGGTGACGGCTGCCCGAGCCGCCGCGTCCTGCCTGGGCCAGGATGGCGGACAGATTCGCGCGAGTGGCTTCGAGCGCCGGCAGCAAGCCGCATAACATGGCTGCCGCGACGCCCGCGAGCGCGGCAAAGGCCAGCGCGCGCCAGCCCAATTGGAATCCGCCGGGGGCCGGCAGCGTGGTAAATACTTTTCCCGCTGCCTCCACCATCCATGCGGCTACGGCGCAGCCCAAGGCAACTCCAAAGGCCGCTATCAGCAGAATCTCGCGCATTACGGCTCCCAGGATCTGGGCCCGTGTGGCGCCGATGGAACTGCGGATGGCCATCTCCCGCTCGCGCTGCTGCAACTGCGTCAGCATTAGCCCGGCGATGTTGGCCACGGCGATAAGCAGCAGCGTGGCCACCGCGCCGAAGACGAACAGCAGAGTCTTGCGGTACTCCCCGACGCGGGCCTCTTTCAGGCTTCGGGCGACGGCCGACCAGCCTTTGTCCGTTTGCGGAAACTGCTCGCCCAGTTGCCGCTGGACGCGAGCCAGGTCGTCATGCGCCTGCGCGATGGTCACGCCGGGCTTCATGCGCCCCACACCGGAGTAGAATCGGGCTTCGCGAATACGCATCAGGAAAGGCGGAGTTTGGGCGGGAATCCAGGCGTCGATGTTGGCGGTTTGGAACTCTTTGGGCATGACACCGACGATGGTGTAGCCTTTGCCTCCGATGATGAGCCGCCACCCGATGGCGTTGGGCGATTGGCTAAAGCGCCGGGTCCAGAGGGCGTAGCCGATCACGGCCGCAGTGGGCCCGCCGTCCACATCTTCTTCCGCCGTGAAGGTGCGGCCGTATAGCGGCTTGGTTCCAAAGACGCGGAAGTAGCCGGGCGAAACGCGCCGGCCCGCCAGGCGCTCGGGTTCGTTACCGCTGGTGTCGGTGACGTTTTCGCTGTAGCTGGCGGCGATGCCGTCGAAAGTGTGGTTCATGCGGTTCCAGTCGGCGAGACGGCCGGGCGCGATCAGGCTTTCCCGCTCACTCTTGGAGGGCTGGCTTCGAGCACCGTTACCAGGCGTTCGGAGTCGGGAAATGGAAGAGGTTTCAGGAGGACGGCGTCCACCACCGAAAAGACCGCTGTGTTGGCGCCGATTCCGAGTGCCAGGATAGCCATTACGGCAAACGCAAATCCCTTGCGGCGGGCGAGCGAACGCAGTGCGAGCTTCCAGCTTTTCATGTACCTATGACGCGGCGAATGGGCGGGTGGTTAGTTATAGTTAAGGCGCGGCCTGCGAGGCCGCAGCAGGCTACCAGCCTGGCTGCCAGCCTGCCCCGCTAGCGCGCACCGAACAGCCATAGCTTGATGGGCTGATATATCAGGTAAATCGCCCCAGCCGCTAACCAGATCATCGAGCTGACGGAGAACGCCCGGGCGGTGGTGCGCACCTCTGGCGTGCGGTCCAATTGCAGCAACGGACCAGTTTCGTTGGCAGCGGTACGGTCGTATAGAAACAGGGGCGCGCCCGCATAGAGCGCAAATACGGGGAACCAGGTTCCGGTGACGACCACATTCGCCTGATCGACGCGCCCGCTCTGCCAAAGGACGCCGATCGATTTGACCACCTCGGCAATGGCGAATGCCGCCAGCGCCAGATGGCGAATCGCGAGGGCGCGTCCGGCGGACCGCAAGCCGGTCATCAGATCGCGAGAGCGCTGAATGGCCGCCTTGCCCGATAGCTTTTCCACCACGCAAACCACCGGCCAAAGGCAATCGCCGACTACCCAACCGGGCCCGAAGAACACTAGAGACCGGGCCTGCGTGACCGCCAGAACCGGCAACGTCCGAACCAGCTTCCAAAAGACCCGGAACGACAGGAACCTGCGCAGGCGCGTTTGTTCGTCGAGCGCCATTAGCGCCGCGGCGGCGCGCAGCAGGTTGTCGGAAAAAATAAAGAGAACCGCCGCGGCCAGCGGGACCAGCACCATGCGTAGAACGGCAACCGGGACCAGTTTCCGGCTGAACGCAACCAGCAGGCCCGCTATCGACAGAACGACCGTATAGATGGGTAGCATCAAAAGAGCATACGCCGCGAGATGTTGCAGCAGGAATGCTTTGGATCTCCGTAGCGCGAGGAATTCAGCGTCCACTGCGTTATGGAACCGGCGTGTAAATGCGATGGCAGAGGCCGGGCGATCCGCAGGATTGCGCGCGAGTCCGGCGAGAATCGCGTCCGATACGTCGCGCGGAATCTTGCAGACGCTGGCGGGCGCGGGGGGACTGCCGGTCCGGTGAAATTCGAATAGCTCGCTGGTCTTTCCGGTAAAGGGCAGCACGCCGCAAACCAGGGAGTAGGCCACCACGGCCAAACTATAGATGTCGGAACGGAAATCGATTTCGTTTCCCAAGGCCTGCTCCGGCGACATATAGGCGGGGGTTCCGACCAAACTGCCCGGCATGGTTTGCGCGTCGGCGCCGCTGTCGAAGGAGGCAGACGACGGGCTGGATGGGGTTTGCACAATAGCGACGGTCTCCGTCTCCTCGGCTGGCGTGCGGACTTCCGACAACGGAGGCGCAGGCGCGATGGCGATTACGGCTGTTTCCAACTCGTCGCCGGGAATAGCGGGCGCAGGAACGACGGTGGCCGGAGCGCCGATCTCGGCCATCTCTTGCACGCGGGGCGCCCAACCGCCGAGCAAGTTCATCTTGGCCACTCCGAAGTCGAGCACTTTGACGGTGTATCCGCCGCGTCCGTTCGGTTCGAGCCAGATATTGTCAGGCTTCAGATCGCGATGGACGATCCCTTGCCGGTGGGCCTCCGTCAGGGCCAGTCCAATCTGGTCCAGAAGATCGGCGATCAGCGGCAGCGCGATCCGCGGATTGGCTTTTTGGAAATCCGAAAGCGTCTGGCCGTCGAGGAATTCCATCACCAGGTAGGGCATGTCGCCGCCCGACGCTCTGGCGATTCCGAAATCTGTGACATTGACGATGTTCGGATGGCGCAGCCGGCCGCATGCCTGTGCTTCACGCTGGAAGCGGGCGAGAAACTGCGGTTCCGCCGCCCATCGGGGAGCGATCACTTTCACCGCCACGACGCGAGTCGTGCCCAGATGCGTGGCCAGGTACACATTGCCCATTCCGCCCGCGCCGAGTTGCTTGTCGATGCGGTATTTGGCGTCGAGGATTTCGCCGATCATGGAGCGATACAAAGGGTCCAGCCGCCATCATAGCAACTCGCCGCGCTTGAGCTTCACGAGCGCACACCGACCAACTCACGCTCAATCTGCTCAAGGGTCTTTCCCTTGGTCTCCGGCAGCCGCCAGTAAATAACGGCAAACCCGCAGAGACAAACGCCGCAATAGAGCCAGAAAGTGCCGGCCGGGCCGAGGCCTCGATTCAGGAACGGGAAGGTGTAAGTAAGCACGAAGCAGGCAGCCCAAAGCGAGAACACGGCGAGGGCCATGGCAGCTCCCCGGATGCGGTTCGGGAAGATTTCGGAGAGAACCACCCACGTAATCGGAGCGAGGGAAAACGAGTAACAGGCTACGGCTATCACCACCAAGGCGAGCACGGGCCATCCGCGGAGAGAATAATGGTAAGTGAGACCGAGTAGAGAGTAGGTGACGGCCAGGCCAGCCGCGCCGGTCAGCATTAACGGCCGGCGCCCCAGCCGGTCTACCGTGTATATGGCAATGAAGGTGAAGACGAAGGTGGTGGCGCCAGTCACTACGATATTAAAGAGAATGTCTGAAACCTGGTAGCCCGCGGCGGCAAACACCTCCTGCGCATAGTTGAATACGACATTGATGCCGCACCACTGTTGAAGAACGGCGAGAAAAATACCAAGAGCGAGAATCCGCATCAGCCTGGGTTCCAGAAGGTCGCTGAAATCCACGCGGCCGATCTCGTGGGCGAGACTCGCCTCGACTTCGGCCAACTCGCGGCCCGCGAACAGCTTTCCTCCGATCCGTTCCAGGACCGCCCGGGCTCGCTCCCGCTGCCCGTTCTTGGCCAGCCAGCGAGGGCTTTCCGGCACGAAGAACATGGCCATCAGGAACAGCATAGACGGAACAGCGGTCGCGCCAAACATCCAGCGCCATCCCTGTTGGCCGTTCCACGATTGCAGGATTTCGGCCGCCGTGGCACCAGCCGGCACGGGCCGTGCGATCAGCCAGTTCACTACTTGCGCGGTGAGCAGACCGATCACGATAGTGAGCTGGTTCATGGAGACCAGCCGCCCGCGAATGCCTTCCGGCGCGACCTCCGCGATGTACATGGGAGAAAGGTTCGAGGCCATGCCAATCGCCACGCCGCCCGATATTCGCCAGGCGAGGAACACCACGAAAGTGCCCGCTGTTCCGGTCCCGATCGAGCTGACGGTGAACAGAAACGCGGAAAGGAGAAGCAGACGCTTCCTTCCGAACTTGTCGCTTAGTATGCCGGAAGCCAGCGCGCCGAACAGACAGCCGATCAGCGCGCTGCTCATTGCCCATGCCACCAGGGCCGGCGAGCGCAGATGGAAAAACGTTTCGTAGAACGGCTTTGCGCCTCCGATCACGACCCAGTCGTAACCGAACAGCAGCCCTCCCATGGCAGCCGCGATTGAGATGAACCAAATGTACCGGAAGTTGTAGGTAGCCGCGTAGCTCGACCGGTCCATCACCGTTCCCTTATTGTCATCGAGGAGCCGTAATCGAGAAGTTATCGAATGAAGCCAGGTTCCATCCCGTGCCCATGCCGGCCATCCCACTCTGGTGAGTGGCGTCGCTAACCTGCGCGAGCTGTTTGCCGTCGAGGAAAGCGGAAATCGCGGAGCCACGGAATGTCATGGCCAAGCGATGCCAGACACCGCCAGGAAAGGTCGCCGTGCCGGAGGCGAGCCGCTTTGCGTCGGCTTTGAACTTCGTGCCGAGTAACTGCCAATTGCCGTTGTGGCTCACCGCCAGCACGTAACCGTTCGGCCAGAGCGCCTTGCCGTCCTGGAAGAAATCCGCGGAATCGATCCGGCCTACCAAGGCCACTTGTCCGTCGCCGGGCAGCATCGCATCCACGCCTACGGTATAGTCAGTCCAATGCGCATCTCCCAAATAAGTAAACGGATTCGGCGAGATGCCCCAGGAGATCGGCCGCGTAGTAATCACTTGCGCCAGGCAGCGGCCTTTTCGCCCGGTGCAAGGCTGTGCCTCAAACGCGCCGTCCTGGTCAGCCAGATACCTTGGCGTACCGCCGATGGGTGTCTTTTCGAAGTCATCCTGGTATGGGAATGGGAAAGACTGCGCGGCAGGAGGAACGGCGGTCCCCTGCGCCTGCCCTGTGGTGGTGGACAAGGTATAGAGCGCATCGGGATCGAGCACCACAGTAAATGATCCTTTCAACGATCCTTTCACGGAAGTACTGTCGGGCAGCCGTTCGAACATGGTCTTGCCGTTCGACCGCCAGACATGAACCGGGCCAGCCGAGAGCGCGCCGGTCAACTCGAAACGAACATGCTGGGACGATGCGGCGCCAATGGTTTCGACCACCACACTATAGTCCCCCGAAGGAGACTTTAGAGTCACATAACTTCCCTTCCCCGCCAGATAGCCGCAGGCTCCGTCAATATAGTGCCAGCCGGGCTCCGCAAACTGGGTGGTGTGGGCCGTCACCCAGATGGTAGACTGCGCGTCATAGTGGCCGGACCACGGCGTATTCGCGTACATAAGACCGGAGTTGGGCGCCGCGAGATTATCGTAGTAAGAGGTGACAGGGCTCCAGATCTCGGTCTTAGTCATGCGGCCGTCGATGTAATTCCGGTTATAGATTTGCGCCAGGCTCTTGCCGCCCGGCTCCCAATCGCGCTTGGCAATCGACCCACCTGGGCCGAACTCCGGCTGATCCTCGGTGGACCACAGCCGCTTGCCGCTGTCTTTTGCAAACTGGGGAGTGTTCACTTTACCCTTGGTGCGCGCGTAATGTACGCCGACTGCATAGACGGCCGCGGAGAGGGCCGGGTCGCCGGCAAATCTCTTGATAATATCCCATTGTTGCTCCGGTTGATAGAGGTCGGCTGCAACGATTTTTGTGGCGTTGAGGCCGTTCGCATCCAGGGTCCGGCGCAGCAGCTTAATCCACTCCGCATCGTAGGGCTTTTCGTTCCAGATTCCCGTGAGGGCGATGTCGAGGCCGTATACGTTCCTGGCGCCCTGAATGAACTTCACCACATAATCCGCCATGTCTTGCGAGTAGTATTTGCCGCCTCCGATCCACCCGGGAGCGCCCCAGGCGAGGCTATCGAGAATGATGTTCGGGTTTCGCTTCCGGGCCTCTTGCATGAGCCACCACTCATAACCGCGCTGGAAATTCAGATCGCTGCGGGTGTGCATGTGGCTGGGCTCGGAGCCATCGGTTGAATTCGTGTCGCCGCCGATTTCCACTTTAAGGTGTGCCAGCGATGCGCCGTAATGAGGCTTGAAGAGGTAGTCGAGAATCTGGCTGCGGTAAGGTTCCGGATAGTCGATCAGAAGTCTCGATGAGGCGCCGGCGCTGACGGCGCCGAACCCTTCGTAAACCCTCCCGGAACCGCCTGCGTCGATGCGGATGACTATTTCCTGGGGCTGAAAGCCCGTAAGCGCGAAGCACATCAGCAGTAATGTCGCGCAGACAATCCACACACCGATGGGGCCTCTGAGCCGCTCGCGAATTGGTGTCGAGACGCTTTTGTGTTTCATGGCGCCGGTGTGGTCTCTTCGACGGAGCGGGTCATGCGATCCAGTTCCAATCGGGCAAAGAGATGGGTGCGGTCCACGGCCAGCACCTGCCCAAGATCCGCCAAAGCTTCCGCCTGCCGGTCAAGACCAAGGTTGGCAAGACCGCGAAGGAACAGGCACTCGATGCGATTGCGCTTCCGCGGATCGTCCTCGAACAGGAGGAAATTCGGGAGGGACGTGGCAAAATAATCGATCTTGACCTCGGCATTCATTTGCGCCTCCGCAAAGTCATGCAAGTGCCGCAGCACAGCTACGGCGGCGGCATGGTCGCCGAGGCTACGCAACGCGAGCGCGCGGTAGTACGCAAACATGCCGGTATCGTTCCTGGAATTTGCGGCACGGCGCCAAAGGCCCTTAGCTTCGTCCACACGCCGGTCGAGCGACAGCGCCAGGCCGCTAAAGTAGTCGAGGTGCGTTTCATCGGTGAGAAGATGCTTTCCTTCGCCGAGGTTGTGCGGATAGTGGCGAGCGGACTCGAAATGGCAGAGGGCGTCCGCCGCATTGCCGCGGCCCAGCGCATCCACACCCAGCAGGATATGCGCCGCGACGTATTGGCCCGAGACCAGACCCTCACCGCCTTCCCATGGGTGGAATCTGCGTGCAAGGAGAATAGTCAAAGCTCCGGCACTCTGGCCGATGAAGTTGTAGAGCGTGATCAGCTCGATCGTGAGATCGTCCCGCTGGTCGACGAGGTCCCTGCGCTTTTCGAGCTCCGCGAGGCGCATTCCCGGTTCGGCGGCGGTCCTCTTCCGCAGTTGATCGAATTCATAGAGCAGGCGCGCATCCGAAGGGTCTGCGCGGCACGCCTTTTCGTAGCATTCGAGCGCACGACCTGGCTGCCGGCGGACGTTGTAGTAAGCGATCCCGAGATTGCGCCAGGGAATGGAGAACAATGGATCCAGGCGGCAGGCCTGCTCCCAATGCTCGACGGCTTCTTCGCGCCGGTGTTTGTCGTAGAGCAAATCCCCCAGATAGTAATGGGCGCGGGCATCGCCGGCGTCATGGCGCAAAGCCGCTTCCAGCACGATCATCTCCTCCAGCCGGGACGGAAAGCAGTAGTCGGGAGGCGCCTCCCTGCCCGCCCGATACCAACGCGCAGCCTTGGCCGGATCGCCGCGGCTTTCGGCGAACCAGCCGGTTGCATAACGGAGCATCGGGTGCGGGATCGTCCTGGCGCCGGAATGTGCCAGAAAACGCTCGATCAGATTTTCCGCGTCGTCCCAAAGACCGGCGTCGGCGTAATCGAAGGCCACATCCAGGCAGGTCTCGGCGGCACCGTTCACGATGCCGAAGAATTCAGCTTCGCTAGCCGGCATGAGGACAGCCAGTTCATTGCGTGCCTGCAAATCGAGCGGGTCGACGGCCAGTGTCTGTCGCGCCGACTCGGCCGCTTCGCCGGTGCGGCCCAGCAGACGAAGCACCGCGGTCCGCAGGTCGCGCGTCTTCAGGCTATCGGCATTCGTGCGCAGCGCCATGTCCAGATGTTCCAGAGCGGACGCAAGGTTTCCTTCGCGGCAGTCGATCGTAGCCAGCGCGTGGTAAGAGGGCGACTGCCAGGCGTAGTTCCATGCCGCTTTGTAGAAAGCCCCGCGCGCGTCGGCGAGCCTGTCCTGATACTGCAGCGCGACGCCCAGGTTATACCAGGGCTCGCCGTCGTAAGGGTTTGCATTGCGCCTGGTCAGACGCAGGAGAGCCTGCCGGAAGTGCGCCTCCGCCTGGCGGAACGAACCACGGCGCAGCAGCAGCCGCCCCATCGCGTTGTTGCACCGGACATCCTCCGGATCGCGGCTTAGCGCCTGGGTCCAATAGAGCTCGGGATAGCGCGTGGCGTGCCTGTACTGTTCCAGGTGCAGTCCGGTAAGGTATAGTTCCTCGGTGGTCTCGATGTGTTCCGGATCGCGCGGCTCGGCGGCGGGCGCCGGCAGTTCGGTTTCTGTATGCACGATCGGACGATAATGGATGAGCTCATGGCCGCGGCTGTCTATCACGCGGAGCAGAAGATCGGCCTCAGACGGCGCTCGCGCCAGCGGTACCACGGCGACGAAAGGTTTGCCTGGCTCGATGCGCACGGACCGTTCGAAGACCGCATTCCCTTGTATGGATAGCAACACCGTGATATCGTCGAGCGCCTCCGTGACGCAGACTCCGACGCGGTATCCACCGCTGGCCGGTTCGAGGTTCACGGCGATCCGCTGGTTGGCATTCTTCACCGGCCCGATCTCCTGGATGGGGTACCAGAACTGGCTGAAAGTCCGTGTCTCGAACGGCTGCAACCAGGAGAAGTCAGGCTGATTATCGGTGTAGACACCCGCCATCAGTTCGATGTACGGCCCTCCGGAATCGGTCAGCTCGCGATCCCACGCATAACCGAACTCGGCATTACCCCAGGTCCACAGCTTTTTTCCAGGCGCGATGTAATGGTTTGCGACGTGGACCATACCGGCACGCCGGGCATGATCGTATCCGCCGAAGAAATCGAAATCGGACCTGGTGACCATATACGAGGTCGGCACAGGGATGTTCTTGTACCAGGCGATGTCGACGCCCGCGGAGTAATCGACACCGTAGTAGGAATTGCGTGCCACAGGGAACCGCGACATGGCGCGCCGGGCATGATCGGCCACGAACGTGACATCGGGCGGAAAGAACGCCTGGTATTGATCGTGAACGCGGATCCCCACATTGGCCCACCAGAGAAACGTTTGGACGAACGGCGTGCGATTATACAGCCGCACTTTGGCTTCCACGAACGCTTTACCCGGATGCAGGCAGATGCCGACCATGCCCTTCATGCGATTCATCGGCTCGTGCTCGCCGAGCCATACCGTACGGCTGCCGTCGGCGTGCTCCTCGATCAGGTGCTCGACCGGCATGTATGTGGATGGGCGATGGTGCTGGGGCCAGTTGAACTCCACGCCACCGGAGATCCACGGACCCAGCAGGCCCACCAGCGCGGGTTTGATCGCGTCCTGGCGGTAGAAGAAATCGTAGCCGTTGGTCTTGTCCTGCCCTATGTGGATCCGGCCGCCGATCTCCGGCAACATCATCAGGCGAATGTATTCATTCTCGAGGAAGACGCCCCGGTAGCGTTGGTCCACTCTCTGGTCCGAGAGCCGGTCGGTAAACGCGTTGGGGTAGACCTTTCCGCTGCTGCCCTGGTAAACGCGCTTGTCGAGAAACATGGGATTGCGGTCGGGCGGAGGGACGGGGTAAGTGGGAATCGTGACGGATTCCTCCCACGCGCGCACGCTGGACGAATTCAGTACTGCCATGTTTCCGTCCAGGAGGAGAATCCGGTGGGACGCATGATATCCACCTGGATGCGCGAGATTCCCGGTTGCGTGAAGCGCAGTTCGGCATGCGCAGATTCGCCGGGGGCGATGGTCCCGAGCGGTGTAGTGATACGTTCCACCGGTATCTGGCCGAAGCCGTAAGCGACGCCCCGGATTTGATACCCGCGCAGGCGATAAGCGGGAACGGCATTGCGGGCAGTGACGGTCAGGCTCAGAACGGCGGGTGTCCCGGCCACGCGCAGCGATTCAACCGGTGACGATTCGCGCCGCAGGACCTCCCAGGAGGGCTTCTTCGCGCCGTACAAATCCACCACGCCGTGAACCCGCTGCTTCATCACGCCGGTGCCCCGGTCGCCGATGTGTGTCCGGTAATCGTTATAGTCGAAGAAAATCAACCCGGCAACGTAGTCCCGTTCGCGAAACACTTGATCGTGCGCGCGCAAAACCTCGATGCGCCGGGCGTCGCCCTCGGGACGCTCGGCCGTACACGCGCAGTAGCCGTACTCGGAGATCACGATGGCCTTGCCGGGAAAGACGCGATGAATCTCGTCCAGATTGCGGGCGACATCGGCTGGCGTTCCGCCGTACCAGCTCTCGTAATACTCGTTCCACATGATGTAGTCCATGAGGCCGGCCGCATCCTTCTCCGGAGTCTTCTGCAGGGAGTTGGAGGCGTACGAAACCAGCCGGTGAGGGTCCTGGCGCTTGGCCTCTTCGAACATCCGCTTGGCGAACGCGTGCGCCGGTGGATTCTGCCCGTCAATCTCGTTGCACACACCCCAGGAGAAGATGGATGGATGATTGCGGTCGCGTTCGATCATTTCGCGAAGCTGCTCGAGACCGTTGTTCATGATATCCGGCGAAGGCTCCGGCCCCATGTCTTTGAACGTAGCCCCGCCCCACGTCGGGACTTCGGTTTGGATCAGGATTCCGTGGCGGTCGCACCAATCCAGAACGCGCCAATCCTGTTGCCAGTGCACGCGGGTGTACACGCAATTCAAGTCCTTGAGATCGGCATGGTCGTGTGAGATCCAAGCGGCGGGTTCCGCCATTCCAAACTCGGGATTGCTGCCGGCCATGCGTTCGGCGCCCATCAGGCGCACACGCTCGCCATTCAGATAGAAGCCGTTGTTGCGCGCCTCGATTTTGCGGATCCCGAATGTGGTTTCGCAGGAATGCCCGTTCGATAGCGCAACGGTGAGCCGGTACAGGTTCGGATGATCGAAGTGCCAGAGCCTGGCGTGCTGGATGTCCGCGGGTGGAAAAGTAACCGTCTGGCGCTCCCCGGGCCCAACCTTGATAGCCGTGGTAGCCTGCGCGGATACTACCAACGCGGCGTCGTCTTCGGCCACCTGAAACCCGATACGTCCTTCCCAGGAAGCCGGGGAGATGTTGCGAACCACCGCGGAGACCTGGGCGGCCGCGTTGCCAGAGACAAGGTCCGGCTCGGAGTCCAGCCAGATGCGCTCGATAAAGGTGAGCGGCGACACTAGCAGGTGGACTGGCCGGTAGATTCCGCCGTCGTGGGCCCAATCACTGGAACGGCCGCGCGGCAGCATGGATTCGCTGAAGGAGTTGTCCGCCCGGACCACCAAGGTGTTTTCCGCGCCCAAGCGCAGGCGCGGTCCCAGATCGAGAACGAACGCGGTATATCCTTTGCCAACGTGCCGTCCTATTTCCACGCCGTTCAACCAAACCGTGGCGGTGTGGAAGACGGCTTCGAATTCCACCCGAACGGCGCGGTCCGACCATGCCTGGGGCGCCGCAAAGGTACGGCGGTACCATCCTACTCCCATGTAATCGGTGTGCTCCGGCTCGATCTGCCAGGTGTGCGGCACGTTCACCACGCGCCAACCTTCCCTAGCTTTTGACTGGGCCTCGGCTGGCTGATGCCAGCCCTGGGACTCTCCTACGTTCCGGGGGTCGAGCCGGAAAGACCAAGTCCCGTTTAGCGAAATACGCTCGCCACCCGGGGATGCCACAGGCGGCGACTGACTGCTGGACGCCGCCAAGGTCTTGGCAATGGGTGCCATCACGCCCAGTGTCAGAAGCTCTCGTCGGGTAGGCATGTGTGTACGTTAACGGAAAATATCAGATCACCACACCCTCCATGCTCCTGTCAATACGGATTTGCTGTTAGCAGCGCAACGCGCGGTCAGCCGAGGGCCGGGGAGTGGCCGGCCCAGATGGGCTCGTCGGGAACATCGTCCTGGTCTTCCGCATCGTCAAGGGTCATATGCTCCAGGAACAAGTCCAAATTGCTATTCATCACGATGTGCGGTGCAACCCGGATCCGCGGAACGGGGCATTGGCCCTCCACCAGGAATTGATAAAGCGCCTGGAAAGCCAGGCGGCCTTGCGTCTGGGGCCGCTGATGCATAGTGGCTAGAATGCGTCCCGACCGGATCAGGGGAACCAGAGCAGGAAAGAGGTCGGTAGCGATCACCACGATTTTGCCGGCTAACCCGGATTCCTCGATCGCCTGCACAACCGGAAGCGAGTTGGCGGTGCTCACATAGACTCCGCCTATCTCGCGGTTCTCTGCCAGAAGCGCCTTGGTTCCGGCGTATGCCAGCCGCTCGTCGTCGTGAGCTTCGACGATTTTGGCGACATCCAGATCCCCGCCGCACGTCCGGATGCTCGAACGGAATCCCTCGAGTTTGTCCGCATGATCCTCGGTTGTGAGACTGCCCGTTACTACCGCCACTTTGGCCGGACGGCACAGGATGTGACAAAGCAATTCTCCGACAATCGCCCCGCTGGTTTGGGGACAGGCAGTGACGGCGGTCAGCCGTTCAGTGCCAGGGGCATCCGTAGCTACGCAGACAACGGGAATGTTCCGGCGGGCTGCTTTGCGAATGAGGGGCTTCATAGCGGCCGGCTCACCCGGCGCGATAATCATGCCCTGGGCCCCGCGCTCCAAGGCTTCGTTGAATACCTCGATGTCGCCTTCTCCCAAATGCGGATAAGAGCGGAAATCGATGCGAACGGCGGGCACAAACGGCGCAGCCGCTTCCCGGATTCCTGCGCGAAGCTCGTCGAAAAACGTGGCGATCGCGGAGGGTAGTTGAATGGAAATCTGCAACTGACGCCGGGATTTCAGGAACCGCGCCGCCAGATTGGGGCGGTAGCCCATGGTCTGCGCCATCTTCAGAACCTTGGCCCGCGTCATCGGGTTAATGCCGGGACGCTGATGGAGAGCGCGGTCCACGGTTCCGATCGAAACGCCCAGTTTCTTGGCTATCTCTTTTATGCCGATTGGCTTAAAATCCGGAGGGACTCGCAGCGGGGGGTTGGTTTTCGTCATGCAACTTCCTGGCTATCTTAGCGTCAATCGTCGTTTTTTTCCACAGACAGTGGCGTAGCGCTTCACGGAAGCACCGGGGTGGAAGACAACGTGTACGTTCACTATATTTTACCCAAAGGTTTTAAGCCATATTATCAAGAGTTTATGGTTCTGCTGAACGATTTACAGCCGTGTACGT
>DATKFU010000360.1:0-18240 GCA_035511215.1 Bryobacteraceae bacterium | reverse complement strand
CCTGTGCTATCGGAGAGCAAACCACCGAGACCGTAACGGAAAACCCGCTATCCTTCAACACCTCGTCGCAGCTGGTGATTGACCGCTGGGATGGCACACAGTGGAGCGTGGTTCCGGGCCCTGCTTTCGCCGCCGGCGATGCACCCAGCCTTACCACCATGGCCGCCGTCTCCGCGAACGATATCTGGGCTATAGGAAATCTGTTGACCGATGACGGCAATTTCTTAAACTTCCTGTTCGAACATTGGGATGGTACGTCCTGGACCGCGACGTCCCTTCTTACCTCGGACGCATTTTTGCTGGCCGCGTCCGCGGATGCGGCGAATGACGTCTGGGCCGTGGGGTTCGAGGGACCGGAGAACGACAACAGCCAGACCTTGGTGATGCACTTTGACGGCAAAAGCTGGAACAAAGTGCCCAGCCCCAGCGTGGGGATGGGCGCAAGTCAGTTGAATGGCGTGGTCGCGCTGGCACCCAACGACGTGTGGGCAGTCGGATTCTCTACACCGGTGGCGCCGCCGAAGCAGGCGGCTACGCTAACGCTCATCGAACATTGGGACGGCACCAGTTGGACCGTGGTGCCCAGCCCCAATGTGGGGCCGGCCAGCGTGTTCCAGTCCAACGCGCTGCTTGGGATCGCCGCCGCGTCGCCCACGGACATCTGGGCGTTCGGTTCCTCCTCTCTGGCGAACGGTTCAGGCAACCAGAGAACGCTGCTGATGAATTGGAACGGCACCGCGTGGAGTATGACGGCAAGTCCGAATCCCAATAAAGGGAGTTTCCTGGATGACATCTTGTTCGCCGGTGTGGCGCCGTCGCCGGGCGATGTGTGGATCGTCGGATCTGAGGATGATGCCGTTACCGGAGGCGGCTTCGCCACGCTCGCGATTCACGGCACCGCTGCGGCGGGCACTGGGTCGAACTGACCCGTACTATCTGAGGCGCGCAGCGGTCTTTTTACAAGATGTTTACTTCGCCTTCACACCAAGCTGCGTCGCCCCTGATAGGGTTGAACGATGAGAGAGAGTAATCGCAGAATAAGTAGGATCTTGTTGCTGGCAGGAATAGCTGCGGCATACATGCCCGCGAACGCCGCAGGGCAATCTGGGTTTCAAGTTGTTCCGACCCCCAGTGAGAATTTCAACAATGGATTGTCGGCAGTCTCCGCGTTTTCTCCGAGCGACATCTGGGCTGTGGGCCAGGAGACGATCCATTTCGACGGCACTAAGTGGACAGCATTTCCAGCGCCCGGAATTAAGGGAGACAACACCAGCTTCCTGGGCGGCGTGGCGGACATTTCTCCCACGGACGCGTGGGCTGTGGGGACAGTGAATATCGGACAGGCAAATCCGGGGCAGGTGATCGAGCACTGGAACGGTACGCAGTGGAACGTGTTTCCAGGCCCGTCATTCGCCGCAGGAGACCAACCCGAACTGAAGGCCATGACCGCAATTTCCGAGAACGATATCTGGGCTGTGGGTACGCTTTTGAGCGACGGCGGCGAGATTCTGAACTTTCTGTTTGAACATTGGGACGGCACATCCTGGACCGCCTCGACGCGTGCGACAAACGACGCGTTTCTGTTCGCCGTGTCCGCGGACGCGATGAATGATGTCTGGGCCGTGGGGTTCCAGGGGCCGGAGAACGACAACAGCCGGACCTTGGTGATGCACTTTGACGGCACAAGCTGGGAAACGGTGCCGAGCCCCAGTGTAGGGAGTGGCGCGAGTCAGTTGAACGGCGTGGTGGCGCTGGCTCCCAACGACGTGTGGGCGGTAGGGTTCTCCACGCCGGTAGCGCCGCCGAAGCAGGCGGCAACCTTAACGCTGATCGAGCACTGGGACGGCACCAGTTGGACGGTGGTGACCAGCCCTAACGTGGGACCGCAGAGCGTCTTCCAATCGAACAGACTGCAGGGGATCGCGGCCGTGTCGACGAACGATATCTGGGCATTTGGGTCCTACAACCAGGCCAATGGTTCAGGCCAGCAGAACACGCTGCTGATGAATTGGAACGGTACTGCGTGGAGTCTCGCGTCCAGTCCGAGTCCCGTAAAGGGTGGTTTTGTGTCCGACGTATTGTTCGCCGGTGTCTCGCCGTCGCCAGGCAACATGTGGATTGTAGGATCGGAGGACGAGGCGCCGTATGAGGGCACACTGGCGATTCATAGCACGAGCGCGGGGCCCAATCAGTAGCCCTCATCACGCAGGCGCTCAACGGTGAGCCGGGGCTTCAAGTCCAAATTGCGGATCAATTTCTCGACGTGCTTGGCCAATATATCGCACTCGATATTCACACGGCTGCCGGGCTGGTAAGAGCCCAGTGTCGTGTTGCGGTAAGTGTGCGGAATGATGGTAACTGACAGTACGTCGCCTTCGAGCGCCGCAATGGTCAGGCTGATGCCATCGATGGCTATGGAACCTTTGTACACCAGGTACGGATCGAGTTCGGCGGGGACACGTACCTTCAGCCACCAATTCTCGTCGCCCAGGGCTTCGAGCGATAAGAATTCGGCGGTTGCATCCACGTGGCCTTGCACAATGTGCCCGCTGAGGCGGCCGTCCGGCCTTAGCGGTCGCTCCAGATTGACGCGCGAAAGCGTGCGTAGCGCACTCAGGTTGCTTCTCTGCAGAGTCTCCGGCGCCAAGTCTGCCGAAAACGATTCCGGGCGCAGATCCACCGCTGTGAGGCAAACGCCGTTCACCGCGATGCTGGCGCCTTCGGTCATATCTTCCAGCACCCTCTGGCAATGGATCTTCAGCCGCGCGCCAGCGGCGCGGCTTTCGATGGATTCGACCGCGCCTAACTCTTCGACGATCCCGGTAAACATTCAATCCTCTTTAACGATGTAGCCTTCCACCGCGAACTCGTCGGGCGCGATGCGATGCAACTCGGTACGGTGAATGCGAATGGCGTCGACGCGCCGCCTTCTGCCCACGCCACCGGCCATGGACAACGATTCGAGCCCACCCAGAATCTTGGGCGCGTAATAGAAGAAGATCTTGTCGGCCGCGCCTGTTTCGAGCGCGGCCCAATTGACCTTGGCGCCGGCCTCGATCAAGACCGACAGGTACTGCTGCCGGGCGACCGCCTCAATGGCGGCGCGCAAATCGGAACGTCCGTCGCGGCCGTCCAAAATCAAGACACGCACGCCGCGGCTTTCGAGCGCTTTGCGGCGATCGGCGGGCGCGGCCGACGTTCCCACCGCCAGCACGTCGCCGGCGGCGCTGCGGACCATCTGCGAATCGAGGGGCAAGCGCAGGCGGGAATCGAGTACAATGCGCAGCAGGGGCCGGCTGCGCGGCAAGCCGGAGCGATCCGTAAGCAGGCAGTCGTCCGCCAGTACAGTGCCGATGCCGGTGAGTATGGCGTCGGAACGATGGCGAAGCTGCTGCACATCCGCGCGCGCTTTTTCGCTGGTGATCCAGCCGCGGTTATCGTCGGGCGCGGCGATCTTGCCATCCAGCGTCAGCGCGGTCTTCAGTGTGACCAGCGGCAGGCGGGTGCGCATGAAGTGCACGAAAGCCTCGTTCAGTTTCCCGGCCTCGGCGGAGAAGGCAGCGGCGACTTCGGCTTGAATTCCAGCCGCGCGCAGTTGCCGCAGGCCCTCGCCCGCCACCAACGGATTGGGGTCTTCGAGGGCCGCCACCACGCGCTCGACACCCGCCTGGATCAGCGCGGCGGTGCAGGGTCCGGTGCGGCCCTGATGGCAGCAGGGCTCCAGATTGATGTACAGGGTAGCCCCGCGGGCAAGCTCGCCGGCCTCTTCCAGAGCCAGGATCTCGGCATGCTTCACGCCAGCCCAAGTGTGGAAGCCGCGCCCCACCACCTGGCCGTCGCGCACCAGCACCGCGCCCACCAGCGGATTGGGGCTGGCCTGGGCGTCGCCTTTCCACGCCAGGTCCAGCGCCTCGCGCAGATACCGGGCGTCCGTTTCCTGTTGGAGGCCGTTCATTTTTCGAAGAGCGATGCGATGAACTTTTCGGCATCGAACGGCAGCAGGTCGTCCGCCTTCTCGCCGATGCCCACGTAGCGGATGGGGATGTTCAACTCGCGCGCGATGGCCACCACGATGCCGCCCTTGGCCGTGCCATCCAGTTTGGTGAGTACGATGCCTGTCACGCCCGAGGTTTCGGTGAACTTGCGGGCCTGCTCCAGCCCGTTTTGCCCGGTGGTGGCGTCCATCACCAGCAGCACCTCGTGCGGCGCATCGGGAATCACGCGTGCCGCCGTGCGGCGCATTTTTTCGAGCTCGGCCATCAGGTTGGTCTTGGTTTGCAGGCGGCCGGCGGTGTCCACGATCACGTAATCGATCTTGCGCGCGCGCGCCGATTGCAGGGCATCGAAGAGCACGGCACTAGGATCGGAGCCCTGCTGCTGGCGGATGACGTCGGTGCCCGTACGCTGGCCCCAAATCTCAAGTTGTTCGATAGCGGCGGCGCGAAACGTATCGGCGGCGCACAACAGCACGCTGCGCTGCTCGCCGCGGAAGCGGTGCGCCAGCTTGCCGATGGTGGTGGTTTTGCCCGAGCCATTCACGCCCACTACCAGAATCACCGCGGGAGGTTCGGCCACGCGCGGCATGGGGCGCTCGGATGCTTGCAGGATTTCGAGCAGGTGCTCGCGGATGAGCCCTTCCAACTCGGCGGCGTCGCCCACCAGGCTGCGGTCCACGCGCTCGCGGATGCGATCCAGAATCTCTTCGGTAGTACGCACGCCGATGTCGGAAGAGATCAGCGTGAACTCCAGTTCGTCCAGCAAATCGGCATCGATCTGCTTGGCTCCCTGCAGCATATCCTCAAGACGCGTGACCAGACCCGCGCGGGTCTTTTGTACGCCGCTCTTCAAGCGCTCGAGAAGTGATGGCTCTTGTTCGACTGAGCCAAATAGCGTTTGAATCATTTTGGGACTATTGCCTGGTCCGGATGAACTCGCCGATGGCGCTTACCAGGCTTTCGATTCGCGCGTCAAGCTGCAGGTGCGACTCGGCGGTTTTCTGGGCGAGCGCCTCAATGCGCCTATCCGTCTCCCGGAAGCGTCTGTCCGTCTCCTGGAATCGCCGCTCCGTCTCGATCTGCGCCTCAGTCAAGACAACCAGGACGTCGTCCAGCTTCTTCTCCTTCTCGGTCAGCGCGTCCAGTGCGGTAAACACACGGAGCATGGATTCTTCCAGGCTGGTGACGCGCGTGTTCAGGCTTTCCGGCATTATGAGACTATTGTAGCAATCATGGAAAAGGTCGCGATTTTTGGCGCAGCCGGTCCGATCGGCCGGTATGTGGGAAGAGAATTGAATCGGCGCGGCGTCCCGTTTCGCGCCGTCGGACGAACGGCAAGCAAACTCGAAGCGGCATTTGGCGAACTGGCGCACGCGGAGGTGGTGGCCGCCGATTTGTCCGATGCCGGTGGGGCCATGCAGGCGGCGCGCGGCGTGGATACCATTATCTATGCGGTGGGGGTGGCATATACAGACTTCCAACTTCACCCGAAGATGATGCGCCTGGCGGTGGATGCGGCAGCGGCGGCTGGGGTGCAGCGGCTCGTGTTGGTGACGGGCATATATACTTACGGGGTGCCGCAAACCAAAAGGGTCGCGGAGACCCACCCGCGCGTACCCGTCTCCGTGAAGGGACAATTGCGTAAAGAGCAGGAAGACATCCTGATAGCGGCGGGCGAGCGCGGGCTATTCAAGAGCCTGGTGGTACGGCTCCCGGATTTCTACGGACCTTATACGCACAGCCTTGCCAGCTTCATCTTTGAGGCGGCGCTGGCGGGCAAGACGGCCAATTGGCTCGGACCGATCAGTTCGCTCCACGAATTCGTGTTTGTGCCGGATGCCGGACCAGTGATCGTCGAACTGGCCGCGCGCGACGATTGCTACGGAGAAGCCTGGAATTTCGCAGGACCGGGAGAGATCTCGGCGTTAGCTTTCATCCAGAAGATCTACCAGACGGCAGGACGCGAGCCGAAATTTCGCAGCGCCGGCCGCACCATGCTGCGCATGCTGGGTTGGTTCAATCCATTGATGCGCGAGATGCCGGAGATGTTATATCTGCAGGAGACGCCCGTGCTGCTGGACGATGAAAAGCTACGGGGCAGGTTGGGGCATGTGCACAAGACGAGTTATGACGAAGGAATCAGGCTGACGCTTGATTGGATGCGGGGAACTGACAACGGCTCCGGATCCTGCAGCGTGTGCGCTTTGTGGTGAAGGCCGGGATCGTGTATAAAGAGTGAATGGCTAAAGCTACTCAACCGATTCCCCCTGGCTTCACTTCCCTGACAATCCACCTGACCGTGCCTGGCTGCGCGGACTACATCGAGTTTCTGAAACGCGCATTCAACGCGGTCGAGATCAGCCGTTCGACAGGACCGGGCGGCAAGCTCATGCACGCCAGCGTGAAGATTGGCGACGCCATCATGATGCTCAACGACACGTTCCCGGAAATGGGCGCGCCGCCCATTGCCGAGGGCAACTGGCCGCTGCGGCTCAACCTGTACGTCCCGGACGCCGACGCCACGTGGGCGCAGGCGGTAGCCAACGGTTGCCAGGTGGTGTTCCCGCTGCAGGATCAATTCTGGGGCGATCGCTACGGGCAACTCCGCGATCCCTCCGGCTTCGTGTGGGCCATTGTGACGCATATCGAAGACCTTACGCCCGAAGAGGTCCAACAGCGCGCGGCAGCCGCGTTCGGCGGCGGGAACGCGTGAGCGCCATGCGGAAGCGGCTGCTGGCTTTCGCGCTGACGGCCGCCGCGCTGGCTCCGATCGTCTGCGCGCAACCCTTCCAGCCGGAGCTCTACAGCGGACTGCGCTGGCGCATGATCGGACCGTTCCGCGGCGGGCGCACAGTAGCCGCCAGCGGCGTGCCCGGCCAGCCGAACGTGTTCTACATCGCCGCGAACAACGGCGGCGTTTGGAAGAGCACCGACGCCGGGCGAGTCTGGAAGCCGATCTTCGACGATCAGGCCACCGGCTCCGTCGGCGCCCTGGCGGTGGCTCCCTCCGATCCGCACATCATTTATATAGGCAGCGGCGAGGGTCTTCAGCGTCCGGACCTCTCGGTCGGCGACGGCATCTATAAGTCGGCCGATGGCGGCCAAAGCTGGCGGAATCTTGGCCTGCATGACGCGCAGCAGATCTCGGCCATCATCGTCGATCCGCATGACCCGGAGCGCGTCTTCGTGGCCGCGCTCGGCCACCCCTATGGGCCCAACCCAGAGCGGGGCGTCTTCCGCTCGACCGATGGCGGCACGACCTGGCAAAAAGTGCTGTACAAGGACGAGAACACCGGCGCGGTGGATCTGGCCTTCGATCCATCCAATGCGCAAATCGTGTATGCCGTGCTGTGGGCCGCGCGCCAAGCGCCCTGGGAGATTGGCGAGTCGTTCAAGGGGCCGGGCAGCGGGCTGTTCAAGTCCACCGACGGCGGCGGCACGTGGCAGCCCCTCACCGGCGGCTTGCCCACGGTTGCGCAAGGTCTGGGCCGCATCGGCATCGCCATCGCGCCCAGCGATCCGAGGCGCATGTACGCGCTGGTGGATGCGGATGCCAAGCAAAGCGGCGGTGTTTACCGCTCCGAAGACGCGGGCGCAAACTGGCGGCGCGTCAACCAGGAAGAACGCGTCTTTGGACGCGGCTCCGATTTCGCCTGCGTGCGCGTCGACCCAAAAGACAAGGACGTCATCTATATCGCCAACACTTCCACTTACCGTTCGATGGACGGCGGCGCAAGCTTCACGGCGATCAAAGGCGCGCCTGGAGGCGACGACTATCACACAGTTTGGATCAACCCCGGCGACCCCAGCATCATCCTGCTGGCCTCCGATCAGGGCGCCACCATCAGCGTGAACGGCGGCGAGACCTGGAGTTCCTGGTACAACCAGCCCACCGCGCAGTTCTACCACGTGATCACCGATAATCGCTTCCCGTATTGGGTTTATGGCGGACAGCAGGAAAGCGGTTCCGTGGGCACCGCCAGCCGCGGCGACTACGGCGAAATCACCTTCCGCGATTGGCATCCCGTGGGCGTGGAAGAATACGGCTATGTCGCGCCCGATCCGCTGAATCCCAACATCATCTATGGCGGCAAGGTGTCGCGGTACGACCAGTCGACCGGCGAGGTCCGGCAAGTCGGGCCATCGCTCGGCCGGCGCGGCGGCAAGTACCGTTTCGTGCGCACCATGCCGCTGCTGTTTTCGCCCGTCGATCCGCACATTCTGTATCTCGGCTCGCAACTGCTGCTGCGCACCGCCGACGGCGGCCAGTCATGGGAAGAGATCAGCCCCGACCTGACTCGCGCGACTTATGAGACGCCGCCCAGTCTGGGTGTGTTTGCCGCCGCCGATCCGGAGAAGGGCAAGCATCGCGGCGTCATCTACACCATTGCGCCGTCTTACAAAGACGGCAACACGATCTGGGTGGGCACCGACGACGGCTTGATCCACATTACGCGCGATGTCGGCAAAACCTGGACCAATGTCACGCCGCCCGCGCTCACTCCCTGGAGCAAAGTGTCGGTGATGGATGCGTCGCATTTCGACGCGGCCTGCGCGTACGCAGCCATTAACCGCTTCCGGCTGGACGATCTGGCGCCGCACATCTGGCGGACCCGCGACTTCGGCAAAACCTGGAAAGAAATCACGCGCGGCCTGCCCGACAACGCGCCCATCAATACGGTGCGCGAGGACCCGCGGCGCAAAGGGCTGCTGTTCGCGGGTTCGGAGCGGGCGGTGTGGGTCTCGTTCAACGATGGGGACGATTGGGCGCCGCTGCGGGAGAACATGCCGGCGACTTCCATCCGCGACCTGACGATTCACGAAGACGACCTGGTGGCGGCAACGCACGGGCGGTCGTTCTGGATTCTGGACGACATCACGCCGCTGCGCCAACTGAGCGCGGCGATTGCCGGGTCGGACGCGCACCTCTTCAAACCGCAGACGGCCATGCGCGTCCGCTGGAACACGAACACCGATACGCCGCTGCCGCCGGACGAGCCTGCCGGGCAGAATCCGCCGGATGGCGCGATACTCCATTACTACTTGAAGAATGCGGCTGACTTAGTTGCGGTTGACGTGCTGGATTTCGCGGGTAAGTTAGTGCGGCATTACTCAAGCGGCGATCAACCCGCACCTCCGGACAACGATTTGACTTACCCGGCCTATTGGATCCGCGCGCCGCAGGTTCCGCCCGCGGCCGCCGGCATGCATCGATTCGTGTGGGACCTGCGGTATACCCCGCCGGACACGCTGCGCCATGACTATCCGATGACGGCCGTCTATCGCGATACGCCGCGTGAGCCACGCGGTCCGATTGCCCTGCCCGGTGAGTACATCGTGAAGTTGACCGTGGACGGCAAGAGCTTTACGCAGCCGCTCACGGTGAAGATGGACCCGCGCGTGAAGACGCCGACCGCGGGGCTTAGGCAGCAATTCGACCTGGCGGCGAAGGTAGTCGAGATGATGAGCCGTACCAGGTCGCCCGATAAAGCCCGGCTCAACGGCGAGCTAAACCGCGTGCTGGAAGCGATCGAGGAAGCCGATGACGCGCCCACTCCGCAGATGGCGGCGGCGGTGGCGGAGCTGCAACAGAGGGTAAAGTAAGGCTGTTCTCACTGCTTCTTAGGCGCCGGCACTGACCCCCGCAGAATAATCTTCACCGCGCGGTCGCCATTGTCTCCGCTCACCCACTTCACCGTCACCTTCTGCTTCAGTTTGGGCTTGCCGCCCTCGGGGGCATATTGCGTCTCCGCGGTAATCGCGAAGGCGCGCACCGTGGCTTTGCCTAACACCGTTTGCTTGAGCGTAATGCTCTCGGCGGTCAGGACCGTTACGACCCCGGCAAAGTATTGATCCACCGGCTGCTGGGCGCTAGGCGGCGGATCGTCCTGGCTGCGTACAGGACTGGAGCCCGCCAGGGCCAGAAGCACACCGATCACACCGCGGGAAAGGAACCGCACATCCCTTAGATTAAGAAAAAGGAATGAAGGCTGGGTAAACTTCGGATTAAAGTTCATTCATCCCAATGCGCCCCATCGCGGCTCCGGTGGGGACAGCCTCCAGCGGCACCGGTTCTGGCACGGTGGCGGGCAGCGATACGGTGAAGCGGGTGCCTTTGCCGGGCATGCTATCCACCAGAATCGTGCCGCCGTGGGCCTTTGCGATCCAGGCCACGAAGCTTAACCCCAGGCCCAGCCCCGGTTCCGGGTTCGCATAGGTTTCCTGCGCGGGTACGCGATAGAAGCGCTCGAAAATATGCGGGATGTGTTCCTGGGAAATGCCGCAGCCGGTGTCCTGCACTTCGATGTCGATCGAGTCCGGCGAGCTGCGCAGCGCGACGTGTACGCGCCCCCCGGCAGGCGTGAATTTAAGGGCGTTCGATAGCAAGTTGGAGAGCATCCGCTCGATCTGCACACGATCCACTTCGGCCGGGCACTCCGGCGGCATATCGGAGGAAAGCTCGACGTGCGCGCCCTCGGCGGGTATCTGGAACTGGTCGACGATATCGCGCACCACCGATGCCAGGTCCAGCCGTGTTTTCTGCAGCGCGAGCTGTCCGGATTCGGCCTGCGAAAGCAGCAGCAAGGCGCGCACAATCTGCGAGAGCCGCTCGATGTCCTGCAAGGAATTCAAGGTGGCATCGCGATACTGATCGACGGTCTTGGCGGTGAACAGGGCCACCTCCAACTGGCCGCGGATGGCCGTGATGGGGGTGCGCAGCTCGTGCGAAACGTCCGTTGAGAACTGGCGGATCTGCTGGAAGGAGCTTTCCAGCCGTTCGATCATGCGGTTAAAAGTAAGGATCAGGTAATCCAGCTCATCGCCTGCGCCGCGCGTGGGGATACGCAGGCTCAGATTGGAGCCGGTGATGCTTTGCGCGGTTTGCGCCACCTGCATCACCGGCATCAAACCGCGGCCGGTCAGAAACCAGCCCAGGAGGCAGCCGCAGAGCAGGGAAAGCGGGATCAGGCCTGCGTACATCCAGGTGTAGCGCTGCAGGATCTTGTCGTTTTCGTCCATGGGGCGGCCGACGGCCACGTAGAACGGGCTGTGATGCTTGTCGTCAAAGACCACGCCGGCGCGGATCAAATACGGTATGCCATGCGGGCTGGCGCGGCGCTTCCAGACCGGCTGGCCGCGCCCGATAGCCGCCTCGATTTCCCTGGGCTGTTCGATACCGATGGACTCGTAGATGGTGGAAACCTGCATCACGCAGCCTTTGGCATCGGCAAGCACGTATACGCGCCGCAGCCGCTCCACGGCGAAGTCTTCATCGGGATCGTTCTTGTCGTACTCCCAAGTAGCCTTGTAGGGCGCGCAGGGTTCATGCTCGACGGCATGTCCGCGCGTGGCAACTTTCTCGACGTGCAGATAGCCCTTCATGGCAACCCACTCCTGCTCCAGCAGATCGTGCGCTTCGGAGTTCAGGGTGTAAGCCAGGCGCTCGCGAAACAGCGCGGCGGTGCCCACCAGCAGCAGCGCGAACAACAGCGCGTACCCGGCCGTGAGGCGGAAGCGCAGGCCGCGCGTGAGATGGCGCTTGGCGGACACGCTAAACCTGCCGCTCCACGGGCTGCTCGGGCGGCTTGTCATTTCCCCTATCGGGCGCCTCGATCATGTACCCGATGCCGCGCACCGTCTGGATGAGCTTCTGCGTGAAGCGGTCGTCTATCTTGCTGCGCAGGTGGCGAATGTAGACGTCCACGATGTTGGTCAGTCCATCGTAGTCCATATCCCAGACGTGCTCCACGATCATGGTGCGGCTGAGCGGGCGGCCCTTGTTGCGCATCATGTATTCGAGGATTCCGAATTCCTTGGGCGCGAGATCGATAGGCTCGGCGGCGCGAGTGACTTTGCGGCGAATACAATCGAGGGTGAGATCGGCCACCTGCAGGCGCTCGGGAGCGGGCTGGCCGCGGCGTAGCAGGGCGCGCACGCGGGCCAGCAATTCGACGAAGGCGAAGGGTTTGACCAGGTAATCGTCGGCGCCCTGCTCCAGGCCGCGAACCCTATCCTCCAACGCCCCGCGCGCGCTCAGGATGAGTACCGGTGGACCGGCCTTGCGGTTGCGGATTTTTTCCAGCACCTGGAGGCCGTCCATATCGGGCAGCATGATATCGAGGATGACGAGGTCGTAGTCGGTCGAATGCACGAACTCCAGGGCGGTGCCGCCATTGCCCGCGGCATCCACCGCGTAGCCCGCGCCCTGCAGGCCCCGGCACAGGAAATCCGCGATGCGCTTTTCGTCTTCCACTACCAGGAGTCGCACAACATTAGCTTAGCGCAGCCGGGCCACGGAGGGCGGGTCTGAGAGGCCGCTGGACTCAAATCCGATGAAAGCCTGGCACACCACGAAAAACGATGGTCTGCCCCACGCCTGTCTCAGTGACCCTCGTCCTGCAGCGATACCTTCCCCGCAAAGCTTCGGTACGTATATACGAAGTAACACGTAGCGAGCAGCATCCCCGGAATGAACCACGCCAGGCCGACCTTCAACCCATACGGCGCGGCCGCCGCGTTGTGGACAGTCAGCCCCAGCCGCGGATCCACGCTCGACGGCAATACATAAGGATACAGTCCGAAAGCCGCGCTGGTCAGCATTCCCACGATGAACAGCGACGAGCACAAGAACGGCGCGACACTCCGGCCGTGGAGCACGCGCATGCCGGCTAAGCCGGCCACCGCCAGCAGCGGAAACACATAGCCCCATGGCCGCGCGCCGAAGCCCTGGCCGATCCGCGGCTGGATCGCGAAGCTGCACCACGTGATTGCCACGGTCAGCGGCAGCAAACCCCACCAGCCGGCCTTGGCAGCTGCGCGCGCGCGTTGTTCCAACTCACCATCCGTCTTCAGCGCCACCCATAGGGCGCCATGCACCAGCAAAGTGGCGAACGCCGCGACCGCGACCAGCACGGTGTACCAGTCCAGAATGCCCACCTCGCGTCCGATGCCGAAATTGGTCCACAGCGGCAGGAAGAACTCATTGGCAGTGTCGAGCGGCACGCCGCGCACCACGTTGCCCAGCGCCGCGCCGAAGAAGATGGCCAGCAGCGCGCTCGCTCCGCCGAACACCGCGTCCCAGAACGGCTTCCACACCAGGCTGTCGATGTGATTGCGAAACTCGATCGATATGCCGCGCAGGATCAGCAGCCACAGCACCATCATCAATGGCAGATAGAATCCGCTGAAGCTGGAGGCGTACAGCGCCGGAAACGCGAAGTACAGCGTGCCGCCGCCGGCCAGCAGCCATACTTCGTTGCCGTCCCACACCGGACCGATGGAGCGCAGCACCTGCCGCCGCTCGCTGTCGGTGCGCGCCACCAGAAGCTGGACGATGCCCGCGCCCAGATCGAATCCGTCGAGCACTACGTAGACGGCGATCATCACCGCCACCAGCATGAACCAGATGGTCTCGATCATGCCGCCTCCGGTCCGCGGTCGATCTCCTGGTACACCAGCAGCAGGAACAGGATAGCCAACACCACGTACATACCCATGAAGCCGATCAACGTGAACAGCGCGTTACCGGCGGAAACATGCGGCGATACGCCTTCGGGCGTGCGCATCAGGCCATAGATGAGCCAGGGTTGCCGTCCGGTTTCCGCCGTGATCCAACCCGCCGTATTCGCGATGTAGGGAAACGGCGCGCACAGCATCAGCAACCACAGAAGTTTGCGCTGCGCGAACAGCCGGCCGCGCCAAAGCCAAACCGCGGCCAGCGCCATCACCGCGATGAAAATGGTCCCCAGCCCCACCATGATGTGATAGCTGAAGTAAAGAAGCGGGATGTTATCCGGCCAACGGTCCGGCGGGAATGCGTCCAGACCTCTCACTTGCGCCTTCCACCGTTGATAGGTCAGAAAGCTCAGCGCGCGGGGCACCACCAGGGGGTTGTCCAGCCTGTGCTTCTCCACATCCGGCTGCCCGATCAGGGCCAGCGGCGCGCCTGCCTCGCTGGTGAATAGCCCTTCCATCGCGGACAGCGTCGGCGGCTGGAGTAATGCGACATTCTTGCCTTGTTGGTCGCCGGTGGGAAACAACATGAGGACCGTCGACACGATGCCGGCGATCACGCCGACCCGCACAAATGTCCGCCCGTACGGCTCCGCCCGTTTCACCAACAGATAAAACGCGCCTACCGCGGCCATCGCGAAGCTGCCGGTGACCACCGCGCCTATCATGTTGTGCAGATACTGCCACAGCAGCCAGGGGTTCAGCAGCAACGCCCAAAAGCCCGACAACAGAATTTCGCCCCGTGGCCCCAGCGCGTAGCCCACGGGATGCTGCATCCAGGCATCGGTCGCCACGATGAAGAATCCGGAAAGCCACGATCCCAGGAAAACCAGGAAGCCCGCCACCCAGTGCCCTCGGGGTCCCAGCTTTTTTTCGCCGAACAAAAACAGGCCCAGGAAACTCGATTCCATGAAGAACGAAAAAACGCCTTCCATGGCCAGCGTCTGTCCGATGACGCCACCGGCGGACTTTGAAAAGCGCGCCCAATTGGTGCCGAACTGGAACTCCATCGGGATGCCGGTAACCACTCCCATGGCGAAGTTGATGGCGAAGATGCGCGCCCAGAATCGCGCCGCGCGATTGTAGTGCTCGTCACCGGTACCGAGGGCCATGGTCTTGAGCACCACCAGCAGCAGCGCCAGGCCCATGGTCAATTGCGGAAAGATGTAGTGGAACGTAACGGTGAAAGCGAAATGCAGCCGGTGGATTGTTAGCGCATCCATTTTGAAAACCGATGCCGCCGCTCACTGGGCAGATATCGATAATATCATACCTGAAACTATCATACTTGACAGGCGCGATTGTGCTGGATGAATGGGTAGAAATTTCGGCGGACGCGATCCAGGTCCCCAGCCGAAGCCCTTGCGCTCAGCATCTGCGCATACTCGAGCAGGGCCTGTATCTGGCCGGGCAGGTTCGAGGCGATGCGCTTCAATGTAACGGCGCGCTCGAAACCGGGAACGGCCAGAGCGTTCTCCCGCCGGCGCGCATGCAGATCCGCCGCGAGCATTATGGCCGGAGCATAATCGGGGTCGATGGACTGGGCTTGCTTACTGGCATCCAGAGCCGCGGCCGGCTGGTCGTTCTGAACGCCGGATTCCGCAAAACTCACCAGCGCTTCCGGCTTCTGTTCGCGCGGCACAGCCGCCACTAGATGGCCATACTCGATCTGAGCGTTGCCGAATGCTTGCGGAGCCAAGGCTCGCACGGCGAGCAGCTGGATGCGGTCCGCCTTAGCCGGAATATAGGCTTGCAGGCCGCCTGACGGTACGCGGAGCAGTTCGCTGCGTGCCTCGTCGAAATCCTCGAGCCGGAGCGCGGCTTCTGCGCGGCGCCATCGGCGAGTAGCCGGATTCCCCGGTTGTAGTGACCCAGGGCGGAGTCCGGCGGCCGATGGCGCAGCATGCCGGGCAGCAGCTATATGGATCCCAGGCAGATCGCCGTCGGTCGCCCGGACTCCTCCCACGTGCGAACCGAGGTCGAATATGCGGCAGAGGTTCGGATGCGCGACTTCGCGGCCGAGTTGCACTTCGCGCTTGAACCGGGCGGCCGCGGCCGGGGATGCGGCGATTTGCGGCCGAATCAGTTTGAGGGCGACGCTCTGACCAAGCTGCGTGTCAAAAGCCCCGAATACCTCTCCCATGCCCCCCGATCCCAACGGACGCACGACGCGAAAACGGCCCGCGATGAGTCTGTCTGGAGCGGGCTGGCCGATGGTTTGGCTCGGGTCCTGATCTACCGTCATTACATTGTACTCGCGCGCCCTGGTTTACCGGCGGCCCCTGGGCAACCGTCGATGCAGAATTGTGTTCTCATGCTGCCGTCACTTTGCGTAACCACCCCTACGCGCTGCGGAAAAGCCCCGAAAGGCTTTCAAGACGCCTTCAGCCGTCAACCGCGCGCCGCCGCTTTGCCTTGCTCGGCGGGCACACGCGTCGGCGTGAACCCAGTGCACGGCGGATTCGGCTTGCTGAATCTATTTGGAATCGCCAAGCCTGCGTATCGCGCATTCCAGTTGCTGCATGCGTTAGGCAGCGAGTTCATCGATGTCCACGGAACGCATCCGACGGTGGATGCATGGGTGGTCCGCAAAGACCATACGGCTACGGTTGCGACAACCAACTTTGCCATGCCCGTCATCCGATTCAGACTGAGCAGGTGGATGTGCGGCTGGCGGGCGCGCCGGCGCCGCGTACCGCCTGGATCGAACGCATCGATGAGGATCACGCCAATCCGCGGCGGCTTCCGCCTTGCGAAAGGAAGCGCAGCCGTGAAAATACGAAAACGGAAATACAATGCTCACCGCCGACCCGTTCGGTGCGTCGCGGCGGTCACCATTGAACTATAACGGAATTATGACGAAGCTAATGTTGCCGGTTTCGAATCCGCAGGGTACCGACGAGCAAATGCTGGACGCGCTACGGCGCGAAGCTTTCGACTATTTCCGCAAGGAGTTCAATCCCGAGAACGGCTTAGTCGCCGATAAGACCCAGCCAGGGTCGCCCGCGAGTATTGCGGCGGTAGGAATGGGATTGAGCGTCTACCTGGTCGCTATCGAGCGCGGCTGGATGTCGAGAACGGCGGCAGCCGGCAGAATTCTGACGCTCTTGAGGTTTTTTCGGACGAGCCATCAGGGTCCGGAAGCGGATGCTACGGGTAACAAAGGATTCTACTATCATTTCCTCGACATGCGCACCGGGTGCCGGGCTTGGCAATGCGAACTGTCGACGATCGATACCGCCATATTTATTGCGGGCGCGCTAACCGCGGCCACTTACTTCGACGGGACGAATTCCGAAGAGAGCGAGATACGCGAACTGGCTGAGATTCTGTACCTCCGGATCGATTGGCGGTGGGCGTTGAACGGCGGGAAAACCATCTGCCATGGGTGGAAGTCCGAGTCGGGTTTTCTTCCATACCGATGGAGTACCGGTTACAGCGAAGGTCTGATTCTCTACATGCTGGCGCTGGGATCGCCGACGTTCCCCATTGACGCGGCAGGTTACCGCGAGTGGACCTCCACGTTCAGACCGACGAGACTCTACGAGATCGATTACCTTTATGCCGGACCACTCTTCATTCACCAGATGTCGCACCTATGGGTGGATTTTCGCGGCGTACAGGATGACTTCAACCGGATGACGGGCATCGATTATTTCGAGAACAGCCGGCGGGCGACATACGTTCAAAGGGAATATGCGATCGAAAATCCCAATCGATTTTCTCATTATCACCAATACAATTGGGGATTCACCGCCAGCGATGGACCAGGGCCCGCCGTATGCAAAGTAGATGGCGTGCGCCGGGTGTTCTTCGACTACGAGGCGCGCGGCGTTCCCTTTGGGCCGGACGACGGTACGATTTCGCCCTGGGCGGTAGTCGCTTCTCTCCCGTTTGCTCCGGAGATCGTGATCGATACAGTGCGGCACGCCATCGAGCGTTTGGAATTGAAAGGGTACAGCCCTTACGGCTTCGATGCGAGTTTTAATCCGACTTACCCGGGGAAGAGTAGAAACCGCCACGGCTGGGTGTCTCCGTGGATCTTCGGGTTGAATCAAGGTCCGATCGTTCTGATGATTGAAAACTACCAGACGGAGTTGATCTGGAAGATTACGCGTAAATGCGCTTACCTCGCGGAGGGCCTGCGGCGCGCCGGGTTTCGCGGCGGCTGGCTGGAGCAATGACATTGCCGCAGCTTGGTGTGGCAGACCATCGCCTTTCGTGGTCTGCCGCCTTCGCGAGCGCCCGGCGAACTACGCCGTCTTCACCAGCTCGACTTCGAGGGAGATCTCGATCTCGTCGCCGACCATCACGCCGCCGCCTTCGAGGATCGGATTGTAAGTCAGGCCAAAGTTCTTGCGGCTGATCTTCGCTACGGCTTCGGCGCCGCGGCGGGTGAAGCCCCACGGATCTTTGATTTCCGGTGTGGGACCGGTCACGTCCAGGACCACCTCGCGGGTTTCGCCGCGAACGGTGAGATCGCCGGTGACCTTGTAGCCCTCCGGCCCGTCCGTCTCGATCTTCTTCGATTGGAACTTGATCGTGGGATACTTCTCCACATCCAGAAAGTCTGCGCTCTTCAGGTGCTTGTCGCGATCGGGCTCACGGGTGTTAATCGAATTGACATCGATCTCGGCGGTGACGCTGGAACCCGCCAGGTTGGACGGATCCGCTTTCACCGTGCCGCTGATTTTGCTGAACTCGCCGCGCACGTTGGCGATCATCAGGTGGC
>DATKFU010000359.1:0-17349 GCA_035511215.1 Bryobacteraceae bacterium | reverse complement strand
TCGTAGCCGGACCAGGTACTCCCGGCAGGCCGCGTCGTTCGAGAAGCGGGCTTCGAATTCGGCCAGATTTCGCGGGTAATCCTCCATAGACCGCCATACTACATCTTGGGGTCACCTGAGTCAAATGGATACCCCATCTTCAGCTAAGTTAAGTATTGTAAGCGGACGCGCTTACGGAGGCTCGTGCCGTCCCAAGTCGCTTTTCGTCGCAACCGCTGCCACAAAATTCGGGCCTCATACGTTCTTTGTATGTGAACGCTAGAAGCATGGCTGAGCCGAGCGAGATGGAAGTCACCAAGCTCGAAGGACTGGATGCGATTTTTCGTGCTCACTATGAGCGCATTGCCCGCGTCATTGGCAGGGTCATTCATGACCAGGCCCGCGCGGAGGAACCGGCGGTGGAAGTCTTTCTGAAGTGGTGGCGGAATCCTCAAGCACATGGAGAGCACGCGGCGGGATGGCTTTATCGGACGTCCGTTCGTGATGCGTTGGACGAATTAAGACGCCAGACACGCCGGCGCCGATTCGAGCACATTTTCAGCTTCGTCCGCGAGTCGCCTCCCACGCCGGAGCACTTGTACGCCGTCAACGCCGAGCAGCACAGGGTGCGAACCGTGCTCGGGGCTCTGAATCGGCGTCATGCGGAGCTATTGCTCCTGTGGAGCCAAGGCCTCAATCACCAGGAGATTGCCGGCTCTCTCGCAGTGAAGTCCAACTACGTCGGAAGTCTTGTCGGTCGTGCTCAAGAAGCGTTCCGGAAGGAGTATTTGAAACGATATGGAAACCAGTCATGAAGATCTCTGGGTCGCCAACCGGCTTGCAACTATCGAACCACAGTGGAGTCCGAACCTAGCGCGTGGGCGCGCGTTGCTGGACGCTGGGCTGGAGGGGCGACGCCACTCGTGGTCCTGGATGGCAGCTGCTGCCGCCACTGCCGCGGTGTGCGTCGCGGTGCTCGCGCTGCCAGCAACCAGGGCAATTGCCCAAGAGCTATGGTACCGATTTGTTTTGAACCGCGTAGATGTTGTACGGCTCGATCTATCGAAGTTGCCGCTGCACATGCAGGTGACAACCAATGGTCTGGAGCAGGATGTCCAGAATCTGGATGAAGCCGAACGCAAAGCAGGTTTCAGGCCGTATCTACCAGCGCTTGGAGCTCTGTATGCGAATCCTGGCATCACCGTAACTGGGCCGATCGCGGTAGAGCAGACAATCCATGTCCGCGATATCGAATCTGCTCTCAGCAAGGCGGGAGCAAGCGACGCACAAGTGCCGGCTGAATGGGAAGGCGTGCAATTGCGCACCGAGATTGGACCCATGGTGGCGGCGAACTATCCGGACAATGTCCATATACTACAGGTGCTGCCGGTCGAACTCTCCGTGCCTTCCGGTTTTGCGTTGGAGCACTTCGCTGAGTTGGCATTTCGCAGCATCGGGGTTTCCTTGTGGGAAGGGCGTGCCATGGCCCAGAAGTTCGCAGCCGATCCAGCCTGGTTGCTCGATATTCCAGCTGATGCGGTGGTGAACGTCCAGGAGGTGGCGCTCCGGACGGTTCCGGCGCTGTTGATTGAGGACTTCGATGAAAAGGGAGCGGTTAAACGGGCGACCGTTGTCCGTAGCACGAGCGAACGAATGTACTCAGTGAGCAGCAGAAACCGGGAACTAAGCATAAAGATCTCCAACGCCCTTCCTTAGATGCGCCGGTCGCTGTAAGGCGCCACTACTCCGGCAGTTGTTTTGTAGCAACTGCCGGAGAATAGCATATTTAAACACCGTAGCCCCGGCTACCCGCGGGCAGGCCAGGAGTTTACCGATCCCCATCGCGCCCCGTACCGGAGATCCCGGCCGGATCACGCGCTACTCGGAAAGAGCCCTCAGGGGCAAAACTCCGCCGCGTGGAAGTATACCCAGGAGGCCCTAACTCGCGACGCCGGAGAATGCCAGTAAAATAATAGTTCCATGAAGACCTTCACCATAGCGGTCATCGCCGGCGATGGCGTGGGACAGGAAGTCGTCCCACAGGCCAAGCGCGTGCTCGAAAAAGCCGCCCACAAACACAATCTCACATTCGCGTTTCAGGACTTCGAGTGGGGCGCATCCCACTTCTTCCGCTGGGGGAAGATGATGCCTTCCGGCGCGCTCGATCTGCTGCAGCCCTGCGACGCCATTCTACTCGGCGCCGTGGGCCATCCCGACATCCCCGATCACACCACCCTCAACGGATTGCTGCTGCCTATCCGCCGGGCTTTCGACCAGTATGCCAACGTGCGTCCGGCGTATCTCTATCCGGGCGTGAAATCGCCGCTCGCCGGGCGCGAAGGCGGCCAGATCGACATGGTCGTCGTGCGCGAAAATACCGAAGGCGAATACTCCCAGGTGGGCGGCTTCGTCTATATGGCGCAGCCCGAGGAGGTCGCCATTCAGACTTCCGTCTTCACCCGCCGCGGCGTCGAGCGCGTGGTGCGCTACGCCTTCGAGCTGGCCGTCAAGCGCGGCAAGAAAATGCGCGTCACATCGATCACCAAATCGAACGCACAGGGCTACTCCATGGCCCTCTGGGATCGTACGTTTAACGATGTGGCTCTCGAATTCCCCGCCATCGAAACGGAATCGCTGCTGGTGGATGCTGCCGCCATGAACTTCATCCGCCGGCCGGACACCTTCGACGTCGTGGTCGCATCCAACCTGTTCGGCGATATCCTGAGCGACATCTCCGCCATCGTCGTGGGCAGCATGGGCCTGGCGGCCAGCGCCAATCTGGACCCATCCCGCCGCTTCCCCTCCATGTTTGAACCGGTGCATGGTTCCGCGCCCGACATCGCCGGCCGGGGCGTAGTGAATCCGCTGGCCGCCATCCTCAGCGCCTCCATGATGTTGGAGCATCTGGAACAGCCGGCGGCCGCACGCGAGGTGGAGCAGGCCGTGGCCACGGTTCTGGCCGGCGGCGCCGTGCGCACGCCGGATTTGGGCGGCGGGAACAGCACGCAGGAGGTGACCGATGCGGTCCTCGAACAGATGGCTTAGTATAGTCATGCTGGCTACCGAAACTCTTATGGCGCAAACCAGGTGGCATCATCGCTACGCCGAAGTGAACGGCGTCAAGCTGCACTACGTGGAGCAGGGCAAGGGCGAACTGATCCTCTTTCTGCATGGCTTCCCGGAATTCTGGTACGAGTGGAAAGACCTCCTTCCGGAGTTCGCTAAAGACCGTCACGCGGTGGCGCCCGACATGCGCGGCTACAATCTTTCCGAAGCCCCGCCGGACGTGGAAAGCTATCGCGTGCCCGTGATCGTGGAAGACGTCCGCGCCCTGGCCGTGAAGCTGAAGGCGCGCAAGTTCGTGCTGGTCGGTCATGATTGGGGCGGCGTGATCGCATGGGCATTTGCGGCGGCTCACCCGGAGATGCTGGACAAGCTGGTCATCGTGAACGCGCCACATCCCACCGTCTTCGCGCGCGAGCTGGCCGGCAACCCCGCGCAGCAGAAGGCCAGCGCATACTTCAATCTGTTCAATTCTCCGCAGGCGGAAAAATTCCTGGGCCAGAACGATTTCGCGACGCTGCAAGGGCTGATCAAGCCCTGGGCCTCGCCCGCCGATCTGAAGGAGTACCTCGCCGACTGGAGCCGCGGGCTGACCGGCGGCCTCAACTACTATCGCGCCGCCCGGCTGAGTTCGCCGGTGGATGGCGCGCAGGCCACGCCCGCCAACGCGCTGCCGGCTATGCAGCCGATCGAAACGCCCACGCTGGTAATCTGGGGCGAGAAGGATACGGCGTTGCTGACCGGAAATCTCAACGGCCTCGACCAATACGTGAAGAACCTGACAGTCCGCCGCGTGGCGGACGGCACCCACTGGGTGATCCACGAGAAGACCGCGGAAGTAATTCAGGATATACGCAAGTTTCTATAGCCTGCGAGGGGCAGGCTCGCAGCCCGCCAACGCGCGCCAGCGCGTCAAGCTGATGAGCCATTCACAGATTTCAAGAAAATATCTGCCTAATGACTTCAACAAGCTCCGGCGTTTACGCCACGCCTCCCGTACTACCGCATGTCATCATTAAGTCGGAAAGGTGCGCCGCGCTCACTGGAGTGGTCCCACTTACAAGAAAGCACAGTAAGGTACAAATCGGACCACGAATCATGAGCTGACAAACGAACCCAACATGAAAGTGCCAAACGAACCCAAAATGAAACTGCCAAACGAACCCAATATGGAGGGGAGCACCGGCGCGCAACCGCACCCCACCTGTAACAAAAGCGACAAAACGTGACGGAATGCAACCTGATACGGCGTTTTTGCGGGCTCGTCGCCAAATTGTCGCCTCCGCAAGGCGCCATCCAACCCCGCCGCCCGCCTCCTGTCTCCGCCTGATCGTGTCGCCACCGTCACCCGAGCCCGGCGACGGAATGCAACCTCGAGCATCTACGTACACTCGGATCGGAGCCAAGTCTGCCTGTCCATTGCCTATCCAGGCAAACGCTCGCATTCATATCGCGCACCGGGGGTGAGGGACCGGTCCTGGAAGTGGCGCCGCGGCCAGTTCCCTATGGTCTCCAGCGGCCCAGGCAATTAACAATATCTTAAACTCTTAATATCGAGATATACTACATAGTGTGGTGCTTCTCAACAGTCGAGGGGAGGTTCCGAATGTATACACGCCGCACTTGGATCATAAGCGTGGGATCAGCCGGGCTGGCAGCCGTTCTGCCGCCGGCTCGCGGGTTGGATTGGCCGCAGTTTCGTGGACCGGATCGAAACGGCATCTCCAAAGAAACCGGCCTTTTACGCAAATGGCCGGCCGCCGGGCCACGGCTCCTCTGGTCGATCCCTGTAACCGAAGGCTACGCCGGCGCCGCGATCGTGGCCGGCCGGGTCTACCACCACGATTACGACGAGGCCAAATCCGAATGGGCCATCAACTGCCGATCGCTGGCCGACGGCAAGCTGATCTGGCAGTTCCGCGAGCCGCGCGAGATTCGTCCTAACCACGCCATCACCCGCACCATACCGGCAGTGGACGGCCGTTTCGTTTGCTCGCTGGACCCCAAAGCCGTGCTCCACTGCCTGGACGCAAGGACCGGCAAACAAATCTGGCGTAAGAGCCTGGTCACCGAATACCAGGCCACCATTCCCTCCTGGTACAACGGGCAGTGCCCGCTGCAGGACGGCGGCCGAATCGTGGTCGCCACCGGAGGCGCCGCCATTCTGGTAGCGCTCGAAAAGGCCACCGGCAAAGAAATTTGGCGCACTCCCAACCCGAACCAGCGCTTGATGACGCACGCCTCGGTGATGCCGGCCGTGTTGGGTGGAGTCCGCCAATATTTGTATGGAACGCTCCAAGGCCCGCTAGGTGTGTCGGCCAGCGACGGCAAGCTCTTGTGGGAATTTCCGCGCAAGTTCAACGTGGCGGTGGCGCCGTCGCCCATTGCGGTGGACGGGGTACGGGTCTTCATGACTGCCAGCTACGACGCAGGCAGCGTCATGATTCGCGTGCGGCGCGATGGCGGCACTTTCAAGACGGAGTGCCTGTTCGACCTGAAGAATAACGAATGGAATTCAGAGGTACACACACCGGTCGTGCATAACGGCCATCTGTACGCGGTGGGCAAGAAGAAGCGCGGCCTGTTCACCTGCATGAGTTTCGACGGAAAAGAGGTCTGGACCAGCGAGGGGAAAGCCTCGTTCGGCCTGGGCAGTTTCATGCTGGCCGACGGCATGTTTCTTGCGATGGATGGCAACACGGGCAGATTGCGTCTGATCGAGGCGAGTACCACGGGGTATAACGAGACGGCCAGCGCTCAAGTCCTCGGCGGGCAGGAAGTCTGGGCGCCGATGGCGCTGTCGGACGGCAAGCTGGTGTTGCGGGATCTGACCAAAATGATCTGCCTCGACCTGCGTGGCTAGATGTGGGGCAGGCTCGCAGCCTGCAGCGGCCTCGTAGGCCGCCCGGCTGCACTTGCTGAAAAGGTTCACCTTATGCAATACCGTCAAATCGCCGTAATCGGCGGCAAAGGCCCCGGACCCGGCCAGTTCGCCGCCTCTCTGCGCGGCATCGCGGTCGATGCGGCCGGTAGTGTTTATGCGGCCAACGACTCCCAGATCACCCTGTTCGAGGCAGGCGGCCGCCTGCGGCGGCGATGGTCCACTTCCCAACCGGTACATTCGGTGGCGGTGGCGGGCGATGGCGCGGTATACGCGGGCCAAATCGGCCAGATCGAGATTTTCGACGGCGGGGGGAAACTCTTGCGCACATGGCGTGACGAGGCGTTGCTGGGGCGCGTCACGGCCATCGGTTTCTTCGCCGGCGACGTGCTTGCGGGGGACGCGGTGGGCCGCGCGATCCGCCGCTTTGATTCCGGCGGCAAGTTCCGCAACAACATCGGCAGGGACAATCCGTTGAATGGGTTGCTGATCCCCAACGGCATGGTGGATTTCGGCGTGGACGCGCACGGCGTGGTCCACGCGGCCAACCCGGGCAAGCATCGCGTGGAGCGCTACACTCCCGCCGGTGAATTACTCGGGCACATCGGACATTTTCACGGCACCAACCCGGCAGGGTTCGGAGGCTGCTGCAATCCGACCAACGTGGCAGTGCGAGACCGCATTTACGTCACGGAAAAGGCCGGCCCGCGCGCCAAGGTCTACAGCTTCAGCGGCGAGTTGGAGGCGGTCGTCGCGGCGGACGTCTTCGACGCGAACTGCAAGAACATGAGCGTGGCTGTGGATCGGGGCGGGCGCGTGTACGTCGCCGATACGGTGAAGCTGGCGATCTTCGTTTTTGAACCGGTGGCAATATGACCGAGCATTTCACCAGGAGGGATTTGTTTCACAAGGCCGCCCGCGGGACCGTGCTGGCGACCCTGGGCGGCGGCGCCGGATTCCTGGTCAAGAAAGCGCACGGACAGGTGGTCTGGCAAGTGGATGCGTCGCGCTGCCTCAACAGCAGGCTCGGGGAGGTAGGTGTACCAGCTTGCAACCTCTGCACCACCGAGTGCGTCGTCTCGCTGTCGGCTGTGCGGGCCGTGAACGAGCACTCCCGGTGCGGCCGCTGCAACATCTGTCCGGCCTACTTCAACATCACCAGCGCAGTAGACGAACGGGGACTGCCGAGCGAGAAGCTCTGCCCGCGCGACGCCATTACGCGCAGGCCGATCGGCAAGGCCGATCCCGAAGACCCGGCCAACAATTTCTACGAGTACCTGATCGACGAGGAAAAGTGCGACGGCTGCGGCAAGTGCGTAATCCAGTGCAAGGAGCCCCTGGGGCTGGGGTCGATCGTGCTGCGGATTCGCTACAACCGGTGCGTGGACTGCAACCGCTGCGCAATCTCCAGGGCCTGCCCTAAGGGCGCTTTGGTCCAGGTTCCAGTCGAGCGGGCGGTGTCATGATGTGGGGCAGGCTCGCAGCCTGCTGCGGCCTCGTAGGCCGCCCTCTCACCGCGATCCTGGCGGTGCTCGTCCTCTCCACGTCTCTGCCCGCCCAAACCATTCCCTATCAGCGTCCCGTCGACACGGCCCCGCAGGAAAAAACCATCGGCGGCGGCTACCAAACGCCCCCGGTTCAGAAGCCCTTGCCACGAAGTTCCTGGCTGCAATTGCTGGATGTCGCGGTGCTGGCGGCAGCCATGGGGATTTCGTCCTGGCTGGTTCTGAAGCGGCGCAGCCGGAAGGCGTTGGTCGCGCTGGCCATCGGTTCGGTGGCCTATTTCGGCTTCTACCGCGAGGGCTGCATTTGCCCGATCGGATCGATACAGAATGTCGCGGTGGCGTTGACGGATCCGCGCTACTCGATTCCGATGGTGGTGACGGCCACCTTCTTCCTGCCGCTGGTAATGGCCATATTCTTTGGGCGGGCCTTCTGCGGAGGTGTCTGCGCGCTGGGCGCGATGCAGGAACTGGTGCTGCTAAAGCCGGTCCAAGTGCCGCGGCGGCTGGACCGGGCGCTGGGCCTGCTGAAGTACGCCTATCTCGGGCTGGTGCTCTTTTTCGCCTTGAAGCCGGCAGCCGCGCGCGACTTCGTGATCTGCCGGTTCGATCCGTTCGTGGGCTTCTTTCGCCGGACCGGCGCGCCACATATGCTCTTGATCGGCGGCGCTTTCCTGTTGGCGGGCATGTTCATTGGACGGCCGTATTGCCGCTATCTTTGTCCCTACGGCGGCCTGCTCGCCTGGTGTACGCGCCTGGCGCGCCGCGGAGTCACGATCACGCCGGATAAGGAACTCGACTGCGGCTTGTGCGCCGACGCCTGCCCCTATGGCGCGATCGAGAACATGCGGGCCGTGCGCCGCAATTGTCTGTATTGCGCGCGATGCTATGCCGCATGTCCTAGGGATGGTGAGTTGGCGCGAGCCAAGGCCCAATTGGTGCAGTTACCATGAGCGTGCGGGCCTGGACGTGGATTGCCGTTGCGTTTGTGGCGGCGTGCGTGGGCGTCCTGCTTGCCGATTATGCGGTGGCGACGTGGCGGGCGCCGCGCGACGACAAGCTCATTAAGAACCTGCAGCAGCAGGTGAAGTCCGACGCCGCTCTGGCCGCCAAACTGGCCGCCGAACAGAAGCGGGTCACGGCCGGCCGGCGCGCGCGGAAGTCGCGGGATAATGCCGTAGCCTGGATACTGATCGCCGGCGCCGCCGCGTTCCTGACGTTGGCGAAACAGGTGGTAGAGACAACCCCGCCGAGTGGAAAGAGGGTGGGGCAGGCCTCCAGGCCTGCGCGGGACTTTCAGTCCCGCTCCTTGGCGAGCGCAGTCCGCCCAGCCGCGCCCCACTTGGATCTCGGCTTCATCGACGACCTCGTAGCCAGCCAAGGCCGCAGCAAGGAAAACGCCATCGCATTCCTCCAGGCCGTCCAGAAACACTATCGCTACCTCCCCGACGAAGCTATCCAGCGCCTCTCGGAGCTTACCGAAATCACGCCAGCCCAATTCGCCGGCACGTCCTCTTTCTACGGCCAATTCCGCAGCACCCCAGCCGGCAGGCACACGGTGCGAGTCTGCCATGGCACAGCGTGCCACGTCTCGGGAGCGCGCCAGGTTACCGATGAACTGCGCCGCTACCTGGCGATCCCCGACGGCGCCGACACCGACCCGGACGGCATGTTCACTTTGGACGAAGTCGCCTGCGTGGGCTGCTGCAGCGTGGCCCCCGTGCTGATGGTGGACGGCCGCACTGCCGGCAGGCTGACGCCATCGAGCGCCAGCGCCGCCCTGGCCCACGCTGAGGAAACGGCATGAGGCGCGGCGCAGTCGAAATCCGAGTCGGGCTCGGGTCCTGCGGCATCGCCAGCGGCGCGGAACCGGTACTTGACGTCCTGCAGAAGGCCGCGAAGGTCAAAACGGTCGGCTGCAACGGGATGTGCCACCTGGAGCCGCTTGTCCAAGTGGTCGAGCCCGACGGCCGCATAACTCTCTACAGCAACGTCACCATCGAGACCGCACGATTGATTGTTAGACGCCACGTGGCGCACGCACTCGTGCGTGCCGTGTCGAGACTCGTCTCGACACCGTGTGTCGCCACAAGACAAGAACGGATCGTCCTGGAAAACTGCGGCGAAATCGATCCGCTGAACATCGACGATTACCTGGCGCGCGACGGCTATCGCGCCCTCCAACGCTGCCGTACGCAACTATCCCCTGAACAGGTGATTGCCGCCATCGCCGAATCCGGCTTGCGCGGCCGCGGCGGCGCGGGTTTCCCGACCGGGCGCAAATGGACGCTTGGGCGCTCCCAGTCCGATCCCGTCAAATACGTCGTCTGCAATGGCGACGAAGGCGATCCCGGCGCCTTCATGGACCGCGCCGTGCTCGAATCCGACCCGCATCGCGTTCTGGAAGGCCTGGCCATTGCCGCGTACGCCATCGGAGCCGCCGAGGGCTACCTGTATATCCGCGCCGAATACCCGCTGGCAGTGCGCCATATAGGCGCCGCGATCGTCCAGGCCCGCGCGCGCGGCTATCTCGATTCGCTGCACCTGGAAGTGCGCGAAGGCGCCGGCGCATTCGTCTGCGGCGAGGAGACCGCGTTGATCCAGTCGCTCGAAGGAAAACGCGGGATGCCGCGGCTGCGGCCGCCCTACCCGGTCGAACGCGGCTTCCGCGGCAAGCCGACCATCATCAACAACGTCGAAACGCTCGCCTGTGTCCCGTGGATCATCCGCCATGGCCCCGCCGCCTTCGCCGCATTCGGCACTCCCACCAGCAAGGGGACGAAGGTCTTTGCACTGGCCGGGAAGATCAACCGCGGAGGCCTGGTCGAGGTTCCCATGGGCGTCACGATTCGCGAGGTCGTCGAGGAAATCGGGGGCGGCATCAAGAACGGCCGGCAATTCAAGGCCGTGCAACTCGGCGGTCCGTCCGGCGGCTGCATTCCGGCGCGCCTCGCGGACACGCCCATCGATTACGATGCGCTCGCTCAGACCGGCGCCATTATGGGATCGGGCGGCCTGGTGGTGCTCGACGACCACGACTGCATGGTCGACATCGCGCGCTTCTTCCTGAAATTCACGCAGGCCGAATCCTGCGGCAAGTGTACTTTCTGCCGTATCGGCACCAAGCGCATGCTCGAGATTCTCGAACGGCTCTGCGCAGGCGAGGGCCGCCGCGACGACATTGAGAAGCTGGAGACGCTCGCCGATTACGTCAGCCGCGGAAGCCTCTGCGGCTTGGGCCAGACCGCGCCCAACCCCGTGATCACAACGCTGCGGTATTTTCGCGAGGAGTACGAAGCCCACCTGCACCAGAAGCGTTGTCCAGCCGGCCGCTGCCCGGCCCTGATCCGCTACCGGGTAACAGACAACTGCATCGGCTGTACGCTCTGCGCGCAGGCCTGTCCCGTGGGCGCTATCGGGTATCGTCCATACCAAAAACACGAAGTGGATCAGCGGCTCTGCACCCGTTGCGACATGTGCCGCCAGGCCTGCCAGGACGACGCCATCGAGGTCATGTAACGTGCCAGTGACCCTCACGATCGACGGCCGGCGGGTCAGCGTGGAACCCGGCACCACGTTGATGGCGGCCGCGCAGTGGCTGGGCATCCGCATCCCCTCCATGTGCCACGTTCCCGGAATCGAGCCTGCGGCATCGTGCTTCGTTTGCGCCGTTCAGATCGAAGGCCGGCGTACGCTGTCACCTGCCTGCGCCGTGCCCGTGGCGGAGGGCATGTCCGTCACGACCAACAGCGACGATGTACGCGCCGCCCGGAAAATGGCGCTGGAACTGTTGCTGTCCGATCACGCCGGCGAGTGCGTAGCACCGTGCGCGGCCCGCTGTCCGGCGGGTCTGGACATCCCCGGCTTCGTTTATGGTATCGCCACAGGCGACAATCGCCGCGCCATGGAAGCGATCGCAGAGCGCCTGGCGTTGCCCGGTTCACTCGGACGCATTTGCCCGCGTCTATGTGAGGAGGGGTGCCGCCGCTGCGACCTCGACCAGGGTCTGGCGATTGGCGCGCTGCATCGCTATGCCGCCGATTTGGACATCGCCGCGGTTACGCCATATACGCCGCCGTGCGCGCCCACTACAGGGAAATCGGTCGCCATCGTAGGGGCGGGTCCCGCGGGGCTGGCCGCCGCCTGGTATCTGCTGCAGAAAGGCCACGGCTGCACACTCTTCGACGCGCATCCCCAGCCCGGCGGCATGCTGCGTTACGGAATCCCCGCGTACCGCCTGCCGAAGGACGCGCTCGATGCGGAGATCGACGCCATACGGAAACTGGGCGCCCGGTTCCAAATGGGCGTGCGCTGGGGCACGGAGTTCACCCTCGGCGAGCTACGGAAACAATACGACGCCGTCTTCCTGGCGATCGGAGCGCAACGCGCACAGGGTCTGCGCTGCGAGGGCGAAGAGAATGCGCTGGCCGGCATCGCGTTTCTGGAACTCGCCGCCAACAGCAACGCACCTTCACTCGGCCGCGATGTGGCGGTGGTCGGAGGCGGCAACACGGCGATGGACTGCGCCCGCTCCGCCGTACGCCTGGGCGCTCAAAATGTGCGCATTCTCTACCGCCGCGGCCGGCAGGAGATGCCCTGCGCCATGGACGAAGTGGAGGCCGCCGAGGCCGAAGGCGTGCATATCGACTACCTGGTGGCGCCGATGCGGCTGGACAGAAACGGTCGCGGTCTGCTGCTGACCTGCCAGCGAATGACGCTCGGCGAACCGGATGCTTCCGGGCGGCGCAGACCGGTTGCCGTGGCTGGCTCCGACTTTGTAATCGAATGTTCCACCGTGATCGCGGCTATTGGCCAAGCCGTAGAGCGCACGCTGGCCGGGCGCGAAGGCCTGCGGGTGACCGGATGGGGCATTGCCGCCGATGAACGTACGCTCGCCACAAATCTGCCCGGAGTGTTCGCCGGCGGAGATGCGGTGTTGGGGGCGGACCTCGCGGTTCGGGCCGTAGCCGCGGGAAGAATCTCCGCAACCTCGATCCACCAGTACCTCAGCGGCGAATCCGTGGCCGGCGAATCAGTGCTGACCGGCATTGCCATGCGTCCGATCGACGACGCGGAGCGGGCCGCCATATTCCGTGCCATCGAGAAATCCGCGCGCGCGCCTATGCCGCGGCTTCCGATGGAACAACGCCGGGCAACCTTCGACGAGGTGGAGCGCGGCTTGACTCCCGACGACGCCGCACGCGAATCCCGCCGCTGCCTCAGTTGCGGCTGCCGCAAACAGGATTGCTGCCTGGTGCGAACGCTCGCGAACGAATATGAGGTGGACGTGTACCGGTTCGCCGGCGCGCGCCGGCGCTTCTCGCAGGACCTCTCCCACCCCGAGATTGTCTACGAGCCGGGCAAATGCATCAGTTGCGACGCTTGCGTGCGCATTGCGGCCGCGGCCGGCGAAACACTCGGCCTGGCCATGATCGGTCGCGGCTTCGATGTCACCGTAGCCGTGCCGTTCGGCAAACCGCTCTCGGAAGGCTTGCGCAGCGCAGCGCAACGCTGTGCCGAGGCTTGCCCGACCGGAGCGCTGGCGCTGCGGACGGCGCGCTCGTGCGACGCATGTTCCCTGTCGTCTTGCCGGTGACTACTTCTCCACCAATTCGGAAACGGGACCATCGACATCCTCAATCCGGACTTTCAGGTTGGTGCGGGCGTCCAACTTCGTTACCGGCATTTCGAAGCGCGCCACGATCATGCGGTCTTCCGTATGGCGCCCAGCGATCTTATCGCGCGTGAGCAGCGAAGTGTTGAACTTCTGCCCCAGGACGGGGTAATACTCGAAGATCCGTTTGGCATCCACCTCGGGCACCGGCGTGCTCGTGTAGCTCGCTCCATCCGCCCCCGTGGCGGTTACGTCCACACTGCGCACCACAAAGGGATAGTCCGACGGGTTCGCAAAGCGGAAATCGACCACCGCCAACGAGCTGTTGTCGTCCATCCCCATGGTGCGTACTTTCAGGATGGCGCCCTTCAACTCCACGTGCGCGCCGCGCTGGAGATAGAGAATGCCGGCCACGGCGATCAGGATCACGGCCAGCCCGATGCCGAAGGTCAGCAGGAATTGCTTGCTCAGGATCGTGGGACGGTCTCCAGGCTCATACCCTGCCATATAGGAAGATAATAGCAGCAGGGCCATCGGGGCGCTTGCCATGCAATGGACCGCGCGCACTGGAAAGACGCTGAAGCTGCTTACCGGCGACATCACCCGCGTGGCGGCGGACGCCATCGTGAACGCCGCGAATTCCGGGCTGGCGATGTTTGGGCTTAGCGGCTGAGAGGCTTCCACTGGAGAGGTGCTTGACCGGGCCACGGGAACTCGGGAGTGGCGCTGGATCTATACTCAAATTGATTGACTCGAATCGGCGTTAGGGGGATACCGGAGTATGGAGCAGCGGATCAGTATCGTGACGCTGGGCGTTAGAGATCTTGGAAAATCGCGGCGATTCTATGTTGACGGACTGGGCTGGAAGCCGGCATTCGAGGACAAAGAGATCGTATTCTTTCAAACGGGGGGAATGATTTTTGCCCTTTTTCTGCGCGATTCGCTGGCGGCGGACTTTCACGCCAATGCGAACGAGTTCGGAAGGGCGGCGATGGCGCTGGGCCATAACGTCCGTTCGCGGGATGACGTGGATCCGCTGATGGAACGCGCCGCGGCAGCCGGCGCGAAGATTCTTAAGCCGGCGCGCAACGCGCCCTGGGGAGGCTACTCGGGCTATTTCGCCGATCCGGACGGGTTCGCCTGGGAAGTGGCATGGAATCCAGCTTGGCCGATGGCGGCGGACGGCAGTGTGACTTTCCGCTGAACGTGTCAACGCGGTCCTTGCGGGGATACAGGCATGGCATCGACCGGCAGGACCGGTATCTCGGGCGGCTTGCACGTGCCGATCGAAACCGAAAACGCCGCAATGCCGCGCCATCCGGCGCCCGCCCGCCGCTCGATGCGGTATGACTTGCTGGCGGCGTCCGCGCGCAGGCGCCAGTCCGCGTCCGCTGTCGGGCTGTGGCGCATCAGCTCGATCAGCCGGTCGCTGGTCTGGCGCAGCATCCAGCTGTCGCCCGCGTTGAGAGTTTCATACAACTCGGAGCTTCCGGATTCGCCCGTCCGCCCGCGATAGATCACCAGGTAACCGCTGGTTCGGGAAGTAAAGCGGAAATCCACGATGGAGCCGAACTGCTGATCCGCGAAAATGGGGCGCGCCCGCCACGTCTTGCCGCCATCGGTGGTGGCCAGCAGGAATGGATCGCGCGGCAGGGGATGCTGCACTTCGCCGCTGACCCAGCCGTTCTCGAAATCCATGAATTGGATGCGATCGAGGCCGGCCAGATGCATGCGCTCGAACGGCTCGCGCCAGGTCTTGCCGGCATCGTCGCTCGACAGCAGCACGGAATCGAGCGTGGTGGAAGACGAGTGGATGTTACCCGTGACGAAGATCCGATTTCCCAAGGCTTCCACTGACGCAAGCTCCAGAAATACCGGGCAGGGATCGTCTATCGTGCAGGTCAGACCGGCTAGCCGGATGTCTTCCTCGCCGCAGTGGTAATCCACGATCATGGGCTTGCCGTTATTCAGCAGAGGCGGGTTATCCAGGGGCGGCGCGGGCTTGTCAAGCTGCGCAACCGCGACGCCTGCGAGGCAGACAAAGCACGCTGCCAATGCCATCGATCGGCTCATCTTTCCAGATTGTATCTTTTTTCCAAACGTGCTGAAACGCACACACTAGGACATCCCCTGTAACCCATGCTGAAACACGGTCGTCTTCTCGGCAAATCCCCGTTACGATAAGCGGGCGCACTCACCCCTTTTCACCCAAACGCGCCCGCTTTTAATCTGGCAGGTGAAGGGCCTGCCGCACGCGTTCTCTTAGTCCTCGAATAAGGACGTGCTCAGGTAACGCTCGGCGAGATCGGGCAATATAACCACGAACATCTTGCCTTTGAACTGCTCCTCGCGGGCCAGCCGCAGGGCCACCGACATGGCGGCGCCACAGGAGATGCCGCACAGGATGCCTTCTTCGCGAGCCAGTCTGCGCGTAGTCTCCATGGCTTCCTCGTCGCTGACCGCCTCCACGCGGTCGACCAGCGAAAGGTCCAGCGTGTCCGGAATGAAGCCCGCGCCCAAGCCTTGAATCTTTGACGGACCACCCCGCAGCGGCTCCTTCTTCAACGTCTGTGCGATCACCGGGCAGCTCGCCGGCTCGACGCCCACGGACAGGATCTTCTTCCGCTGCGACTGCTTGATGTATCGCGAAACGCCGGAGATTGTCCCGCCAGTACCGATACCGGCCACCAGCACGTCGATAGCGCCCGCGGTGTCGGTCCAGATTTCCGGCCCGGTGGTCTCGAAATGAATACGCGGGTTGGCCGGGTTCTCGAATTGTTGCAGCATCACGTAATGATCCGGGTCGGAAGACACCAGCTCGAGCGCCTTGGCGATGGACCCGGCCATGCCCTGTTCGCCATCGGAAAGCAAGAGCGTGGCGCCGAGCGCCTGCACCACCTTGCGGCGTTCGACCGACATGGTCTCCGGCATGGTGAGCGTGATGGCATAACCGCGGGCGGCCGCCACGTAGGCCAGTGCGATCCCTGTATTGCCGCTGGTGGGCTCGACGATTTCCTTGCCGGGTTTCAAAATCCCGCGCTGCTCGGCGTCCCACACCATGGCCGCGCCAATGCGGTCTTTTACCGAATAGGCGGGATTGCGGCCTTCGATCTTGGCCAACATGGTTACCGGCGCGCCATCGGTAATGCGATTGATGCGCACCAAGGGCGTACGCCCGATGCTTAGTGAATTGTCCGCGTAGAACAAACTCATATCTCCCAATTTGGAACGAACCTGGAATGGCGGTCGGCCCAGGCGCGCCGCAGTTCGGCGAAGGTGGTGTGGTCGAGAACGTCGGAGACGGCCAAATCCACGCGGCTCCACATCTCGGCGAAGGGCGATTCACCCTTGCGACGGGAGCGGGAACGGCCCGGTTGCGGTCCTTCGACGAACCGCAGGACTTCGCCGGCCGTCAGGGTTTCCGGAGGCCGCACCAGAAGGTAACCGCCTTCGGCTCCGCGCCTGGACTCGACAAAGCCGCCCTGCTTGAGACCTGCGAGAATCAGTTCCAGGAATTTCTGGGGAATCTTCTGGCGCTTGGCGATCTCGCCGATTTTGACGGGTGTACCCGGCGGCTGCGACGCCAGGTCGAATAGGGCTTGCAGCGCATATTCACCTTTGACGGAAATAGTCATTGCGGCTGAAAGAATGCAATCTCCCGTATCCAACTAGAGATTAGAGGAAAGCTTGCCGCGAGTCAACCTGGCAGGATGGTCCGAAAATGGTCCGAGAGAGGGACGACACAAAACACACAACCGGGGCCGCGTAGGTTTGGGGAAATCCGAGCCGCTACGCGGCGCTCCAGTCGTTGAAAACGAAGTTAACTCGTTTTGGTGGTGTCTTTTGTGGCTTTCGCTTTCTTGGTGCTCTTGGCCTTCTTTTTGGTGGTTGTCTTGGTGGTGTCGGTGGAATTCTGGGCGAACATGGCGAAAGAGCCCAGCGCGATGGACAGGCCCAACATCAGGCTCATTAATTTCTTCATTACGGTATCTCCTTTTGATTCGACGATTCTACGTCGTCTGCAAAGTATCATAAACTGCGGCAGATGAACTGGCCGTTAAACTGTTATTAAAATCACTTCATTTCGCTGGGGCAGCTCGCCGTTCCAGTTTAGGTCAGACGGGCTTTCGCATATTTCTCAGTTACTTGCGAAGATCGAGAGCCGGTCTGGGAGGACGCCGCCGCAACATTAAAATCGACGTGGTATTACATTTGTATGCAAGTCGGATTTGGGCGGTCACAGGATTGCGCCCAACGATCAGGCCCTTTATTTACAGTGTGTTGCCGCTCGAAATGGCCCCTACTCTCCC
>DATKFU010000358.1:0-2399 GCA_035511215.1 Bryobacteraceae bacterium | reverse complement strand
AGGGAAGAATTCCAGCTCCTTCTCCACGCGCTCACGGTCGGCGGGCGTGCCGGCGTTAGCGATCTGGCGGTAGGCGCGCAAGCGCTGATTTTCATCGGCGATGTAGTCCGCGGGAATGCGCATGTCGAGCCCCAGATTCAGGCTGGAGTGAATTTCCGCCGGCACCTCCTCGCCCTTCAACTCGCGCACGGTTTCCTCCAGCAGGCGCACATACATGTCGAAGCCTACGGCGTTGATATGGCCGTGCTGCTCACCGCCCAGCAGATTGCCGGCCCCGCGCAACTCCAGATCCAATGCGGCAATCTTGAACCCCGCACCCAGATCGCTGAACTCCTTTAACGCCGCCAGCCGCTTGCGCGCCACTTCGCTCAATTCGGTATCGGGAGGCACCAGCAAATAGGCATAGGCGCGGCGATTCGAGCGGCCCACGCGCCCGCGAAGCTGGTAAAGCTCGGCTAGGCCGTAACGTTCCGCATTTTCGATGATGATGGTGTTGGCAAGTGGAATATCCAGACCATTTTCTACAATTGTAGTGCAAACGAAGATGTCATATTCGTGTTGCATGAACTTGAGCATGGTCTTTTCCAGCTCCGCCTCGCCGATCTGGCCGTGCCCGACGCCGATCCGCGCCGTGGGAACAAGCTGTTGCAGGAAGGCAGCACGCGCCCAAATGGAATCCACACGGTTATGCAGGAAGTAGACTTGCCCCCCACGGCCTAATTCGAGTTCCAGGGCCGACTTTATCAAATCGGGTTGGAAATGCGCGACAACGGTCTGGATGGAAAGCCTGTCCTTGGGCGGCGTCTCGATCACCGACATGTCGCGCAAACCTAACAACGACATGTGTAGTGTTCTGGGAATTGGCGTGGCGCTCATGCTGATCACATCCACACTCTGCTTCAGGTGCTTCAGGCGTTCCTTGTGTTTGACGCCGAAGCGCTGCTCCTCATCCACCAGGACCAAGCCTAGGTCCTTGAAGACCACATCGGTCGAGAGCAGCCGGTGAGTCCCAACCACCAGGTCTACCTTGCCTTCGGCCAGATCCGCCAACACAGCTTTCATCTCCTTGGCGGTGCGAAAGCGGCTTAACATTTCAATGCGTATAGGGAAAGGCTGAAAGCGGCGCTTGAAGGTCTCGTAGTGCTGAAACGTCAGGACCGTCGTGGGCGCCAGCACGGCCACCTGCTTGCCATCCCCCATGGCTTTGAAGGCGGCGCGCATGACTACCTCGGTCTTGCCGTAGCCCACGTCGCCGCACAGCAGGCGGTCCATGGGCTGCGGACTTTCCATGTCGCGCTTGATGTCTTTGATGGCGGTGAGCTGATCGCGGGTCTCGGTGAACTCGAAGGCGTCTTCGAACTCGCGCTGCCAGTTGCTGTCGTGCGAAAACGCGAAGCCATCGGCCATTTTTCGCCCGGCGTAGAGCTTAAGCAGCTCATCGGCCATGTCGCGCATTTTGGCTTTGACGCGGGTCTTGGTGCGGCTCCAGGTGGCGCCGCCCATGCGGTCGAGGGCTGGGACCGACTCGCCCGCGCCGCGGAAGCGCTGCACCAGGTCCATGCGGGTGAGCGGCACATAGAGCTTGGCGGCACCGGCATATTCGAGCAGCATGTAGTCGCCCTGCGCCTCGCCGTGGTCGATTTCGCGCAGGCCCAGGAAGCGCGCCACGCCATGCTCGGCGTGCACCACATAGTCGCCAGGCTTCAGATCGATCAGGTCGGCGGAGAAGGTGGCCAGCGCGGATTTTCCGGACGGCGCGCGGGCGACCAATTCGGAAGTGTCAAAGAGGTCCTCGCTGCCGAAGATCGCGAGGCCGGCATCGCGGAAGACGACACCCCGCCGGACCGCTCCGCGGATCAGGTAGATGGACGCCACAGTTCCAGCCATGTAGGCGCGCCCCGCCAGATATTCGGGCGTCGAGTCTGACTGGTCGAGCCCAAGCTGATAGGGCACGCCGTACTCGTTGAAGATATCGGCGACGCGCTCGACGGCACCGCTCGATTCGGCGAAAAATGCCACGCGGGAGTTGCCTTCGGCCAGGTTGCGCGCCTCGGCGATGGCCACCGGCATATTCCCGTGAAAGGCCAGCGAGGGGCGCGTCGGGATGTAGAAGACGGGTGCTGGGTGCCGGGTGCTGGGTGCTGGGTGCGCGATCACTTCCAGCTCTTCTAGAGCGATTTGGGGGGCGTTGGCGGCTTGCGCTTCCAGGTCGTTCCAGGAGAAGAAGACTCGCTCCGGGTCGTAGGCCGGCGAGGACGGTGTTTGTTCGAGCCGCTTCCAAATGCGTTCGGCTGCGCCGGCCACTTGGGCGGGCTCGTCCCACAGAATCAGAGGCCGTTCGAGCAGCGAGAACACGGAGTGGCGGCGCGGGCGGACCATGGGAACCAGTAACTCCCAAC
>DATKFU010000357.1:0-30530 GCA_035511215.1 Bryobacteraceae bacterium | reverse complement strand
GGCGAAGCCCAAGTCGATCACGCCGCACAAGAAGTTCAAGGGCAGCGTGGTGGTATTGAGCAAGGAAGAGGGCGGGCGGCATACGCCGTTCTTCAAGGGGTACCGGCCGCAGTTCTACTTCCGGACCACGGACGTGACGGGAGTGGCGGAGTTGCCGGAGGGCACCGAGATGGTGATGCCGGGCGACCACGTGAACCTGGTGATCGATCTGATCACGCCCATCGCCATGGACAAGGGGTTGCGGTTCGCCATCCGCGAAGGCGGACGCACGGTGGGCGCCGGGACCGTGACCGAAATTCTCGAGTAATGATGGAGTAAAGAAGGAACAAAAGAAGGACAGGGAACATGGCACGCGAGATCATCACTTTTCAATGCACGGAATGCAAGAACCGGAACTATTCGGGCACCAAGAACAAGAAGACCACTACGGAGCGGCTGGAGATGAAGAAGTTCTGCCCGTATTGCCGGAAGCACCAGCCGCACAAGGAAATCAAGTAGAATTAGGTAGGGCACCGCGCAGGGATGTCCCGCCGGCTTGTGATTAGGGGCGTAGGTTTAACGGCAGACCAGCGGTCTCCAAAACCGCGAGTGGGGGTTCGAATCCCTCCGCCCCTGCCAATCCAGATCTGGCATTTTTATGATGGGGTAGCGTTGGGAGGCGAGCGAGCATGGAAGGCAGCAATTTTCTCGAGAGCGTAATCAGTTGGCCCACGCGGACGCGCGATTATTTCAACGAGCTGAAGCTCGAGATGAAGCGTGTGACGTGGCCGAACCGCAAGCAGGTGGAGGGTACCACAGTGGTGGTGATCTTCACGGTATTCGCCTTCGCAGCCTTCTTCGCGGTGGTGGATGCGGTGCTGACCGACACGGTCACGCGCATGTATAAGGCATTGTCAAAGTAGCCGTATGGACGACGAAAACGTGCATTCTGTGGATCAGGAAACGGATCAAGAAGAGATTCAGGAGGCGCCGGAGAGCGGCGCTTTAGCCGAGGAGCCGGGCGACGAAGAAGCCGCGCCAGTCGAGCAGGCTGCCGCCGAGACTCCCGTCGAGGCAGAGGACGAGCCGGGCGACGAAGCCGCGGAAGCGCCCGCCGTGGCGGGCTACGACGAGTCCTCTCCCAAGAAGTGGTTCATCATTCACACTTACTCCGGGTTCGAGCAAAAGGTGGCTGAGTCGCTGCGCAGCCGCTCCCAGGCGTTCGGCTTCGCCGACAAGATCGGGCAGGTGCTCATTCCCACCGAGGAAGTGGTGGAGTTGCGGGGCGGCAAGAAGGTCACCAGCAAACGCCTGGTTTACCCCGGATACGTGCTGGTGGAAATGGAAATGAACGACGAGTTGTGGCACGCCGTGAAGGCCACGCCGCGCGTGACGGGGTTCGTGGGCGGCGGCACGCAGCCGGTCCCACTCAGCGCAGACGAAGTGAACTCAATCCTGTATCGCCAGAGTTCTTCGGCCGAGCGGCCGCGCCCCAAGACGACTTACGAGAGGAACGATGGCGTGCGCATCGTGGATGGTCCGTTCGCCAACTTTCGCGGCAAGGTGGACGAGGTCAATACCGACCGCGGCACGCTACGCGTGATGGTGATGATTTTCGGGCGCGCCACGCCTGTCGAGCTGGAATTTCTCCAAGTAGAAAAAGAATAGAATAACGATCGCAAGGATTCTCAGATGGCAAAGAAAGTTACCGGTTCCGTGAAGTTGCAGATCCCCGCCGGGAAAGCTACCCCGGCGCCTCCGGTGGGCACCGCGCTTGGACCACAGGGCGTCAACATCATGGATTTCTGCAAGGCGTTCAACGCCAAGACATCGAGTAAGGACCAGGAAGGGCTGATCATCCCGGTGGTGATCACGATCTTCTCGGACCGCTCGTTCACCTTCATTACGAAGACGCCGCCGGTGCCGGTGCTGATCAAGCGCGCAGTGAACCTGGCGAAGGGATCGCCGGAGCCGCACAAGACAAAGGTCGGCGTGATCACCGAGAAGCAGGTGGAAGAGATCGCCAAAATCAAGATGCCGGATTTGAACTGCTTCACCGTGGAAGCCGCCATGAATTCGGTGAGGGGCACCGCGCGCAGTATGGGTGTGGACGTGGTGGCGTAGGCGGGCCCGCTTACTGGATTCGCGGCACAAGCCGCTCGGAGATCCGGAGCGGAGCATATTCCGCGATAGTATCTGAGGTACCCACCAGAATCACTTGCGTCTCGGCCGTAGGCGAGCCGTGCGGTCTGCCCGCATCTTCGTCGGGTTGCCGCGCCAGAGGTTGCTTCCGTGGAATTCCGCCGGTCCCTCGACCTTTCGGATTTGCGAGATTTCCCTTAGCGCACTTGGACTCCCAGCGTAAACCTTGCAACACCTCCTGTATGATTGTGAGACCCAGATCCCGTGTGGCTTCTTCCCAAGAGCTGCTCATCCAGCACAAGACTTGTGCGTTTCATGTGCCAAAGGTCGGTAGCCGCGAGTCAGCCCAGGATAAAGAACTGGCTCTTCGTGGCCGCTATCGCATCGAGCTGTACCTCGTCTCGCGGAAGTTTGTTGAAATCCCGCGCGCCGACTAGCTTCTGCTGGGTAGCACGGAGCTCATCGAGATCCGTGGCCTGTGCGGCGGTCACTGAGACAACTGCCAGCGCCAGGTATTTCATGCCAATTGTACGAGGCTCGTCTTCATGGCGGATGTCTTCTCAGCGGCCACTGCCTTCACCTTGGCGATGCTGGCGAGCTTGATGCCTTCATAGCCGCGGATCTGTGTGGGCAGCGCCACTATCTCCTGTGCGAGAGCCAGGCTGTCGGGAGTGACGCAATCCAGGCACTCGCGCACGAGCTGCTCGTACCAGCCGACCAGCGCGCGTTCTTCGCTGCGCACCTCGGCATAGCCGAAGACATCGAACGGCGTGCCGCGCAGTCCCTTCAGCGAGGCCAGCACGCGCAACGGTCCGCGGAACCAGCCGCCGAGTTTCAACTTCTTCTTCAGACCCATGGCACGGAGCAGCGGGGGGTACAGATTGTAGCCGATCGATTCCACCTGCTCCCACATGCCGCGAATCTGCGCCTCCCGCTCGGGATTCGTCAGCAGGCGTGCGACTTCGTACTCGTCCTTGTAAGCCATCAGCTTGTAGAGATTGCGGGCGACAGCTTCGGCCAGGGCGGGCTGGCGCGCCTCGACTTCGTGGACGAACGCGGCATAGCGCGCGGCGTACGCGGCGTTTTGGTAGCGCGTGAGATCGGCAGTGCGGCGCTCGACGAGTGACCGACCGTCGACATGCGCTACGGGAGGGGCGATCAGTGACTCGACGGCCTGCGCATCGTGATAATACTTGCGGCCCCAGAGGAACGCCTGCACGTTGCGCTCGGCGTCCACTTTGTTCAGCCGGATAGCTTCCTCGATGGCCGTGTCTGAAATGGGAATCAGGCCGCCCTGCCAGGCCGCACCCAGCAGGAAGATATTCACCGCCATGTGACTGGCGAAGAGACCTTCGGCCAGGCGCGAGGCGTCCAGGAACAGGTTGCGGTCTTTGCGTGTGTAAGTGTTGATCAGATCGACGGCCGCGCCAGGGCCAGCAAGGCGCGCACCGCCGCGTATGGCGTCGCCAGTGGGCACTTCGGCCGTGTTCACGACGGCCACGGTACGCGACGGATGGGCACACTTCAGGTTACTGGCGCTGCCCGCGCCGAGCAGATCGAAGCCCAGCAGCAGGTCCGCGTTTCCGTATCCGATCTTGGCCGACGCGTCGATGGGCCGCTCGCTCAAGATGATGCTGGACACCACCGCCCCACCCTTCTGCGCAAGGCCGGTCTGATCGAGCGTGATTACCGATAGGCCGTCGATCCAGGCGGCGGTGGCCAGCAGCGCGTTCACCGTGACCACGCCGGTGCCGCCGATACCCGGCATCAGGATCGAGTAGCGGCCTTCGACGGAGACACGTTCGCGCGGCGGGGGTACCTCGGCCTCCGGCAGCGCCGCAATCTGCCGACGGCGCTGCCCCGTGCCCGGCTTCAGCTTCACCGTGACAAATGACGGGCAATCGCCCAATACACACGAATAATCCTTATTGCAGGACGATTGATGAATGCGGGTCTTGGGGCCGTATTCCGTCTCCACCGGGTGCAGGCTCAGGCAATTGGATTGCGTCACGCAATCGCCGCAGCCTTCGCATACTTCTTCGTGGATCACAAGGCGCAGCGTAGGTTCCGCGAGCTTGCCGCGCGCGCGCAGGCGGCGCTTTTCGGCGGCGCACTGCTGGTCGTAAACGATGACGGTGACACCGGGCAGTTTCTCGAACTCGCGCAGCACATCGGGCAAATCGTCGCGATCGCGCAGCTGGGTATTGGCGGCCAGCTTGACGCCTTCGTATTTCTCCGGATCTTCGGTCAGTACCGCAATTTGGCGCACGCCATCAGCCGCCAGCTTGTGCGTCAGCTCGGGGACCGGTACGGCGCCCGCGGCCTGCTGACCACCGGTCATGGCTACGGCGCTGTTGTACAGAATCTTGTAAGTGATGTTGACGCCCGCCGCGATGCAGGCTTCTACAGCCAGCGAGGCAGAGTGAAAATAGGTGCCGTCGCCCACGTTCTGAAAGATATGCGGCCGGTCGACGAAGGGGGCCATGCCGATCCACGGCGCGCCCTCGCCGCCCATGTGGGTAAGGAAGGTGTAGGCGTGATGCGAGTGCTGAAGCTGCGCGGCCATGGCGTGACAGCCAATGCCGCCGCCGGCCATCTGGCCTTCGAGCAGCAGCGTGGAGCGATTGTGCGGGCAGCCCGAGCAGAAGTTGGGCGAGCGTGCCGGAATCAAGCGGCGTTCGCGGTTGTCGATTTCGTCTAGGAGGTCGAGGCGGGGGGAGGGCCGATCGATAAGCTGGGCCAGAACACGGGCGATCAGTTCCGGATCGAGTTCACCGGCGGCGGAGAACAGCGGCGCGGCGATTGGATCGCCCTTACCCAGGATGGCCGGATGGTCGGAAGAGTTGTACAGGGCCTCGCGTAACTGCAATTCAAGGAAGCTGCGTTTCTCTTCGACCACCAGGATAGTCCGCAGACCGCGTGCGAAGCCGGCGGTGAAATCCGGCTCCAGCGGGTAGGTCATCCCGAACTTGGCGATGCGTATGCCGATGCGCGCGAGATCGTCGGCGCGATCGAGGCCGAGATCGGCGAGCGCCTGCATCAGGTCGTAATACGCCTTGCCCGCGCTGGCGATGCCCAGCCATGCGCCGTCAATTCCCACCGGCGCGCCGAAGCTTCGGTTCACCTGATTCAGGCGGGCGAATTGGCGGGCGGCGTCGAGGCGGCGGTAGAGTACCTCCGGCTCCAGCATCAGCGTCATGGGAATCAGCAGGCGCGCGTCGATCTTCTTCTCGTAGCCTTGCGGTATGCGAATGGCGAGCCTCTCCGGATCGACGTTCACGGTGCCGCCCGCGTCGCACACGTTGGTCACCATCTTCATAGCCACCCACGCACCGGAAAACCGCGAGAGCGCGATGGCGAGCAGCCCGTAATCCAGCGTCTCCTGGGTGTTACCCGGATAGAAGATGGGCATCGCCAGATTGTAGAAGCTGAGATCGCTCTGGTGCGGGATGGTGGAGCTCTTGGAAACGTGATCGTCGCCGCCCAGCACCAGCGCCGCGCAATTCTTTCCCGTGCCCGCGATGTTGGCGTGACGGAGGATGTCGCCGGACCGGTCGACGCCCGGCCCTTTCCCATACCAGATGCCGACCACGCCATCGTAGCGCGACTGTCCGAGCGAGTGATGAATCTGGCTTCCGAAGACGGAGGTGGCGGCCAGGTCCTCATTGACGCCCGGCACGAAATGGATGCGGTGCCGGTCGAGCAGGGGCCGCACGCGCGCTAGAGCCATGTCGTAGCCGCCGAGGGGCGAACCTTCGTATCCGGAGATGAAAGCGGCCGTGTTCAGACCAGCGCGGCGGTCGCTGCGCATCTGGTCCATGGGCAGACGCACCAGCGCCTGGATGCCTGTCAGATAGACTGCGCCGTGTTCCTGCTCATATTTGGCGTCGAGCTTCATTTTGACAGCGGAGAGTGCTATCGCATTATATAATGCTGGACGGTGAGGGCGGGCCGCTGCGGCGCGTCCCACCAGATGCGATATGACGTCCGGCCAACTGGAAAGCTGAAGCACCCCCGGCCTGGTCGGATCCGCAAGGCTTAATGATATAACAGTTATATATAGACAATGCGCTTCCAGTTCGACAAAGAGAAGAGCAGGGAGGTCAAGCGGAAGCACAGGGTCAGCCTGCAAGAGGCGCAGGAGATCTTCGATCAAGCGTACCTGGTCGACCAAAAGAGCGACGATCCGGAGCAGTTTCGTGCCATCGGTTGGTGCCGCGGTCTTCTGTGCTCCGTCATCTTTGAAGTCAGGTACGACGCTGCGGGCGAATTTTGCCATTTGGTCACGGCCTGGAAAGCGACGAAAGAGGAGGCACAAAGCTATGTCGAGAACATCTAAGAAAACCGCGACAGCCGATGAAATCGCGGACATGGCATCGCGGGGAGAAGATATTTCGGCCTATTTCACCAATCAGTTCACGGTCGTGCGGCCGGTCCGCCGGGTGAATCTCGATCTGACGGAGGGCATGCTGCGCGAGCTGGATCACCGCGCGGCCCGCCTGAATATCAGCCGGCAGGCGGCCATCAAGACGCTGCTCGCCCGCGCGCTGGCGGAAGAGCGGGCCGTCGGATCGCGGAGGAAAAAAGGCGGGTCTGGAGACCCGCCTCAGGCCTAGAGGCCTGCCCCGCATGTCAAACTATCTGGCTTTCGATCTGGGCGCGGAGAGCGGACGCGCCATGCTGGGCACGCTGCGCACGCAAGATGGCGGGCGGATCGAGATCGAAGAACTGCACCGCTTCGCCAACACGCCCGTGCGCGTGTTCGACGCGCTGTATTGGGACACGCTGCGGCTGTGGCACGAGATCCAGCGCGGCTTGGCCATCGCCGGGCGGGAACGGCGGCTGCGCCTGGATGGCATCGGCATCGATACATGGGGCGTGGACTTCGCCCTGCTGGGCGCTGACGGCGCGCTAGCCGATAATCCGCGGCACTATCGCGATGCGCGTACCAACGGCGTGATGGAGAAGGTCTTCAGCGTGGTGCCCCGCGCGGAGGTGTTTGCGCAGACCGGTATCCAGTTCATGCAGCTCAATTCGCTGTACCAATTCTACGCGCTGAAGCTGGCCGGGTCGCCCGCCCTGGAGGCCGCGCGCACGCTGCTGTTCATGCCGGACCTGCTGAACTACTGGCTGACGGGCGTGGCGCGCGCGGAAGCGACCATCGCCAGCACATCGCAGTTTTACGACCCGCGCAAGAAGACGTGGGCGCGCGATCTGCTGGAGCGGCTGGGGCTGCCCACGCACATCCTACCCGAGATTGTGACGCCCGGGACGCGCTTGGGTACGCTGCTGGATTCGATGGCCGAGGCGGCCGGCCTGGGCGGCGTTCCGGTATACGCGACAGGGTGCCACGACACGGCGTCGGCGGTGGCCGCGGTGCCTGCGGAGGGCGCGAACTGGTGCTACATCAGCTCGGGTACGTGGTCGCTAATGGGCGCGGAGCTGGACCAGCCAGTGATCAATGAGCGAGTGCTGGCGCAGAATCTGACCAACGAAATCGGCGCGGGGGGCAAGGTCCGGTTCCTGAAGAATATCGCGGGACTTTGGCTGCTGCAGGAGTGCCGGCGCGCGTGGGCGCTGGAGGGCGCGGAGTACACCTACGACGAGCTGGTGCGGCTGGCCGGCGAGACCGGGCCGGCGCAGGCGACGATAGATCCGGATGCGTTCCTGGAGCCCGGCGATATGCCGCGCAAGATTGTGGAGCATTGCCGGGCGCGCGGACAGGCGCCGCCGGAGACGCCCGGCGAGTTCACGCGCACGATTCTGGAGAGCCTGGCGGAACGCTACCGGCAGGTGCTGGAGAGCCTGGAGGCGCTGGCGGGGCGGCGGTTCGAGGTGATCCATATTGTCGGCGGCGGGTCGCGGAATGTGCTGCTGAACCAGTTGGTGGCGGATGCCACGGGCCGGACAGTGGTTGCGGGGCCGAGCGAGGCGACGGCGATTGGGAATGTGCTGATCCAGGCGATTGGGGCGGGGGAGTTGAGCGGGCTGGAGGAGGCGCGGGCGGTGGTGCGCCGGTCGTTTGCGGTGCAGGTATATAGGGGCTAGTCCTCCGCCGCAATCCTTCCCGCTTGAGCGCTTTGCCTGCGAGTGGGGCAGGCTCGCAGCCCGCCACGCGCGCCGGCGCGTCTTTCTGGTCCCCGGTTGTGGCCCGGACCATGAGTCACACGCCGAACTCCCGCCACCGGCATGCTATGCCCAGTCCGGGATAGGTCCTTCACCGGACGTATTGTCACGGAATGTGAAACCAAAAAAACCAAACAAACCCAAGCCGACCCCTGTTTACCGGAACCGCGCCGCACCCCCGAATCGCGAAAGCGACAAAGGTAGACGAAATGCAACCCCTTCCAGCTTTTGCAACGCGCCGCCCGCCGGCTGGCGTAGGGTCGCAAGCGGCTTGCCAGCGCTGGCCGCCTGGCACGCCCTGGCCGCCGAACAAGCCGAAGGAACAGGCGCGAACCATGGCGATGCATCAGGTATATACTGGCCCATAACCGTTGCCGAGACGATTTCGCCGGAAATTTGTCCGGCAAACCGCAACTAACGCCGCTGCACCGTGTTTAAGGTATAGTGGGCCATCGGACTCACCGATGAAGTGACCCGTTGAGCAGCGCCACGCGCTGCCTCTCAAGGAGGAACATGACGATGAATTACACGAAAAAATATGGCGTCGAGGCCCGGGGGGGGGTGGCCAAAATCTCCCTTTTTGCTCCTAGCTGCGCTGGCGATTCTGATGCCAAGCGCCAGTACAGCCCAAGCCACGTCCTACCACGTCCTGTATAGCTTCAAGGGTAACCCTGACGGGGCGGAGCCCGAGGCAGGACTGGTAATTGACAAGGACGGCGCGCTTTATGGCACGACCTTTGCCGGAGGCACATCCAAGCTTGGCACCGTTTTTGAACTGACGCCCACCACGGCAGTGCCTTGGGAGGAAACCGTGCTCCACAATTTCGGCGGGGCCGACGGCGAATACCCCGCTTCAGCTTTAGTCTTCGGTAGCACGGGAGCGCTCTATGGCGCGACGGGCGGCGGGGGAGGCGGAGCTGGCGCAATTTTCGAACTGGCGCCACCATCCACGACGGGCGGCGCTTGGACGGAAACGGTCCTCTATGCCTTTGGTGGCGGCCAGAACGTTTATCCAAACGGAGGCGTGCTTATAGGTCCTGGCGGAACGTTGTACACGACGACCCGAGGGTCGGCCGTCGGTGGAATCGGTCCCAACCTCGGGCTGGTAATCGCCTTAGCACCTCCCGCGACGCCAGGAGGAGAGTGGACTGAGGACCAACTGTATACCTTCGGCTACCCTCAAGGGGAATTGCCATTAGCAGGCGTAGTGGCTAAAGGCGGATCTTTGTTCGGCACCACCTGGTACGCAGGGGACGTAAATTGCGGCCTTGGGGGGTGCGGCACTGTCTACGAATTGGCCGCTCCGGCAACTGTGGGCGGTGCTTGGACTGAGACGACGATTCACACGTTCACCGGACGACCCGGCGATGGCGGCGGATCGGCAGCCACCCTCACAGTGGGCCCGGGCGGAGTGCTTTACGGTACGACAGCTTACGGTGGCTCTGGAGCGTGCACGACTGGCAATTCCGGTCTTGAAGGGTGCGGCACGATCTTCCAGTTGACGCCGCCGGCGGAGCCGGGTGGGGCATGGACAGACTCCGTGCTTTACAGCTTTACAGGGATTAACGGTGACGGATCTTACCCGGTGGCGAGCGTTGTAGTGGGTAAGAACGGAGCGCTTTACGGCACGACCCAGTATGGCGGTAACGTTACTTCGGTTTGCCCATCTTCATATTACGTGCTTGGGGGATGTGGCATCGTATTCGAGTTGACGCCGCCAACCGCGCCGGGCGGCGCGTGGACAGAGACAATCCTGCATGACTTCACGGGCCAGAACGGCGACGGTGGCCTACCCGTGGCAAGTCTGGCGCTGAGTTCGACCGGTGTGCTCTATGGCACGACATCCGCGGGCGGCGCCGCAGGTAAGGGTACCGTATTTGCCGTCAAGCCCTAAATGATCGGAGGAAGAATATTATGAAGAGCTATTCGTTTCGCTCCGTGCCTCTCGCCGCGCCGGCGCTTCCCCTGCATCGTCCCGGCGCGAGCTAGGCAATGGGGACGGCGCTTTCGTAACGACCCCCCCCAAGGTGTCGGCCCAGGGGCGGCTCAAATCGTGCCAAAGGACCTGCACGGCCAGTCGCCCAACGCCCACCTGCCGGAAATCGTCGCCCCTGGGACAGCACCGGAGGCGTAACGGTCGCCTTATCAACACCACGAAGTAAGTGACTTATTGGATTGGTTTGAGTCACATGCCGTACTCCGCCTCCTATGACTTGAAGACAAACGCCCAGATCCAATCAGCCAACCAAACTCTCGCCGCCGGTATGCTATGCTCAGTCAGGGGTAGGTTAGTTCGCCGGCGTAGAGTCACGTAATGTTACAAGAAAATCAAGAAAGTACGGCCCTGTTACAATCCGCGGAAGTCCGTCGAAGCCAAATCGAAAAAACCGAACGAACCCAATTTTCCATTTGTTTTCAACAAACGCTCGAGAACGGACCCCAATCCCACCCGCCGCAGGCCGCGCCGCACTCCCGAATCGCGAAAGCGACAAAAGTGGACGAAATGCAACCCCTTCCGGCTTTTTCAACGCGCCGCCCGGCCAGCCGCCGAAGGCCCATCTGCCGGGCATCGTGGCGCCGGACAGCACCGGAGGCGTAACGGTCGCCTTATCAACACCACGAAGTAAGTGACCTATCGGATTGGTTTGAGTCACACGCCGCGCACCGCCTCCTATCACTTGAAAACAAACACTCAACTCCAATCAGTCCGCCGAACCCGCGCCGGAGGATGCTATGCTCAGTCTGGGGTAGGTTAGTTCAGCAGCGTAATGTCACGGAATGTTACAAGAAAATCCAGAAAGTCCGGCCTGTTACAATCCGGGGAACGCCGTCGAAGCCAAATCGAAAAAACCGAACGAACCCAACCTGACCATTTGTTTTCAATAAACGCTCGAAGACGGAGCCTAAATTCCTCCCGCCGCAGGCCGCGCGCACTCCCAAATCGCGAAAGCGACAAAAGTCGACGAAATGCAACGCGTAGCGCGTCTTTTTCATGGCCCGTCATAACCGTAGGCGTGAACCATTCACAAGGCAATTGAGTATAAATTGATCCGTCCGAAATGGGTCCGTGAAGGGCATTCCGTCCAGCGGCTGCTTTCCGGATCTCAAGCGGTCTATCTGCGGTGGAAGCCAGGGGATTGAGGTCGCCGTCCTTGGCTGCCCGGCGCCGCGTGGCGCGCGCAGCCGAGCAAGACCCGGGTATCGGCATGATGGCCGTCTCCAAGGGGGGTTATTTTCATCTAGTGCAAGTCGGCGCGCAAAGAGGCCAAGGCCGGGCTTCGCCGGCTGACTGAGGCAACGCTCATGGCGGAATCCGATCCGGAGGTTATGCGCGCCGCGCCAATGTATAGGGGGACTCGGATTCCCGTGCAGGCGATCACCCACATGCTTCGCAAGGAGCGACGGTGGCGGCGATTCTGGATGGCGAAAATCCGCGGGGAGGATTACGCGTTAGTCACGAGCCGGGCGATCGCATATCGGCAGGCGGTATTTTGGTGAATGCGGTCTTGGGGGCGGCTTTGGCGGACGCGGCGGTGACTTGCGGGAGTGTGCCAATCCCCTGCCGTAGCTCGATGATTGGGTTGCCACGCCGGAACCAGTCACAGGCCGGCGGCTAAGTGCCGGACCCACAGTAACATTTCACACTTTCCGCGCGTCTATTATCGTGACTGATGGCGATGACAGGTAAGGAGAAAACACTCCATGTCAAGAGCTCTGGCTCTATCCTTGTTACTATCACTGCTGGGATCGGCGCCGCCGCTGCTGGCTCAGGACGATCCGTCGAATCAGACCTTCTCTCCCGATCAGCTGGATAACCTGCTGGCGCCCGTGGCTCTCTATCCGGACCCGGTGTTGGCGCAGATTCTTCTAGCCGCTACCTTTCCGGACCAACTCGATGAAGCGGCCCGCTTCTGCCGCGGCGGCGCCAATGCCGACGATATCGACACCCAGCCCTGGGACGTGAGCGTCAAAGCCGTAGCGCATTACCCCACGGTCCTTTATATGATGGCGGACAACCTGGATTGGACAACCGCCCTGGGACAAGCCTACGTCAACCAGACCGGCGACGTGATGGCCGCCGTGCAGCGGTTACGGCAGGAGGCCCGCAACGCCGGGAATCTGGCGAGCACACCGCAACAGGACGTGGAGGTAGACGACGGCGGCGACATAGAGATCTGGCCGGCGCAGCCGCAATACTGCTACCTGCCCGTGTACGATCCGAGCCTGGTGTTCTTCGGCTCAGGGGGTGTTTTCGGCGGACCAATCGTCACCTTCGGCGCCGGCCTGCCCATAGGCGCCTGGCTAAACAACGATTTCGATTGGCGGCATCGCCGGATATACTATCGCGGCTGGAAGGACAGACACGGCTGGATTCCAATGTCCCGTCCCTACATCCATATCAACAACGTTTACGTGAATGACAATCTGAAGAATATTGCCGTTAACCGGAGTGTGACTGCGCGGCCTGTAAACTACGCTAACCTGAATCGCTATAACAGTGTTCATCGGGACGCGGAATACGGCAACGCCCGCAGCACAGCCTCAGTAAGCAATGCGCCGGGTAACAACGTGAATAACAAGATCATCCAGCGCAATGGAAACGTAAACGATGCGCGGATCGATTCCTATAGAGGGCGCGCAGCGGATCAGCCCACGGGCGGACAGCCCACCGGCGGACAGGCCTCGCCGAATCGTGCGGCGCCGCCGCCCGCCACGGAGCGCACAGGCAATGCCGCGTTTGGCGGCAACCGCAGTAACATCGATACAAAGGCATCCAGCCAGCGGGGCCAAAGCAGCCGCGCGCAAGCTTCCGCTCCGGCGAGGTCATCCGGCGGAGGGGGATTTCACGGCGGCGGCGGCGGAGGAGGGGGCGGAGGCGGATCTCACGGCGGCGGTGGAGGTAGGCACTGATGAATCCGCGGAAACATTCCAAGACGATAGCGCGCTCGATATCCCTGGCGGCTGCCCTGGCGCTGCTGTTGTGCAGGCCGGCGCCGGCTGCGCAGGAGGCTCCGGCCTCCAGGCAGACCCTTTTTGCAACTCCCGAAGAGGCGGTCGAAGCTTTGGCGCGCGCGGCCGCGGCGAAGGACCAGGCGGCTTTGACGGCTATCTTCGGTCCGGACCAAAGCAAACTCTCGACCGGAGACGCCGTGGAGGATAACAACGCTCTGGAGCGCTTCGGCGCGGACCTGCGGAAGTCGCACAAGCTCGAGAAAGTGAGCGACACCAAATTCACCCTCCTGGTGGGAGCCGACGATTGGCCGTCGCCTATTCCGATCGTCAAGGACCGGAACCAGTGGCGCTTCGATACCGCCGCGGGCCTGGAAGAAATTATCAACCGGCATATCGGCGAGGACGAGCTTTCCTCCATCCTGACCTGCCGCGCCTATGTGCTGGCGCAGTGGGAGTATTACACCCAGGCTACGGGAACTTCCCAGGATGGCCTGGCGGTCTATGCGCAGAAGTTCGTCAGCACGGCGGGCAAGCGGGACGGCCTGTATTGGGAGACGCCTCCGGGCGCCAAGCCCAGTCCTCTCGGAAGCCTGGTATCGCAAGCCCGTGCCGAGGGTTATCCGGCAGGTCAGGCGCGTCCCAGCGGAGCGGCCAGGCGTCCGTTTCACGGGTACTACTTCAAGATCCTCAAGGGCCAGGGTGCGCATGCCCCGGGTGGCAAGTTCAGTTATGTGATCAATGGCAATATGATCGCCGGGTACGCTCTGATCGCTTATCCCGATAAGTGGGGCAGCTCCGGTATCATGACTTTCATTGTCAATCAGCAGGGCCGCGTGTATCAGAAGAACCTAGGTCCGCGAACCGCGCAGGTAGCCGCGTCGATAGCCCAGTACGATCCGGATACAAGTTGGAAGCTGGTCACGGATTAGGCACTGATTAAGAACGTGCGCCACCACGGCCGGCTATCGCGCGATCGATCCGGGATCGAGTCCGGTTGCCAGATTGAACCCGCCACCGACCGCACCCACCGCGGCCGTTTTCCGATCGAGGCCGATCAGTTGGCGCAAGCGGTAAACGGCTTCAATGCCGGTGCAGTGCGCGCCCAGCAGGTTCTGTAACCCGAAATCCTTCAGCTTGGACGCGGTCCAGGCCAGTGTTTCGTCACTAGCCTGATAGAGATGGAAGCCGCCCAGCGCGGCGTAGAACGGCGCCGCTGAGATTTTGGCGCGCGCATAGTCCAGTGTGTTGACGATGCCGGCGTGCCCGCAGCCCGAGATCAACACCAGACCTTTGCCTGTAACAATGACCAGCGACTGGTCTTCGGGCAGATTGTCTTCCGTGGTCTTTCCATCTGCCAGGCGCAGCATGCGTCCGGCGCTCCAGTTCTTCTCCGGATACTTGCGCGGGACCGGCCCAGTCAGCCAGACGCCGGGATACAGCTCACGGGTTTGGCTGTACTCGATGAAGCTTCCGCCGGCGCTCTCATAGTCACTCTTAGTGGCAATCATGGTGTTGACTTCGCGCACGCCGGCGGCGTCGGTGCGGCTGCGAAAGATGCCCGCGCCAACGTGCGCGCGAGCCAGCGCGTCCGGGTTCGACTTAGAGTATTCACGGCGCAGCGTCACCAGCCCGGCGGTGTGATCCAGATGATGGTGCGAAAGGATCACGTCCGGCACATTGGAGAGATCGATATGCAACTCGTGGGCGTTGCGCAATACGGTGTCCGGATGGGCGCCGGTATCGAACAGAATGCGGTGGCCATCGGCGACCACCAGCGCCGCGAAGCCCCATTCACCGTAGCCCTCATCGGCCGTCAGCATTGTGGAGAGCAGGCGCACATCGAGGGAAGCGACCTGATCGGCGGCCGGGCAAGTGATGGCTGCCCCGAGCACGCAGGCGAGCAATGCGGATCGGCTGAACATAGCATGTTACGTTAACACAATCGAGGAGGCAGGTATGCCGCGCATGGTGCACGGAAGATGGTGGCTTGCACTGATAGCCGCAGGTGCGAGTTTCGGACAGCAGCGAGGCATCGTGCTCGCGGATTTGACCTGGGTGGAAGCGGAGAAGGCGCTGACGCCGGAGACGGTGGTAGTGATTCCCATCGGCGCCGAAGCGAAAGAGCACGGGCCGCACCTGAAGCTGAAGACCGATTATCTGGAAGCGGAGTATTACAAACGGCAGATCCTGGAACGCGCCGATGTAGTGGTGGCGCCGACGGTCAACTACAGTTTCTATCCCGCGTTCGTGGAGTATCCGGGCTCGACGACCCTGCGCCTGGAGACCGCGCGCGATATGCTGGTGGACATTTGCCGCGTTCTGGCGCGCTACGGGCCGAAGCGGTTCTATGCGCTGAACACCGGCGTTTCGACATTGCGCGCGCTGAAGCCCGCCGCGGAGATACTGGCCGCCGAGCGAATCCTGCTGCGATACACGGACATTCTGGAAGTTGGGGCGGAGGCGGAGAGGCTGGTCAAAAAGGAAGGGGGCGGGACGCATGCCGATGAGATCGAGACATCGCTGATGTTGTACATCGATCCGGCGTCGGTGGATATGCGCAAGGCGGTGAAGGACTACCATCCGTCGGAAGGCGGCGGCCTGACCCGCGATCCGCACAAGCCGGGCGCGTACTCGGCGAGCGGAATTTACGGGGACGCGACGCTGGCTACGCGGGAGAAGGGCGAGGCGGTAGCGCGGGCGACGGTGGAAGGCATGCTGCGGGAGATTGAGGCGCTGCGGCGCGCGCCGGTGGGCGGCAAATAGCTTCGGGGACTGCGCAGTCAGGACAAGTATCAACCGATCTGTTTGGTGCGCACCGCCTTCAGCTCGTGAACGATGAGCTCGTCGATCAGGCCGAGGAAGCGCACCATGTGAGGCAGTCCGGGATGCGCGTCGAAGGAGGCCTCGTCAACCCACTCGGAGTGAATGAAGTAGACGCTCGCACCGCGCGTCGATTCGAAGAGATGGATGCGAACGCACCCGGGCTCGGCCCGGGTGGGGTCCAGAATCCGCATCAGCTCGTCACGCACTTGTAACTCTTTTCCAGGCTTGGGATCGAAGCGGACAAAGATGGCCAGCGGCATTCCCCCAGAATAACTGAAAACAAAGCAAATATTTCGCTTGACAGATATCACAAATTGCTATATTCTGATTACGATCTGCAATATATATGAGACTTGGCGAAAAGCTCCGGTACCTGCGGGAAATCGAAGGCACGCTGCGCGGCCGGCAGGGGGCGCTGACGCAGGCCGAAGTGGTGCGGCTGCTGAAGAAGGAGCTGCGCGAGACCATCAGCCAGGCGTATTTGTCGCAGATCGAGAGCGGCGCGCGGCCGCATCTGACCAACTCCAGCCGCATGCTGCTGGCGAAGTTTTACAAAGTGCATCCGGGCTATCTGGTGGACGACCCGGAGGGCTATCAGGAAGAGCTGATGTCGGACGTGGGCGCGCTGGAGGACAAGCTGGATTTGTGGCTGATCAACGGCGCGGAGCGTTTCCGCGGCGATGCGGAGTTAGGCCAGGCGTTGTTGCGCGTGGCGCGGCACGACGATTCGCGCATGTGCGTGGTGTTGCTGGGCGCCATTCTGGACAATCCAGGGCTGGCCGAGCGGCTGCTGCAGGTATTGAAGCCCTCTCCGGCGGCGGCCGCCGCGGAGGCTTCGCCCAAGTTTTCATCCAAACCTTTGTCCAAGACAGGGAGGCGATCGCAATGACGTGGGCCGATTTCTATCTGATCTGTTTTCTGTTGGGCCTGGCGCTGAGCCTGCTGTCGGTGTTGACCGGCAGCGCGCATCTGCATCTGCCGCACGTGCACGTGCCGCATGTGCATGTGCCGCATGTGCACGCGGGCGGCGCGGAGGCGGAAGGCGTTCCGTGGCTGAATTTTGGCACGATGACCGCATTTCTGGCGTGGTTCGGCGGCACGGGTTATTTGCTGGAGCGCTTTTATGCGGTGTGGTTCCTGGTGGCGCTGGCAATTGCCATCTTGAGCGGACTGGGCGGCGCGGCCATCGTCTTCTGGTTCCTGGCGAAGCTGGCGTCGGGTGAAGAGGCTTTGGATCCGGCGGACTACGACATGATCGGCGTGCTGGGCAAACTGAGCATCCCGATTCGCGAGGGCGGCACTGGCGAGATTGTTTTCTCGCAAGAGGGCGTACGCCGCGTTTCCGGCGCGCGCAGCGACGATGGAACTGCCATCCCCAAGGGCGCGGAAGTGGTGGTGCAGCGGTATGAGAAGGGCCTGGCATACGTGCGCCGGTGGGAGGATATGGCCGGCACCGCGGAGGATCTGGCCGAGAAGGAGAGTTAGCGGCTGAGTTAGCACGTGACGTTCGAAAAGGAAGATTATGCAGAAGGACATGGTTGTAGTTGTCGTGTTGTTGATGTTACTCGCGATCGTGTTGATCGCGTCGATGTTGGCGCGGCTGTACCGCAAGGCGGGTCCGCATGAAGCCCTGATCGTTTACGGACGGAAGGGCACGCGCATTGTCAAAGGGCGTGGAACGGTCATCTGGCCGGTGGTCGAGAGTTACAAGAGCCTGTCGCTGGAGCTGATGTCGTTCGACGTCGCGCCGCAGCAGGACCTGTACACCCGTCAAGGTGTGGCGGTGACGGTGGAGGCTGTCGCGCAGATCAAGGTAAAGTCCGATCCGGAGTCCATACAGACTGCCGCCGAGCAGTTTCTGACCAAGACGGATCAGGAGCGCGAAGGCCTGATACGGCTGGTGATGGAAGGCCACCTGCGCGGCATCATCGGGCAGTTGACCGTGGAAGAGATCGTCAAGCAGCCGGAAATGGTGGGCGACCGCATGCGCTCCACCTGCGCCGACGACATGAATAAGATGGGGCTCGAGGTAATTTCGTTCACCATCAAGGAAGTCCGCGACAAGAACGAATACATTTCCAATATGGGCAGGCCCGATGTGGCGCGCATCAAGCGCGATGCCGATGTGGCCGCCGCCGAAGCCGAGCGGGACACTGCCATTAAGCGCGCCGAAGCTACGCGGGCCGCCGCCGTGGCCACGGCCCAGGCCACCCAGGAGCGGGTGCTCGCCGAAACGCTCTCCGAAGCTAAGCAGGCGGAAGCCACGCGCGACCTGGAGATCAAGAAGGCCAACTACAACGAAACGATCAAGAAGCAGCAGGCCTCGGCCGACAAGGCCTATGAAATCCAGGCCAATGTCATGCAGCAGCAGGTGATCACGGAGCAGGTGAAAATCCAGCAGGTGCAGAAGGAGCACGAAGTTGCGGTGCAGGACGCTGAAATCCAGCGCCGCGAGCGCGAACTAATCGCCACCGTGCTGAAGCCGGCGGAAGTGGAGCGGCAGCGCATCGAGACGCTGGCCGGAGCCGAGAAATCGAAGCTGGTGATGGAAGCCGACGGTCACGCCGCCGCCATTCGCGCCCAGGGCGAGGCCGAAGCCGAAATCATCTTCAAGAAAGGCGACGCCGAAGCCCGGGCGATGAACGTCAAGGCTGCGGCTTACCAGGAGTATAACCAAGCCGCGGTGGTGGACAAGCTGATCAGCGGCTTGCCCGAGATCGTTCGCGCGCTGGCGGCACCGCTGGCCAACGTGGACAAGATCACGATCGTCTCGACAGGCGACGGGCACTCGGCGGGCATGAACAAGATCACCGGAGACATCGCCGCCATGGCCGCGCAGATTCCCGCGCTGTTTGAAACCCTCTCCGGCATGAAGATGTCCGAGTTGTTCTCGAAGGTGAAACAGATCGGGGAGAAGGAGCCCAAGCCGCCCGAGGACAAAGCCACGGGAGCGGCAGTTTAGCGTAGAGTTGCAAGGGGCCGGCATGCCCGGCCCCAATTTGGAAGGAGACCGATTATGGCACTACTGGAACGAGTATCTACATTAGTTCGCGCGAACCTCAACGACCTTATCGACAAGGCCGAAGATCCGGAAAAAATGATCAAGCAGGTGATTCTGGATATGCAGAACCAACTGCTGCAGGTCAAGACGCAGGTGGCTATCGCCATTGCCGATCAGCACGTGCTGGAGAAGAAGCACCAGGAAAACGAAGAGAAGACGGCGGAGTGGGTGCGCAAGGCGGAGATGGCCGTGGACAAGAAGCAGGACGACCTGGCGCGCGTGGCGCTGGAACGTTCCGTGAGCTATCGCCAGATGGGCGAAAGCTTCCGGCAGCAGGTGGCCGATCAGAAGCAGCAGGTGGAGAATCTGAAGTCCGCGCTGCAGAAGCTGGCGCAGAAACTGGCGGAGGCGCAGGCCAAGAAGGACGTGTTGATTGCGCAGCACCGCCGCGCGCGAGCCTCCGGCAAAGCCACCGACGCACAGTTTGCCACCAGCGACCATTCCACGGAAGCCACGTTCGAGAGGATGAAGGACAAGGTCCGCCACAGCGAAGCCGTCAGCCAGGCCAAGGCGGAGTTGTTCAAAGACGACGTGGAGGAGCAATTGGCCGCACTCGAAAAGCAGGACCAGATCGAGAAGATGCTGGCGGACATGAAGTCCAAGCGGAGCTGACCGATGACGTCCATGGAAATAGCGTTGCTATTCGCGATCGCCGCGCTGGTCTACCAGGAAGTTTCCTGGAGGGACAAAGCGCGGCGCATCCAGGCCGATTACGAGAAACGCATTTCGACCGAAGTGGCGATGGCGTACGAGACCAGTTTGGCGGACGATGAGATGCCGGTGCGGGCACTTACCTTTCAAGCGGAGAAGCAGGAGCCGCGCGGGTTGTTCCACGAAGTGACTCGCCACCTGTTTATCGCCATTGCCATGAATGGGGACGCGGTGAAGTATGCCGCCGGCGACTTGAACGAGATCGAGCGATTCAGTATTCCGCCGGAGATCAGGCGAGCGCTCGTGGAGTTTGTGGCTCCGGCGCGGGAGACGGCGATGGGGGCGGGGCGCGGGTGAGGGAGCCTGAATGTGTCACTCAAGCTTGACGGTTCGTCCAGTCCGCCCGGATCTCCGCCGGAATATATTATTCCTGGCGTAGCGCGGTGACTGGATTGATCTGGATGGCGCGCCGCGCGGGAATCCAGCATGCCAGCGCCGCGATGGCCAGCATCATTGCCAGCACGATCGCCAGAGTCAGCGGATCGGTGGGCCGGATGCCGTAGAGAATCTTCTCCAGAAAGCGTCCGGCGACCAGCGCCACGGCCAGTCCCACAAAGGTACCCGATCCGATCAGCAGTAAAGCGCGGCGCGCCACGATGGCCAGCACCTGTCCCTGGGTGGCGCCGATCGCCATGCGGATGCCGATCTCGCGCGTACGGCGCGATATGGCATAGGCCATTACGCCGTAGATGCCCGTGGCGGCCAGGATCAGCGCCAGCACGCCGAACGCGCCCAACGCCGACGCGGCCATGCGCGCGGGGAACAGCGGCAGGTCCATGCGCTGGACAAGCGTGCCGGCGGAATACAACGGCAGCGACGGATCCAGATCCCTGGAGGCATCCTGAATGAGCCGAAGCGCCTCGGGCGCATTCAGATTCGTGCGGGCCACCAGGGCGGCCGTGGGGGTGTACCAGATTTCCGATGGCCCCCACCAGGCTGCCTTGCGCGGCTCGGTGAGCGAGAAGTACTTGCCATCCTCAGCTACGCCCACAATCTGAATGGGCTGGCCTTCGGGGCTGGTGCGGAACCGCGTACCAATGGGGTCTTTGCCATGTATCAACTGGTCGGCGAAGGCTTTGTTGACCACCGCCACGCGCGTGCCATCCTGCTTGTCGCGGGAATCGAATTCGCGGCCCGTGCGCAGCCTGGACTGCATGGTGCGGAAATAATCGGTACTGACTGCGGTGCTGTAGGCGCTGGGTGCATCGGTGGGTTTGGGTATGGGGTCGCCTTCAATGTAAACGGCATCCGAGGTAAAATTCAGGGACAGCGGCAGCCAGTCGATGGTCGCCGCCGATTCGATGCCCGGGATGGCGCGGACTTTATCCAACAGCCGCCGTTGGTACTCGCGGCCGCGTGCCTCACTGTAACCCTGGATGTTGAGGTCGAACGAAGCCGTCACGACGCCTCTCGGATTGTAGCCGATGGGCGCATCCAGCGCACGTTGCAGGCTGCGCACCACCAGCACGGAGCAAACCAGAAGCACGGCGGACAATGCCACCTGGGTGGCCACCATGTAGTCGCGCAACTGCCAGTGGCGCAGCCTTTCGGAGATAGCTTCATTCTTCAGCGCGCCGGCCAGGTTCGTGCGGGCGGCTTGCAGCGCAGGCAGCAGGCCGAACAGCAATGTGGTGAGCACGGAAACCATCAGCGCGAACAGAAACACGCGTCCATCCGGCACCGCGTTGATCACCAGCGGAAAATCGGCGGGCGGACGCCATGCGGCCAAAGCATCGGTAATCCATACGGCCAATAGCGCTCCGCCGGCCCCGCCCAGGATGGCAATGACCAGGTTCTCGGTAAGCAACTGCCGTACCAGCGAGCCACGCCCCGCGCCCACGGCCAAACGCAGCGCAATCTCTTTGCGCCGGTCTGCCGCGCGGGCCATCAGTATACTCGCCAGGTTGGTACAGGCCACCAGCAGGACCAGGCAGGAGACACCGAACAAGGCAGCCGCGAATCCAATCACTGCGCCGCGAATGTAGTTTCCGGCCAAGCCGGGCGGCGTCAGTCCGATCTTGAGGCCCGCATCGGTCTTGGGATACTGCTGCGCCAGGCCGCGTGCGACACTGTTCAGGCCGGCTACGGCACGTGCCATCGACACGCCTGGCTTCAGGCGGCCCGCCACGAAGAAGTTGCCGGCGTCGCGGTCTTCCAGGTATCCGCGGCCGCCTTCGAGCTGCTTCTGCATCATCGACGGGAAGAAAACGTCGGGCTTGAAGAACAGCTCGGTGCCGAAGAAGCCCTGCGGCGTGATGCCCAGGATGGTGAAATCCATGCCGTTGATTTTCACGATGCGGCCCACCACGGTGGGGTCGCCGCCGAAATGTTTCTGCCAGCAGGGCCAGGCGAGTACAGCCACGGGATGCCCGCCGGGCCGTAGGTCGTCATCCTGATGGAGCACCCGGCCGCGCACGGCGCCCACTCCCAACAAGTCGAAATAATTGCCTGTGACCAGGTACCCCCACAGCCGCTGGTTGTTACCGGGCAGGCCGAGACTGGCGGGAAGGAAGCGATAGGCCATCAGTCCCGACAGCACGGTGTTGCGGTCGCGCATATCGCGGAAATCGGGATAGGAGAGCGTGGGCACAACGTCACCACCCATTTTCTCGTTGAGAGAGACGATTTCCGAAGCGTGAGAGACGGGCAGCGGGCGCAGCAGGGCCGCGTTAATGATGCTGAAGATGGCGGTATTGGCGCCAATCCCGAGTGCCAGGGTCAAGACCGCGACAGCCGAGAAAGTCGGGTTCTGGCGGAGCCGGCGGAAGGCCAGGCGGAGGTCCGGTACGAAACGGTCCATGATACGCCGTGAGCATGTGAAGCGCCATGGTCAGGTACTAGCAAACGCGGCGCCCCACCCCCACGTAGTGGGGTGGTCGTGTCCGGTTTCGGAACGGGACGTCCCGCCTGCGGACGGCTTAGACCTGGTTACGCCAGCGGCATGACATCCACCTCGACGTGTAGCTTGTGCCGGGCGCCGCCCAGGAGCAAGCCGTAGATGGGACTGACGTCGCTGTAATCGCGTCCCCAAGCCACTGTGATATGGCCGTCGGAGGGTACGCAATTGTTAGTGGGATCGAAATCCACCCACCCGGTAACGGGGCACCATGCCGAGCACCAGGCATGCGAGGCGTCGGCGCCAACCAAACGCGGGCGGCCAGGCGGCGGCATGGTCCTCAGATAGCCGCTGACGTAACGCGCCGGGAGACCCAGAGACCGCAAGCATGCGATCTGGAGATGGGCGAAGTCCTGGCACACGCCGCGGCGCTTTTCGAAAAAGGTCTGAACGGGGGTCGCTACTTCGGTGGCTTTCTTGTCAAAGCGGAAGTCCTGGTGGATGCGGCGCGTGAGATCGAGAACCGCCGCCAGCAGCGGACGCCCGCCGGGAAACGACTCGCGCGCATAGCCGGCCAGCTCCGCATTGGACCGCACCCGCTGGCTGTCGAACACGAACTGCAAGGCGTTCAGGATGTCGTCGCTGGGGCTGCCGGCCAAAGATTCCTGCACCGTCTCCCAGGGAGGAGAGCCGGAAAAGTCCGGGGGGGCGACGGCAGTCACTTCCAGGTTGCTGTTGGCTTCCACGATGAGGCAGTCGTGAGGCTCCTGCATGGTGAAGGAGGTCAGTGTATTGCCGAAGTAGTCGAAGTGGGAGGAGGTGACCGGCGGCGTAGGCAGAATGGCCACATAGCTTTCCCAGCACCTCTGTACGGGAAGATTGCGGGGAGTGAGACGCACCACGTGATGCGACACCGAGACTTCGTCCTCGTAATCGTAAGTGGTTCTGTGCCGGACGCGATAGATCAAGTGGCCCGCTCCATTTCCGCGTGACTGAAATAGACGTTGGTGATGGCATCCGACAAAGCCGGCAGCGCCGCACCGGTGGCAGCGAGCAGCTGGTCGAGCGATTTGCGGAGGCCGCTCTCGCCCGGCTCGCACAACTCGCGGACGTCGGCGCGAAACAGATTCGCGGCCGCTTCTTCCAGGTGCGCCTGTTTCGAAACCGGCCAGGCAGCCCCGGCGGGCCTGCCGGACAAGGACCGGCAATGCTCCAACAGATCGTGTATCTGGAAAGCCAGCGAGCGCGGGTTGGCCTCTTCGTTCATCAGCAGATCCAGCACGGGCGCGGCTTGCAGCTCAGTGAAGTATCTGGACCGATAGGTCATCCCACTGTCGGCGACTTCCAGCAGCATCTCAAGCGTGGGCCAGGTCCGAGGGCTAAGTGGCACGATGATCGCGCGGAAAAGGCCCACCAGTTGGATGGAGCGCTCGATACGTCTTCCGGCGCCCAGAAAATGCCATCCCGCGCCGCGGGTGATGTTCTCCATTTCGATTCCGCGAAGGGCGGCGAGAGTGCCGATACAACGATTCAGTACGGCCAACGCTTCGCCGGTGGAGGCGTAGCCCCAGGCCGATGTGTGGGCGGCGCCGAACTGGCTCGCGACACGGAGCATGTCGCTCGAAAGGCTGGCCCGGACTTGCGCAACGGCGCGCGCGGCGCGGCTTAAGACCGCGTTCAGGCTATCGCTGCGCTGCTCTTCAAAGATCAAGGAAAGGATTTCCTGTTCCAGATCCCGCCATTGGTCCAGGTGCCCTTGGGGGTCCTCCTCCGACAGCCGGGAGTGCGGCGATGCCAGGCAATCGTACAACTTCATCAGGGAATCCCACTCGGACGTGCCGAAGGCCCCGAACTCACCGGTCAGCCGGATCAGAATGCAGCGAAGCACGCGCGCGAGGTGCTCGCCGCGTTCGGCGTATCGCCCCAGCCAGAAGATATGGTCGGCTGCGCGGCTGGGCAGATCGGTACCCTCGCCGCGATTGAGTTCGAGCGGCTGGCCGCGGGGACGCTGCAGCGTGACTGCTTCCACAGGCAGATTCGAAAGCACCCAGGTATCCTTGCTGCCGCCGCCGCGCTGCATGGAAACTACGGGCGTATCGAGCGCGGGAGAGACGCGCGCGAGCCCGCCGGGCATGGCTATCCAGGAGTCTTGCGACGCCGCCAGAAAGACGCGCAGGACCACCCGCCGGGGCGTCAGTGTGTTTTGGGACCAGACCGGAACGGTGGAGAGGTTCACCAGTTCCTGCCCGGCGAAGTCGCATGGACGTTCCCGCAGGCGCGCGATCAGGCGGGACCGTTCGTCGCCCCTGAGCTTCCCGCCGAAGACCGGCTCCATGCCTGGCGTGGATCCCTGCGCGGGGAAGGCCGGCTTGACGACCAGGAAATCCAGGTTATCGAGCACGTATTGGAGGGGATTGGGCTGGCCGCACCACCAGGTGGCCACGGAAGGGAGTTTGAGCCGCTCTCCAAGCAATTGCTGGCAGAGGTGCGGAAGGAACGGCATGAAGGCCGGCGATTCGATCAGACCGCTGCCTAACGCATTGGCGACCACCACGTTGCCCGCCCGCACGGCTTCGACCAGACCCGCCACGCCCAGAAAAGAGTCAGAGCGCAATTCGATGGGGTCGCAGAAGCTGTCGTCCACGCGCCGCAGGATTACGTCTACGGGCTTCAGACCGTCGAGTGTCTGGAGGAAAACGCGGCTGTCGCGCACCGTAAGGTCGGCCCCCTGAACCAGTGTGAAACCGAGATAGCGAGCCAGGTAGGAGTGCTCGAAGTAAGTCTCGTTGAAGGGCCCCGGCGTAAGCAGCACCACCCGCGGATTGTCATGGCGCGTGGGCGATAGGTTCAGCAGATGGTCGCGAAACGAGCGGAAAAATGAAGCCAGCCGCTGGACCTGGAACTCGCGGAACAAGTCCGGAAAGGTTTCCGCCAGGACGGTGCGGTTCTCGAGTGCGTATCCCGCGCCCGAAGGCGCCTGGGTTCGATCGGCGAGCACCCACCATTGGCCATCGGGCGAGCGCGCCAGATCGACGGCGAGTAAGTGCAAATAGGGATGAACTGCGGTGGGCATGCCGTGACACGCGCGCCAGAAGCCGGGGTTGGCGAATACCAGCGCCGGCGGGAGCAAGCCGCCGCGAAGCAGTTGTTGGGGGCCGTAAAGGTCTGCAAGGATATGGTTGAGAAGACGCGCGCGCTGTATAAGACCGGCTTCGAGCGAATCCCACTCGGACGGCGGAATCAGGAGAGGGATGGAATCCAGATTCCACGGGCGGTCCATACCGAGCGGATCGCCGTAGACATTATAGGTAACGCCGTTTTCCCGGATGCGTTGGCGCGCGATCTTCCAGCGGCGGACAAGCTCGTCGGCGCCGAGGGCGGACATGGAACCGATCAGCGCGTCCCAGTGGGGGCGAAGAACGCCTGGGGCGGCGGACATCTCGTCGTAAACGCCGTCGGTATGGCTGTAACCGGCGGCCAAAAGGGGCGCGTCCAGAGTGTCTGGGGAAATGCTCATCGGGATCTGCGTGTATTCTCATGGTACTGCAACGATGTGAACGGTAAATTACAGAGGCGACATGACGCCAGTTGGAGTGGGGCAGGCTCGAAGCCTGCAGCGGCCTCGTAGGCCGCCCCGCGCGCGCCGTCAGAGCCGCTTCGCAGCGCTCCGATCCTGCTAGAATATTCCCAGGAGTTCGCGCATGTCGCTGAGATACTCTCTCGCAACGTTCCTGATTGCGGCTGGCGTCATCCTGGCCGAAGAACCGCCGGCCACACCCGCCCCGCCGGTTGCCGATTACGTGATTGCCCCCGGCACCCGCATTCCTCTCGGCCTGATCAACTCGGTGAGCACCAAGAATGCGGCGGAGGGCGATCGCATCTACCTGGAGACCGTGTTCCCGATCTTGAACAACGGCCGCATCGTAATCCCGCCGGGCAGTTGGGTGGCCGGCACGGTGACCGAGGTGAAGCGTCCGGGACGGGTGAAGGGCCGCGGCGAGTTGTACCTGCGCTTCGATGTCCTGACGCTGCCCAACGGGGTGACACGCGATTTCCGCGCGCGTGTGGGCGGGATCGATGGCCGGGGCGGCGAGGAATTCAACAAGGCGGAAGGCAAGATCCAGAGCGAGGGTAACAAGGCCGGTGACGCGCGCACAGTTGCCGAAGCCGCGGGAGCGGGCGCAGGGATCGGCCTGATCGCCGGCAGCGCCAGCCAGCACTACGCCCTGGGCGGAGGCATCGGGGCCGCGGTGGGAGCTACCGCCGGGCTGATGGCTGTTCTGCTCACGCGTGGACCGGATGCCGTGCTGGCCAAAGGCAGCACCATTGAAATGATCACGGACCGTCCCCTGCAGTTTCAAAAGAGCGAAATCGATTTCGGGTCGACGCAATCCGGCAATTTTTCGGACGGACCCGGACCCCGGCCCTCCAGGAGAGATTCCGGCTGGTCGCGCTGGCCATTCTAGCGAGTTCAACCCGCCCAAAAGTAAGTTGCTTTCATGCTGCGGCATGCTACGCGGGCGGCGCTTTACGCTGGTCTGCGCCGCCCTTCTCTTCGGCACACCGGAGGGCTCCGCTACACGCTGGCGTGATGCCGAAATTGGTTTGTTTGAGCGAGTATATCACCGGCAGCCGGTTTGTCCAACCTTTTTTTGCGGTTTTTTGTATCTTGAAGACTAACTATGCGTCCCACCCGACGAACGTTCACCACCCTATCCGGGGCTGCCGCCCTGGGCATAGGTGCCGGAGCCAGCCCCTCTGGCGCCTCCCCCGCCCCGCAAGCTAAAGCCGACGGGAAAGATTACTACCGGTTCCCGGATAGTTTCCTCTGGGGATGCGCCACCGCTGCCTACCAGGTGGAAGGCGCCGTTCAGGAAGACGGACGCAAGCCTTCCGTCTGGGACACCTTCGCGCACCAGCCCGGGCACGTCGCCATGGGCCACACAGGCGATGTCGCGGTGGACCAGTACCATCGCTACCCGCAGGATGTGCAGCTCATGAAATCGCTGGGCGTGAAGGCCTACCGTTTCTCCATCGCCTGGCCGCGCGTCTTCCCCAACGGCTCCGGGCAGCCGAACGAAAAGGGCATCGCCTTCTACGAGCGCCTGGTGGACGCCCTGCTGGCCGCCGGCATCGAGCCGTATGCCACGCTGTTCCATTGGGACCTGCCGCAAGCCTTGCAGGACAGCGTCGGCGGCTGGCAATCGCGCGAGACGGCCAGGTATTTCGGCGAGTATGCCGGCTTCGTCTCGCGGCGGCTTTCCGACCGCGTTTCGCACTTCTTCACTATGAACGAGTTCTCCTGCTTCACCGACTTGGCTTATGGCTACGGCGTGTTCGCTCCCGGCCTGAAGCTGCCGCCGCGTCGGCTCAATCAGGTGCGCCATCACGCCCTGCTGGGGCACGGCCTGGCGCTCGCAGCCATTCGCGCGGCCGCGCGGCGGCCTGTGCAGGTAGGCTTGGCCGAGAATTCCACCATCTGCGTGCCCGTCGTCGAAACCGAGCCTCACATCGCCGCGGCCCGCCGTGCCATGCGCCAGTTGAATGCGCCGTTTCTGACCGCGATTCTGGAGGGCAAATACACCGCCGAGTATCTCTCCGCCGCGGGCGCCAACGCGCCGGAGTTCACCCCGGAAGACATGCGCATTATCGGCGGACATCTCGATTTGGTGGGCCTCAACTGCTATGCGCCCACGTATATCCGCGCCGCGGAAGGACCGAAAGGGTTCGCGGAAGTGCCCAATCCCTCGTCTTATCCCCACATGGCATCTCCCTGGCTGTTCATCGGTCCCCAAATCCTGTACTGGGCGCCCCGCCACCTGAAGGAGATCTGGGGCGTGAACAACGTCATGATCACCGAAAACGGTTGCTCGGCCGACGACCGGCCCGCCGCGGACGGCCACGTCTACGATACGGATCGGGTGATGTATCTGCGGAACCACTTCGTGCAGGCGCATCGGGCTGTTTCCGAAGGCTGGCCGCTCACCGGCTATTTCCTCTGGAGCCTGCTGGACAACTTCGAGTGGGCCGATGGATATACGAAACGTTTCGGGATCTACTACGTGAATTTCGAAACGCTCGAGCGCACTCCCAAGCTGAGCGCGGAGTTTTACCGCGAAGTAATAGCGCGCCGCGCCGTCGTCTGAATTAATTCAGATTCCAACTACAGCAATCCTGCAACCCCGCCGATAGTAAAACCGGATACGTTGCATGCCATTGGAATTGAACCCGGACATCTTCCGCGCGGTGCTGGAAAGCCTACCGATCGGGATCTACATGACCGACCTGAACCGCCAGGTCGCTTTCTGGAATGCCAGCGCCGAGAAGATCACGGGCTATCTCGGCCAGGAAGTTATCGGGCGTTTCTGCCACAACAATCTACTGATGCATTGCGACGAAAACCAGGTGGCTATGTGCGGGCACGACTGTCCGCTGGCGCAGACCATGCAGGATGGCCGGCCGCACGAAACCGAGCTGTTCCTGCGCCACAAGGAAGGACAACAGGTACCGGTGCGCGTCCACTCGGTTCCGATCAGGGACGAGTTTGGCGTCATCATCGGCGCCGCGGAATGCTTCGAAGAGCGGTCGTTCCGGGCTACCGAAGTGCATTGCCCCCATCTGAGGGGAGACCTTGCACTGGATGACGTAACGGAGATACCGGATTGCCAGTCGACGCTGGCCGGCATCGCCGTCGCGCTGGAGGATTTCGCCGTCTCCCAGTCGCCTTTTGGCGTTCTTTCAATCGCCATCGACGATCCGGACCGTTTGCGGCGCGTTTACGGTTGCAAGGCGATAAACCAGGTGCTATACGCAACCGCACAGACACTCTTGAGCGGCCTGCGGCCGGACGACCTGGTGGGTCGCTGGCGGGAGGATCGGTTCGTGACGTTGGCGGCGTGTCCGGCCGCGGACGGCCTTCGCAGCTGTGCCGAAAGGCTGCGGCGTCTGGTTTCCCTGTCCTCGGTTCCATGGTGGGGCGACCGGCTGTCGTTCACCATATCCCTGGGCGGGACGATGGTCCTCCCCGGCGACACTGTCGACTCGCTGTTGGGGCGCGCTGAAGAAGCTTTAGCAGCCGCCGTGGCGGCCCACGCGGACTCAGTCCTGGTGGTTTGAGGCTTATATCCTATGTTCTCAATTATTGGAATTGTACTGGTCATCGCCGCGATCGTCGGCGGATATCTGATGGAAAAAGGGAACCTGCTGGTCCTGCTCCAGCCGGCCGAATTGATTATCATCGCCGGCGCTGCCGCCGGCACCGTGCTGATCGCCAACCCGCTTTACATCCTGAAGCAGATCGTGGCAGGCATGATGGGAGTCTTCAAAGGGTCCAGGTTCACTCACCAGCTCTATCTGGACTCCTTGAAGATGCTCTTCGACCTGTTCAGCCGTTCGCGTAAGGAAGGTTTAACGGCCATCGAGACCGATATCGAAGAGCCGGCAAAGAGCAAGACATTCAGTGCGTTTCCTTCCGTAATCAAGGATCATCATGTCCTCGCATTCATCTGCGATACGCTGCGCACGGCTACCACCGGCGCAGTCGAACCGTTCGATATCGACCAGATGATGGACTTGGACTTGGAGGTCCACCATCGTGACGCTACCCTGCCTGTGTCGGCTTTAAGCACCGTCGCGGACGCGCTGCCCGGCCTGGGTATCGTGGCGGCGGTGCTCGGCGTGGTCATCACCATGGGGGCTCTCGGCGGCCCACCGGAAGAGATCGGGCACAAAGTAGCGGCCGCTCTTGTGGGTACCTTTCTGGGCATCCTGCTCTGTTACGGCTTTGTGGGACCGCTGGCGGCCAACATGTCCAAAATCGTGGATGAGGAGAGCGCTTATTATCAGGTTCTGCGCGTGACCATGGCGTCGTTCATCAAGGGCATGGCGCCTATTTTGGCG
>DATKFU010000356.1:0-42709 GCA_035511215.1 Bryobacteraceae bacterium | reverse complement strand
GGAAGGGGAGGAAGCTTTTTGAATTTGAGAACGTGCGGCTGAAGTTCAGCGACGACGCCCTGGAGGCGATCGCCGATTTGGCCCTGGAACGGAAGGTGGGGGCGCGCGGCCTGCGCATGATCCTGGAAGATCTGATGCTCGATCTGATGTATCACCTGCCCTCGTGGAACAAAAAGGTAAAAGAGTTCCTGGTCACCAAAGAGATGGTGCTTTCCCAGAAGATCAGCCTTACAATATTGGAAAAGGCCGGCTAAGTCAGCCAGTGCGTTTTTGCGCCAAGCCTGCCCAACCGGCCATGGGGCGCCGGTAGCGAACCCTTTCGGAGAAACATGCTTACTTTAAAGGAAAAATCGGATACAAAACGTTTGCCGATGATGCCGATTCGGGATGTTGTCATTTTCCCGTATATGATGACGCCCTTCGTGGTGGGCCGCGAATCCAGCGTGCGCGCGCTCGAAGAGGCCATGGCCGGAGACAAAAAGATCTTCCTGGCTACCCAGCACGACGCCTCCATCGACGAACCCAAGCCGAACGAGATCTACACCGTGGGCACCGTCGTCAACATCGTGCAGAGCCTGAAACTGCCGGACGGGAATATCAAGGTCCTGGTCGAAGGTGTCGAGCGCGCCAAAGTTTTTTCCATCACCGACGACGAAGGTTTTTTCCGGGCGGTGGTGCGCACTTTCAACTTCAAGGTGGAAGCCGGTCCGCAGCTCGATGCGCTCACCAGCCGTGTCACCACGCTGTTTGAGCAATACGTCAAGCTGAGCCAGAACCTGAACTACGAGACTATGATTGCCGCCATCCGTGTGGACGACGCCGGCAAACTGGCGGACACCGTAGGCGCCAATCTGCAGTTGACCATTGAGGAAAAGCAGGAGCTGCTCGAAATCTTCGACCCCGTGGACCGCTTGACCCGCGTGGCGGAGATGCTGGACATCGAAATCGAAAAGCTGAATGTGGACCGCACCATTCAGGGCCGCGTGAAGCGCCAGATGGAGAAGGCCCAAAAGGAGTACTACCTTAACGAGAAGATCAAAGCCATCCAAAAGGAGCTCGGCCGCGGCGAGAAGAGCGAAATCGACGAGTTGAAAAAGCGTATCGAGACGGCCGGTATGACCAAGGACGCGCTCGATAAGGCCATGGCGGAGCTCAAGCGGCTGGAGAATATGCCGCCCATGTCCGCCGAGTCGACCGTTTCGCGCAACTATCTCGACTGGCTGCTGGCGGTGCCGTGGAAGAAGAAATCCAAGGAAATCCGCGACCTCCGGTTTGCCGAGAAGGTGCTCGAATCCGACCACTACGGCCTCGAGAAAATCAAAGAGCGTATCCTTGAATTCCTGGCCGTGCGCCGCCTGGTGAAGAACCCCAAGGGCTCCATCCTTTGCTTCGTCGGGCCTCCCGGCGTGGGCAAGACTTCACTCGGTATGTCCATCGCCAAGGCCACCGGCCGCAAGTTCGTGCGCATGTCGCTCGGCGGCGTGCGGGATGAGGCCGAGATTCGCGGTCACCGCCGTACCTATATCGGCGCGCTGCCCGGCCAGGTGATCCAGATGATGAAGAAGGCCGGCACCCGCAATCCCGTCTTCATGCTGGACGAAGTGGAGAAGATGTCCATGGATTTCCGCGGCGATCCTTCCGCCGCCCTGCTCGAAGTGCTGGATCCAGAGCAGAATTTTATGTTTGTTGACCACTATCTCGATGTGGAGTATGATCTGAGTCAGGTCTTCTTCATCGCGACCGCTAATGTTCTGCACACGGTTCCGCCCGCCTTGCAGGACCGGATGGAGGTCATCCGGCTTTCCGGCTACACCGAATATGAGAAGCTGGAGATCGCCAAGCGTTTCCTGGTCCGCAAGCAGATGGAGCAGACCGGATTGACCGATGCCGATATCGAGTTTTCCGACGACGGGCTGCAGGGGCTGATTGAATACTACTCGCGAGAGGCTGGCGTCCGCAACCTGGAGCGGGAAATCGGTAACGTTTGCCGGAAGATGGCGCGCAAAGTAGTCAACGCGCAGGGCAACAAGGACAAGAAGCGCGCCGAGAAGATCGTGATCACCGGCGCCATTTTGCCGGATTTGCTCGGGCCGCACCGGTTCCGCGATCTGGTCGCGGAAAAGAAGAACGAGATAGGGGCCGCGGTGGGTTTGGCATGGACCGAAGTGGGCGGCCAGATTCTCACTACCGAAGCCACCTTGATGGAAGGGAAGGGAAAGCTGACCATTACCGGCAAGCTGGGCGAGGTGATGCAGGAGTCCGCGCAGGCGGCTATGAGTTACATTCGTTCCAGGGCCCATCAGTTCGGGCTTCCGCGGGATTTCTACCGGAACCTGGATGTGCACGTGCATATCCCCGAAGGCGCCATCCCCAAGGATGGACCCTCGGCCGGTATCACCATGGCCACTACCATTTGCAGCGCCTTGACCAGGATTCCGGTGCGCGGCAACGTGGCCATGACGGGTGAGATTACCCTCCGTGGTAAGGTGCTGGGCATCGGAGGACTGAAGGAAAAGTTGCTGGCGGCCCACCGCCATGGGATCGACGAGGCCATCGTACCGCTCGACAATAAAAAGGACCTGCCGGAGATCCCGGAAAATATTCGCAACGAGATGAAGATCCACTTCGTCGAGTCGATGGACGAGGTTCTCAAGATCGCGCTGGAGCGGGAGATTGTGGCGTTACCCATGCCAACGAACGCTGGCGTGGAAGTCGCCGCCCAGCCGGAAGAAGTTGTCGCGCACTAGTGGGGCAGGCTCTTAGCCTGCGGCGGCCTCGTAGGCCGCCTTGTGGCAGGTTTTGGTAATTGAAAGCACTTTTGTAACATCCTCGGCTAAGCCGGAACAGTTCCCCTCTGACGGATTGCCCGAGATCGCCTTTTTAGGGAGAAGTAACGTAGGGAAGTCCAGCCTGATTAACGTCCTGCTTGGGTACAAGGGTGGGCGCAAAGGGCTGGCTTTCACCAGTAGCACTCCGGGTCGCACGCAAACGCTCAATTTTTACCGAATTAAAGGATCGCTGTATTTCGTCGATCTCCCCGGCTATGGCTACACAAAGGTTTCCAAAGAGCTTACCGGGCACTGGCAGGAACTGATCGAGAGCTACTTGTTGTCCAGACAGACTTTGGATCTTTCTTTTCTGATCCTGGACGCCCGCAGGGGCTGGATGGATCGCGATTTGCAACTGAAGCAATGGCTCGAGCTTCACAACCGGCGGTACCAGGTGATCGCCACTAAAACAGATAAGTTGAATCAATCGGAACAATGGCAGGGTCTGGCGTCGATCCGCGAGGAAAACGTCGAGCCGCTGCCGTTCTCGGCCTCCACTGGCCGGGGAGTGAGGGAAATTTGGCAAGTGATAACGAAAACACTCCAGACGCGGTAGATACCACCACACCGCAAGAAGAACAGGACAAGCCGTCCGAGCGCCCGCACGAACGGCCTGCCCGCGAAAATGGGCCGGCCAACGCCGCGCCCCATCAGCCGGGAGATGGCGCTCCAGCCCAGGAGCCGCGCCCGCAAGCCACCGGGGAACAGCAAGCTCCTTCGGGCGGGCACCAGCACGGGGGCCACCGGCGCAACAAACCACCCGCCCAAGCCAAGAACGGCTCCCCCACCTTGGACCTGGTCGAATTGAAGGATATGAGCATCCAAAGGCTCAACCAGGTGGCCAAGGATATGAATGTCGCCGGCGCCGCCGGCCTGCGTAAGCAGGAGTTGATCTTCAAGATCCTGCAGACGCAAGCAGAGAAGAGCGGATTGATCTTCTCCGAAGGCGTGCTCGAATGCCTGCCCGACGGCTTCGGCTTCCTGCGCGCGCCCGAATACAACTATCTGCCTGGCCCCGACGACGTCTATGTGTCGCCCTCGCAGATCCGCCGCTTCGATTTGCGCACCGGAGACACCATCTCCGGCCAGATCCGCCCGCCCAAGGAAGGCGAACGGTACTTCGCGCTCATCAAGGTCGATGCCATCAATTTCGAGCCGCCCGAGGAAGCCCGCAACAAGATCTTCTTCGACAATCTCACGCCGCTCTATCCCAACGAGCGGATCAAGCTCGAAACCACGCGCGACAACTTCTCCGGCCGCGTCATGGATCTGCTCACGCCCATCGGCAAGGGCCAGCGCGGCCTGATCGTATCGCCGCCGCGCACCGGCAAGACCATGCTGCTGCAATCGATCGCCAACTCCGTCACCACCAACCACCCCGAGGTCACGCTCATCGTGCTGCTCATCGACGAGCGGCCCGAGGAAGTCACCGACATGCAGCGCTCGGTGCGCGGCGAAGTGATCAGCTCCACGTTCGACGAGCCGGCCACGCGCCACGTGCAGGTGGCCGAAATGGTCATCGAAAAGGCCAAGCGCCTGGTCGAGCACAAGAAGGATGTGGTGATCCTGCTCGATTCCATCACCCGTCTGGCGCGCGCCTACAACACCATCGTGCCGCCCTCCGGCAAAGTGCTCTCCGGCGGCGTGGATTCGAACGCCTTGCAGCGTCCCAAGCGCTTCTTCGGCGCGGCCCGCAACATCGAAGAGGGTGGCTCGCTCACCATCATCGCCACTTCCCTGATCGATACCGGCAGCCGCATGGACGACGTCATCTTCGAAGAGTTCAAGGGCACCGGCAACCTGGAAATCCACCTGGAACGCAAACTGGTGGACAAGCGCGTCTTCCCCGCCATCGACATCAATAAGAGCGGCACGCGCAAAGAAGAGCTGCTGCTGCCCAAGGAAGAGTTGAACCGCGTGTGGATTCTGCGCAAGGTGCTGAATCCGCTCTCGCCCGTGGAGACCATGGAACTGCTCCTCGACAAGCTGAGCAAGACCCGCAGCAACGCCGAGTTCCTGAACTCCATGAGCGGCTAGCCCCCGTGGCGCACGCACTCCTGCGTGCCGCGTCGGCACTCATGCCGACGCCGCCATGCTCGGTGCCATACTTTCCGCATGCAACTACATACCCTGCTGCTGCCGCTTGCCGCATCGGTCTTGTGCACGGCAGTTGCTCAAGTTTCAATCCCCGTCGCAAATCCTGGGTTCGAAGAGGACGAGTTGTTTTGCGGTGGCTGTTTTTACCCGGCCACCACCGGGTGGTCGGTCGGCCCAAATAGTGGCGTCCAAAAGGCCTCCACATCCGAGTCCCCTGGCGGAGTGCCGGATGGGGCCAATTTTGCTTATGTCGGCGATGCAAATTCAACCGGGTCACTCACACAGGTCCTCAACGCGACAGTTCGAGCCAACGCCACTTACACCCTGACGATGAGCGTGGGACAGCAGCTTGGGATAGCGCTCACCGGCTACGTCGCGGCCCTCATGGCTGGCGGGGTAACGCTTGCATCCAACAACAGCCTGAAACCAGATCCGGGAACCTTCCTGGAAGAGACCATCGTATATGATTCAGGCCCAAACCCTCCTCAGATTGGTCGCCCTTTGCTGATTTTTGTAAAGAGTTTCGGGAACGGGCAAGTCGATATCGACAACGTGGCGTTGACGGTCTAATAAGCGATTCCGGAACCGTGTCCCCGATGTCTGCGTTTACAAAGAACCGGCCCCGCGCGATCGCATCTTCTCCACCCCTCCTTTTATCGCTATTATTGAAGTCCCGCTGGCCGATCTCTTCCAGGCTCTAGACGACTAACTGGGGCGAAATGCCGAAACCGAACCACGGCGTCGACAACCCGCGCCTTGGCCTGATTACCGTCTTGGCCGTCGTGGCAGCCTTCGCCTTTGGGTTAGGGTTGCGCAAGTCCTCAAGTGAAGCCGCTAGAACCGCTGCCAGCGTCGTTCTCTCCCTGGTTCCAACCGGCCTCATCCTGATTCTGTTAATGGCATCCTACGTCAAGGTTGAGGAATTCCGCCATCGCGACCGCATGCTGAACATGCTAAAGATGGCGCCATGGCGCGGCGACGAGCAGGTCCTGGACGTCGGCACCGGGCGCGGCCTGTTGATGATCGGCGCCGCAAGACGGCTTACCACCGGCAAGAGTATCGGCATAGATATCTGGCGCGAGCAGGATTTGTCCCACAACACTCAGGAGGCGGCCATGCGGAATGCGGAAATCGAAGGCGTCCGGGACCGGGTGGAGCTTCGCCATGGCGATGCGCAGCAAATACCGTTTCGAGACCGCTCGTTTGACTACGTTTTGTCCAACCTCTGTCTGCACAATATCCCCAGCCGCGAAGGCCGCGCTGCGGCTTGCCGTGAAATCGCACGGCTGTTGAAACCCGGAGGTGTGGCCCTCATCTCCGACTTCGCGCACACGGATGAATATGCGCAGGCGTTCCAGGAGCAAGGATTGAAAACCACTCGTTCCTTCTCGTTTTTAATAGCGCCGATGCTACTGACAATCGTCAAGGCGTCAAGGCCATGAAACTCACCCCCGCCCTCCTATGCTCTTGTGCCGCGTTGTTCGCTGCCTCCGGTCCCGCCGACCGCCTCGTCACCGATCCTAAAGCCATCGCTTCCACGTCCAACCCCACCGCCGCACCGGCGCCCATCGAAGAACTGGTCTACACCCGCACCACCAGCGGCCCGGCCTGGTCGCCCGATGGCCGCGAGATCGTCTTCACTACCAACCTCACCGGCCGCAGCAACCTCTGGAAAGTCCCATCCGCGGGAGGTTGGCCCATCCAGTTGACGCAGTCCGACGATCGCCAGTCCGCCGCGGCCTGGTCGCCCGATGGCAAATGGATCGTCTACGAGCAGGATTATGCCGGTGGCGAAATCTCAGACATATTCGCCATCCCGGCTGCCGGCGGCCCGCCCGTCAACCTCACACAGACTCCCGATATCTCCGAAACCGATCCGCACTGGTCGCCCGATGGCCGCACGCTGGCCATTTCCCTCAAACCGAAAACCTCGTCGATCTTCGACATTGCCTTGCTCGATTGGACCACGCGCGAAGTTCGCAACCTCACCCGCGAGCAATCCAGGAACCGCGGTTGGCGCATCGCCGCGTGGAGTCCCGATGGGCAAAGCCTCTACGCCGTCCGCGCCAATTCCGGCCATACCGATTCCGACATCTATCGCATCGACCTCAAGACCGGAACGCTCGAAAACCTCACGCCGCACACCGGCGATACGATCTATCAGGCGTCCTCCGTTTCCGCCGGCGGGCGAACGCTGCTCATCCGCTCGAACCAAAAAGGCGGTTACTCCAACGTCGCCCTGCTCGATGCCGTCACCCGCAAGCTGACCTGGGTGACGGACACCCAGTGGGATGCCGCGCCGGGCGGCTTTGCCCCCAAGGGCAACCGTTTCACCTATATCGTCAATGAAGACGGCCGCACCAGGACCTACATCGCCGAGCGCGGCTCCAACCGCTCCGAAGCCCTGAATTTCCCCGAAGGACTGACCAGCCCCAGCGGCAACCCCACCGCATTCTCACCTACCGGCGACCGATTGCTGATCTCGCACCAAAGCTCCAATCGTCCCGCCGATCTGTGGGTCTATGACTTCGCGTCCCGCCGCGCCACCCAGCTCACCTTCTCCGCCCTCGCCGGCCTCGATTCCGCGAATCTGCCCGCATCGCGCCTGGTCCACTACCCGTCGTTCGATGGCCGCATCGTCAGCGCGTTTCTTTGGGTGCCGTTCAACCTCGAGCGCGATGGCGCCAGTCCCGGAATCGTGCTGCCGCATGGCGGACCTACCGGACAGACGCTCGATAACTTCAACCGCACCGCTGAAGCTCTCGCCTCGCGCGGCTATGTTGCGATCGCGCCAAATGTCCGCGGCTCGACCGGATACGGCATGCCTTTCCAGAAGGCCAACAATCAGGACCTGGGCGGCGGCGATTTGCAGGACGAAGTCTACGCGGCGAAGTTCTTGGTGGCCACCGGTTACGTCAACGAAAAGAAGATCGGCATGATCGGCGGATCTTACGGCGGATACATGGCCATGATGGCCATCGGCAAAACGCCCGATGTTTGGGCCGCTGCCGTCGAGCTTTTCGGAATCGCCGACTGGCTCACCGAACAGCAACACGAAAGCCCGGAACTGCAGCAGTACGATCAGTCCATCCTTGGCGATCCGGTGAAAGACCGCAAAGTGTACGAGGACGCTTCTCCCATCAGGTATTTCCGGAACGCCAAGGCGCCCCTGCTGGTGCTGCAGGGCGAGAACGACATTCGCGACCCTAAGGAAGAGGCCGATCAGGTGGTCGACACCTTGCGCAAATATGGCAAGATCGTGGACGCGCACTATTATCCCGGCGAGGGCCACGGCTTTGCCAAGCGCGAGAACCAGGTGGATTCGCTGCAGCGCTCCATCGCCTGGTTCGACAAGTATCTGCGCACAGCGCACCCGTGACTGAGCTGCGTTATACTCCAGACAGTGGCGCACGCACGAAACCATGGCCCAAGCTATGGATACCTTATGTGGGGCAGGCTCGTAGCCCGCGCTTTTTGGCGCCAGAAGGGTGTCGAGACGGGTCTCGACACGGCGCGCACGAGTGCGTATGCCACGTCCTCGGGCCACATGTGAGAAATGCAGACTAACCCCACTGACGCCATCCTGCTGGTGTCCTTCGGCGGTCCCGACCGGCCCGATGAAGTGATACCGTTTCTGGAAAACGTTCTCCGCGGGCGCAACGTGCCCCGCGAGCGCATGCTGGAAGTGGCGGAGCACTACCGTCACTTCGGCGGCCGCAGCCCCATCAACGATCAAAACCGTGCGCTTCTGGCAGCCCTGCGCAAGGTGCTCGCCGCCGAGGGTCCGGATTTGCCGGTCTATTGGGGCAACCGCAACTGGCATCCGCTGCTGCCGGAAACACTGCGGCAGATGACCATGGATGGCGTGCGGCGCGCCTTCGCCTTTGTCACCTCGGCCTACAGTTCCTATTCCGGTTGCCGGCAATACCTGGAAGATCTGGCGCGCGCGCGGGCCGCCGTGGGTCCCGGCGCGCCGGAAGTGCTCAAGCTGCGCGTGTTCTACAACCACCCCGGGTTCATCGAGCCAGTGGCGGAGCGCGTGCGCGCGGCGCTGCAGGCCATCGCTCCGGAACGGCGCCAAGCGGCGGCGCTGGCCTTCACCGCGCACAGCGTGCCCGTCGCCATGGCGGAAACCAGCCGCTACGTGCAACAAGTGGAAGAAGCCTGCCGGCTAGTCGCCGAACGCCTGAGCATTCCGCCATACCGCCTCGTCTATCAGAGCCGCAGCGGATCGCCGGGCCAGCCCTGGCTGGGTCCCGATGTTCTGGAATATCTTCGCGAGCTGGCCGCCTCCGGCTCTGCGCGCGACGTGGTCCTGGCGCCAATCGGATTCATTTCCGGCCATATGGAAGTGGTGTACGATCTGGATACTGAAGCCCGCCAGTTGTGCGATCGGCTTGGCTTGAATATGGTCCGCGCCGAAACCGTGGGCGCCGATCCGCGCTTCGCCGCCATGATCCGCGAGCTTGTCCTGGAGCGGGTTGGAGACGCTCCAAGGCGCGCGCTGGGCGAATTCGGTCCCGGTCCCGATGTGTGCGCGGAAGATTGCTGTCCCGCCCCAATAATGGCAAGTCGCCCATAGGTGGGGCAGGCTCTCAGCCTGCGGGCGGCCTCGCAGGCCGCCCAAAGCGCGCCAGCGCGTCTTTTTTTCATGCCCGTTGGTTGCTACAGGTCATTGCGATCACGCGCTTGCGTCTGCCCACATATCACTGAAAGCAAACCCAAACTGCCAACTGATCCCCTCAAACCCTCCCGCCGCCGTGCTACTGTGACGTCGGGTGAGCAAAACAGTGGCCGTAGACCAGCGCGTCTCTCACATCGGCGGATCCTTGCGGGCATATCCGGCGATGCCCCCAGAGCTCGCCGCGGCCCCGGATCCGGCTCGAACCCAAATCAGAATGACGAAACGAAGCCAATTCGCCCTTTTCAATAAAAGCGCAATACGGAAGCCAAGTTCCGCCGGCGATTACCCGCGGCGGCCTAAACCTATTGAGAACTCCGCCGCAACCAGATGCAACCGGACGCAACACGAATGGGGTGAACAGCGGGTGTTGCATTTTCGGGCGTGTCTAAAAGAGGGGCGCACTCCAATCTAACGCAATGTAGTGCAATGTAACGCGATGTAACGCAAAATCGGCCGGACCGGATACGGTACTGGCCGTCATCGGCCTGCACGCCCCGAAGCTTCTTAATGAGATGCTCGCGGCTGCGATTATAGGGATCCGGCTTAAGAGTCCCCACGATCCCCTTATAATGCTCCGGCAGCCCCGGATGATGGGCGCCAGCTTTTTCAACTCGCGATCGAAGCGGCTGGCTGTGAGGACCAGGAACTCCACGGTTATTTGCGTTGGCGGCGCAATGGTATTGCAGAGCCGGCCGACAACTCGTGCAGCAGCGCTTCGGCAGGCCTGGTACGGGAATGCCGTCTTTTTCCAGGATAAAGTACTCATTGTTGAGGTGCGCACGCCTGGCCAGTTGGCTGAGATTCATACGAGCTTTGGTGATCGCCATGCGGTTCAGGATGGCGGTAGCGGCTTCCACATCTCCACCGAGCTTCACACTCGGAGTCACCTTCACCACCAGCCACTCCAGGCGAATCGTCTCGTCGGCGTAAATCGGCCGCCGGAAGCGCACCCAGAACTGTCCCACCATAGCTGCGCACTTGGAGTAGTGCGAGGCCGTCAATCCCAGCAGCAGCGCCGTGGTGAACGTTCCACTGGCAATGGGCCGGCCGTACCGCGTAGCCGCCGCAAAGTCGGCGTCGTGGTGAACAGGATTGGTATCGCCCGCGGCACTGGCGTACTCCGAGACCATTGCCGGTATCAGCGCCACATCCGAAACGAAGCGTTCCCTCGGAAAAGCCCTCACCCGATTTGCGCCGCCTTGCGCGCCCTCCATTCTTCCGACGTAATCTCCCATACTTCGGTGAGCAGGCGCCCCGACACATAATCGCTCTCTTTGGTTTCCACAACGCGCATGCCCTGCTTCTCCGAAATGCGCCGCGAGGCCGCGTTCGCCGCCGCTTTTGGAGCACGCAGCAACGAAAAGCCCAGCGTCTCGAAGCAATAATCGGTGACCGCCTCACAGGCCTCGCTCATCAGGCCCTGCCCGTGCCACGGCAAGCCCAGCCAGAATCCGCGGTTGATCTCACGGCCCTTCATCAGGCTGATGCAACCGATCAGGCGATCGGGGTCGCTTTTCAAGCGCAACGTCCAGTGCCACGCGTCTCCGCGCTCCGCCGCCGGCAGCGCTACATCGCGATAGTAGGCGTGAACTCCATCGGACGGAAACGGCCATGCGACCTGATTCGCCAGATACCGCACCACTTCCCATTGCGGAAACAGCAATTGCGCTTGCTCGGCGTCGGCCAATTCCAACGGGCGCAACCACAAACGCGGCGTCTCCAGTTGTGGCGTCACGGCGCGATCTTCACCTTCGCCGCCAGCCGCTTGGGCGCCACCAACCGGTAACTGCAGGCCACCAGTTCGGATACTTCGTCCCAGTCCACCTCACCCATATCCAGACGCAGCGCCACCCAGCCGCTGGGGGCAAGATATGCGGGCAGATAGAACCGATCGGGTTGCGCGGCGGCCAGCGCCTTGTTATCGCCCGGAAAAACCTTGCAGGTGACGGCTGTTATGTCATCGCCGTGATGGTCGTTCAGGAAATATGCGAAGGTCCTCTTCCGGACTAGAAATCCCGCGTGCGACGCCTTTCGATACGTGGTGGCCTCCGGCAGCGCCAGACAGATCGTCGTGAGCCGGGTCAGGCGGCTGTCCTCTTTTGCGGGTTTCCTCATGCGGTCACCCTCCGAAACAGTACAGCTTGCCATCCTGCGAGCCGATCACAATGCGCCCTCCGGCAATTGCGGGCGAAGCGGAAAGTGGCGCGCCGGCCTCGAACTCCCATACCTTTTTGCCCGTAGCAAGGTCAAGCACATAAAAGCGGCCGTCGTTGGACCCCACGTAAACGCGGCCGCCCGAGATGGCCGGCGACGAGTCTACGCGTGCGCGCGTCGCGAACGTCCAGATCGCCTTGCCGGTCTTGGCGTTGAGGCAATGCACCACCTTGTCGCGCCCGCCGACCACCACGCGGTCGCCCGTTACGGCCGCCGAAGAGTAGAACGGAAATTGCCGCGCCGGATTTTCGTAACGCCAGGCGACCCGCTTGCGGCTCAGATCCGCGCCCACCACGTCGTTGTTGAACGTTCCGAAATATGCCCACTGGCCGAGCATCGCGGGCGACGCGCCGGTGTACCCGCCGGAGCTGAATTCGAACATCTCCTTGCCGTCCGCGATCCGCAGGCCGCGAAAGATTTCGTCGCAGCCGGCGATGAAAACCAGACCTCCGGCTATAGCCGGCGTGGCGTGCACGTAGCTGCTGGTAGTGAACTTCCAGAGCACCTTGCCATCCTTCACCGCGAGGCAGTACAGGTTGCCGTCGTACGATCCAATGAACAACCGGTCGCCGGCAATTACCGGCGAAGAGCGGATCTCGCTGTCGGTCTTGAAGGTCCACAGCCCTTTGCCATCCGCCGCGCGCACCGCGTGCAGCGTGCCCGCGATGTCGCCCACATAGACCACGCCATCGTGCACCAGAGGCGACGATTCGTCGATGCCATCCTTGGCGCGATACTTCCAGCGCAGTTTGCCGGTGGCCAGGTCGATGGCCAGCAGATCGGCGGATTCCACCCCAACGTAAACGGCGCCATCGGCGATAGCTGCGGACGATTGGATCCCCTCTCCAGCCTCGAAGGTCCAAAGCAGCTTTAGCGTGCCGGGAACCGCGCCGGTGGCCACGCCCGTCAATTCCGGATTGCCGCGAAACTGCGGCCACTCGTCCGCCGCATGCAAGCATCCAGCAAGGAGAATTGCCGCCGCCAACCGCATGGCTACTTGGCTCTCTCGATCCGGTAAAGTTTCGATGCCGTGCGCACCAGCAGGCTCGACCGGTACACGGCGGGCGTGGCCAGGCACATTTCGTCCAGCGAATTCTTGCCCAGCACTTTGAATTCGGGTCCCGCCTGGATCACGTAGGTGTCGCCATCCTCACTGAGCGCGAAGATCTTACCGTTGTAAGCCCAGGGCGACGCGGTGAAGGCCGCGCCCTCGGCGTTGATGCGCTGCTTGCCGTAGATCTCTTTTCCGGTGCGCGCGTCGCGGCAGGTGAGGAAGCCGAAGTCCATCAGGGTGTAATAATAATCGCCGTAAACCAGCGGCGACGGATTGTAGGGACCGCCCTGGCGCTCATACCACGCCACGAATTCGTTGCTGGTTTCGTCGCCCTTCAGGCTGATGTCGCCCGACGCGCCCGGCCGCACGGCGTATACCGGCCGCACCTGATCGCCCACGTAGCCCGAAGTAACGTACAGCAGGCCGAATTTCGCGAACGGCGTGGGAATGGCGATCGACGACATGCCGCCCATCTCCCAGAGCAGCTTGCCATCCAGATCGTAGGCACGCACGCGCCGGGTGCCGGCCGTTACGATCTCGGTGCGCTTGCCGCTCTCCCATATGAACGGCGTGGCCCAGTTACTGCCCTCGTCGCGCGCCACACGCCAGATCTGTTTGCCGGTCTTGGCGTCCAGGGCTTCCAGGAAGGATTGCTCTTCGTTGTCGTTGACGATGTAGAGCCGCCCCTGATGCAGCACGGGCGACGACGCCGCGCCCCAGCCATAGCGCATGCGAAACGGTCCCAGCGGTTGCGACCAGACCGGATTGCCGTCACGGTCCAGGCAGAAAACGCCCACACTGCCGAAATAGGCGTAAACACGTTCGCCATCGGTCACCGGCGTCTCGGAAGCATAGCTGTTCTTCAGATGCCGCGCCGGCGCCTTCCCGCGATGCACTTCGCGTTCCCAAAGCAGCTTGCCCGTCTTCCAGTCCACACAGTAGACCATCCAGCGGTGCTCGTCGGGCGGCGGCGCATCGCGGTTGCCGCCGAAGTACAGGCCTTTCCTGGGAGCCTCTTCAGCGCCGGTCGCGATCACCGATGTAAGAAAGATGCGGTCGCCCGCAACCACCGGCGACGACCAGCCGCGGCCCGGAATACCCAGCTTCCACGTTACGTTAGAGGTCGCGCTCCAGCTTTCGGGAAGCGCCGCGTCATCCGCCACCCCCGCCGCCGGCCCCCGGAACTGAGGCCATCCGTCCTCCGCCGCAGCCGTACCCGCGCAGAGCAGGAGCAGTACCGTGGCGCACGCACATTTGCCTGCCGTGTCGAGACTCGTCTCGATACCTACCTTCACTTCTTTACGTTGTAGCAATACAGATTGTCCTGTTCCCGCAAATAGAGCTTCCCATTCGCAATCACCGGCTGGCTCCACGTCGGATAAGCGCCCTTGGAAATCTCGAATCGCGATATCTCGTGATAGCCCGCCGGATCGGCGTCCACCAGGCCCACCACGCCCTCTTCACCCAGCGCATACAAGTGCCGGTCCGCGTAAATCAGCGAGCCTTTGCCGACGCTGCGGTCGCGCCACGCCACATCGCCGGTCTCGAACTTCATCGCCGTCAGAATGCTGCTGGAAAATCCGTACAGGTAATCGCCGACCAGCACCGAAGTGCTGTAATGGTTCTGCATGTTGCGGTTGAAATACACCTCTGCAGCGTCGCTGCCGGCGCCGGGCTTCAGCAGCGCACAGCCGGTACCGTAGTTCGACGAGAGGAAAATCTCGCCGCCATGCACGATCGGCGTGGCGATGTTGGCCGTGCCATTGGCCACCCGTTCGTATTTCCACTGCAGCTTTCCGCTTGCCAGGTCCAACCCCATGGCCGCATCGGCCGTGAAAACCACTACCCTCCGGGAGCCTCCCGCGTCGTAAACTATGGGCGACGAATAGGCGGCCGAATCGCTCTGCGACTGCCACAGCAGCTTGCCGCTCATCTTGTCCAGAGCCACTACGGCGGCGCCGGGACCCCCCGGCGTCACGATCACGCGATCTCCATCCACCAGCGGCGATTCGCTGATCCCCCAGTGCGGAACCTGGCCATGGAAATGGTCCACGATGTTGAAGCCCCAGATGCGTTTGCCCGTGGGCGCCTCCAGGCACACCAGCATGCCGTCGGCCGCCAAAGCATAAACGCGGTCTCCATCCACGGTGGGCGTGCTGCGCGGCCCATGTCCGCGCGATTCGTTAAACGGGATGCCGGTATGCGACCGCCACAATGGCTTGCCCGTGTTGGCGTCGAACGCCAGCACGTACTCTTCGTCGCCTTGCTGTCCTTGAATGAATAGGCGGCCGCTCGAAATTGAGGCGGACGAGTAGCCTTCGCCCAGTCCGTTTATCTTCCAGACCAGCGGCGGTCCGCCCTTGGGCCAGGAATCAAGCAGTCCAGTCTCCGCAGAGATCCCATCGCGGTTCGGTCCGCGCCACTGCGGCCAGTCGGCGGCCCAGGCGAGGGTACCCAAGAAGAAGCAGAGGAGGGGTGCGATTCTCGATCCCAGCATGTGGAAAGGTTACCACGCGCGGGTGCCCTAAGCCAGCAGACCTAAAACGCGGCCGCCGATTCAATGCCCGCCGAGCGGAGGTTTGTGGCCATCTTCTCCAGCGCGATTTTGTGAATTTGCGATACCCGGCTTTCGTTCACGCCCAGCACGTGGCCGATCTCTTTCATCGTCATCTCGTCGGTGTAATAAAGGAGCACAACCTTCTGGTAGCGTTCCGGCAGGCATTTCATAGCACCCGTTAAAGCGGAACGCATTTGCCGCCGGGCGCAGATATTATCCGGCTGCAAATCCGGCGCGGCGGGGAATTCGATGGGCGCGCTATTGTCCGGATCCGGCCGCAGGGATGAAGCCGACACCAGGCCGAGATTCTTCAGTTCCAGCGCCACCCGGCGCCAGCGGTCGATCCCCAGCCCCACCGTTTCGGCGATTTCCGCCTCGGTCGGCGTGCGTCCCAGGCGGGTCATCAAATCGTGGGTCACCGAATCCAGTTGCTTCTGCCTCTTGCGCAGATCGCGCGAGGCCCAGTCGAGTTGGCGTAGACTGTCCAGAATGGCGCCCTTCACGCGGTGCTTGGCGTAGCTCTGAAAGACAACTTGCTTGTCCGGATTATATTTCGATGCGGCGTCGAACAGCCCCAGCACGCCGGCATGTACGAGGTCGTCCAGATCTACGTGCACCGGCAGGCTCTCATGGACGCGGATGGCGATGGCTTTTACCAGCGACAGATTCTCGAGAACGACCTGATCCCGCGCCGCTCTCGCGGTTGACTCCTTCTGCCGTACCGTAACCTTTGCGCGTCCCATTTCGTTCTCCTTGTTTGCTCTCACCGGATTCCTTCCGGCGATTCAATAGAATGCAACGCGATAACCAGAGTCCAATATCGGGAAAAGGCCTTAGTTTCAATAGGTTTTCGCCTCGTGGAAAGGATAAGGCGGTTCAATTCGGATCTGACGTTTCAATACGGGGCCCGTTGTGGGGCAGACCTCCAGGCACGTGGGGCGGGCGCCCACGCCTGCAGCGGGTCTCCGGACCCGCTCTTTTCCGCCAATAACCTACGTAGGCCTACCAGCCGGCTTTATAGGCGATCAGGGTTTTGAGAGTCAGCCCGCCAAGCAGAATGCAGACGGCCGTGCGCATCTCGACCAGCCTGCCGCCAACGTAAAACCCGGCGCTGCCCAGCGTGATCCAGGCCAACAGGGCCAGCACCGCATAGCAGCCCAGCGCGAATGGCAGGCGTTTGTGCACGTATCTTCATTTTGCCACTGAAGGTAGAAGCGCCGCGCCGGGATAGCCCATAATAATAGATGCCGCCGGTAACTCCGCGAACATGCCGGACATCGCCCTGCTCTATTCGCCGCAGAATCGTGCGCGCGCGCTCGCCGCCGCTGCCACGCTGGTCGCCGTCGTCGCGTCGGTGGACTGGGTTATCAAGCCGAATTTCTCGCTGAACTTCCTGTACCTGTTCCCTATCATGCTGGCCGGCGGTTTTCTGTCCCGCTGGCAGATCGGCGCCTTGGGCGTCTGCTGCGCTGTGCTCGGGGAATTGTTCAGTCCGTTTCCGCAGGCCGACGCCGCCACTCGCATGGCCATGATGAGCGTCGCCTTTACCGGCACCGGCCTGTTCGTTTCCGAACTGGTGCACAAGCGCCAATTGGTTGTCGAGCACTTGCAGCAGCTCACCGAACAGATCCGCCACCGCGAAGACGCCGAACAGCAGATTCGGATTCTGATCGAGTCGAGCCCCGCCGCTATCGTTACGGTGGATTCCTCGGGTTCCATCGACCTCGCCAACAATGCCGCAGGGCAATTGCTGGCCACTGGCCGATCCCTGGAAGGCGAGCCCATCCGCAACTATCTGCCCGCGCTCGAATCGGTGGCGCGCGGCCACCGCTCACAGTCCTTCCGCACGACCATGCAGTGCAAGGGGCAGCGGGGGGACGGCGAAGTCTTCCTGGCGGCCATCTGGTTTTCCACCTACAAAACGCTCTCCGGGCCCAAGCTGGCGGCCATCATCGTGGATCTTTCCGAAGATCTGCGCGACCGCGAAGACCTGAGCCTCAATCACTTGCTGAAGAACACCCGCATTCTGATGAGCGCCATGTCGCACGAGATTCGCAATCTGTGCGGCGCGGTCTCGGCGGTGGGGAGGAATCTGGCGCGTGTCGCAGGGCTGGCAGGCAACCAGGATTTCGAGGCGCTGCAAACGCTGATCCAAGGTCTGGAAAAGATCGCGTCGCTCGAGCTGCAGGCTTCCCCGGAGGATCAAGGCATCGCGGTGGATGTGATTGAGGTATTGGATGAGCTGCGCGTCTTGATCGAGCCCTCCTTCCGGGAGGCGGATATGGCTGTGCACTGGCAAATCGCCAGCAGCCTGCCCTTAGTCTGGGCGGATTCGTATGGGCTGCTCCAGGTTTTCCTCAATCTGGCGCGGAACAGTCAGCGGGCTATCGGGACCCGCCCGCGCAGAGATCTGACCATCGCCGCCAGCGCGGAGGAAGACTCCGTGGTCATCAGGTTCGAAGATACCGGCGTGGGCGTCCCTTTTCCGGAACAGTTGTTCCGGCCATTTCAGCCCGGCGCAGACGGCGCGGGTCTGGGACTCTACGTATCGCGCGCCATCGTGCGCAGCTTCCGCGGCGAGCTGCGTTATGAGGCGCGTGCCGCGGGCTGTTGCTTTGCAGTGGTGCTCGCGCCGCTCACGGAGGCATAATGCCGAGACCTGACGCCGGAGCCGACATGGAAACAACTGGCCGCATTCGCATCCTGGTGGTGGACGACCATACGCTGTTTCGCGAGAGCGTGGCGCGGCTGTTGGCGGCCGAGCCCGGCTTCGAAATCGCCGGACACTGCGCGTCGGCCGGCGAAGCGCTGCGCCTGGTGGCCAAGACGCCTGTAGACGTGGTGCTGCTCGACTACGATTTGGGCGACGGCACCGGCATGGACTTCCTGGCCAAAGCGCAAAGCGTGGGATTTACCGGCAGGGTGCTGGTGGTGACCGCCGGCGTCAGCGAACTGGAAGCCGCCGAGATGATCCGCCAGGGCATCGCCGGCATCCTGAGGAAACACTGTTCGCCCGCCGCCCTGGCCCAGAGCATCCGCGACGTCAGCGGCGGCAAGGACTATTTTGAGCCGGGTTACCTGAGGTCCGTCCTGGCGGGAATCGCCGCGCCGGCGCCGGAGTATCAACGCAAGAAGCTGACCGATCGGGAACGCCAGGTGCTGCGCCACGTGTTCGAAGGGCTGGCCAACAAGGAGATCGCCGAACTCTTGCAGGTTTCCGAAAGCTCCGTGAAAGCCACCTTGCAGCAGTTGTTTTCGAAGACCGGCGTGCGCACTCGGAGCCAGCTCGTGCGGACGGCGCTGGAGAATTACAAGGATCAGCTTTGAGCGAAGAGCTGCCCCTCGCAATTTCCCGGCAGGTAGCCTGGCTCGCGCGGGGGCGCTAGCGCGGTCTAGGGGCGTCGGAGTCTTTGTACCTGGCCTCGGCATACTACGCCTTCTCATGCCCATCCCCCGGCTTTAGTCCGATCGGGTGCAGTCAAGCCAATGTCCTTCGCAATCCGCCGCGGTGGCCAACCTCCGCAAATCCCAATTTTGCCAGGGTCGCGATCACCTCTCGCGGCTTGAGAACCGGAAGATGCCCCATCTCAAGGAACAGTCACCGTCTGCGTTCCGACGTACTGCGCATCCAGCGGCGGTTCACCATCTTCCAAAAGCATGCCAATAACCTTCTGAAGATTTCGATGTAGCGCGTCCAGGGTCTCACCTTGGCTGTGGCCCCAGGGAAACCGGGCACGTGGCCCACGTATAGGCCCGTGTCCGGACATTTTTCAATCACGGCGGTGAATGTCCTCATTGTTCCTGCGCCCTTCCCCTACCCATCATAAATGGGATAGCGAGTCGAGGTGTGGTTGCCCCTCACCGCTCCACATACAACTGCGCCCACACAAACCCCGCCGACCGGATCTGCTGCCGTATGCTCGAATACTGCACTACCTCGCTCAATCGGGAACGGCAGGCGCTGCGGCACGTGTTTGAAGAGCTGGTGCGCACGCGAAGCCAACTCGGGCGCACGGCGTTGGAGAATTATTAAGGATCGGCTTTGAGCGTGGATCGCTTGCGGCCGCCGTGGAAAGGCCGCGCGTCAATCGGCACGATCCTTATATGTATGGGCGGTGCCGCTTCTCGCTCGCCCGCGGAATGTGGATGGCCTCGCGTCCTCAATTCGCGTGAGGATGCCGTTCGCCGTGCCCTAAAGTCCGAGCCCCGGTCCGCCGATCAGCACTAGTGTGAAGGAGTTCTGGTTTGCTGAGCGGAGAGCGGCAGTGCTTGGTTCCGGCCGGCAGCCGAACGCCGGAAGGCGGCAAGCGGCCATGCTTGTCTCTCTCCTGCTGGCCGTCTTAATCGCTCTCGGCCCTCTCCAGGGGGCCGGCCCGCCGTTACTCCGAACCGCCGCCCAGGTACGGGCGCTCAGCGTAAGCGAAGCCGGCAAGCATCTGCCGGTGAAACTGGTGGCGACGGTCACTTATTACGACCCCCACGATCGCGTCCTGTTCGTTCAGGACGAGACCGCCGGGATCTTTGTCGAAACCACCCGCGATCTGCCTATCGGCGTGGGTTCCCGCGTCGAGGTCCAGGGAGCCACCAAGCCTGATTTCACCGCGATCGTGGTGCAGGCAACTGTCCGCGAGTTAGGAAAGGCGCCGCTGCCAAAACCCAGGCAAGTTAGTTTCTATGCCATCGCGCGTGGGTTTGAGGACTGCAACTTCGTCTCCCTCACCGGGACCGTGCGCTCGGCGTCATTGTTCGCGGCCCCTGCCGGCTACGTAATGCGCATGAGCATCTCGACACGCGAGGGAAGCGTCGACGCTCACCTCCTGCAGTATGGCGGTCTAAAACCCGAAGACCTGATCGATTCCAAGATCCGGGTATCGGCGGTTGCGGGAGCGTACTTCAACGACCGGCTGCAGTTCAACGGCCCGTTGCTGTGGATTCCGAGCTATCGCCAAGTCGCCATCGTTAAGCTGTCGTTGCGCAGTCCGTTTGACGCGCCTATGCTGCCGATCGGAAGGCTACTCAGGTTTCGCGCGGAAAGTGAAGTGGACAGCCGCATTCGAGTCGCCGGCACCGTGACTCTTTTCGAACCTGGCCGCCTCGTGATCCAGAACGGGAGAAACGCCCTGCTCAGCCACTCGATTCGGGAAACCGGCGCAAAGGTGGGCGATGTTGTCGAGCTGGTCGGGTTTCCGGTGGAGGGAGAATTCGCCCCCGTGCTTGAGGATGCGCGGTTCCGCGTCGTCCAAATGGGTTCCCGCATGGGGTCCCTGGTATCACCGGTCCACATCGACGGGGATCCGGCTCTGCTGGGAAAGCTGGCCTACGCCCTGGTCTCGGTGGACGCGCGGCTTCTCCAGATCGACGAAGACTCGCGCCAGCAGACGTGGGGCCTTTCCACCGGGTCGCATCTCTTCGAGGCGAGCTATGCGAAATCCGCGAATCGCGCCAGGCTCCCAGCGGTGCCCGTCGGGAGCACGGTGCGGCTTACGGGCATTTGCATGTTACGGTCCGGCGGGGTCTGGCTGGCTCCGGTGGCATTCCGGATGATCCTGCGGTCGCCCGGCGACGTCGCAGTAATTTCGTCGCCGGCCTGGTGGAGCGTCCGCCACCTTCTGTTCGTGCTCGCTGGAACTGCCGGGCTCTTGTTGTGGATCTTTGGCTGGGTGTCCGTTCTGCGAAAGCGAAACGCAGTGCAGAGGGCCCAGATCCGCGGTGCCGCGGCGTTACAACATGATCGTAACCAGGTCCTTGAACTAATGAACCGGTTCGCGTCGCTCGACACCATCCTGCCGGCCGTGGAGAACCTGATCGAACACCAGTTCCCGGCTTCCGAGCACCGCATCGAGCTGTTTCCCATCCGCACTGACGCCGCTTCGCACAATTCCGGCGAGGGGATGCCATACCGCTGGCGCCGTCAGATCCGCACGGCTGACAACCGGTACATCGGATCGCTCGGAGTTACGCCCGCATCGCGCTTCCGGATAGACGATCCGGAGGGCGTTTTGGATGTGGTGTGCAATCTGGTGGTGCTGGCCGTTGCGCATTGGGAGCTGTACGAACGGCTCTCATATCGTTCGCAGTACGACGCTCTTACAGGATTGCCGAATCGGAATATGCTGGAAGCCGGACTGGAGAGCGCTATTGCCAATGCTCGCGAAGACGGGACCATGGTCGCCGTGATCTTTGTCGATCTCGACGGGTTTAAGCAGATTAACGACGAGTATGGTCACAAGGCGGGCGATGTCTGTCTCCAGCGTGTAGCCGCCAGTCTGCAAGCGGCGCTGCGGAGGACCGACATCGTGGCGCGATGGGGTGGCGATGAGTTCATCGCCATCGCTTCGGGCCTGCACCTCCGGTCGGAGGCGGAGCAAATTGGAGAAAAACTGCTCGATGCGATCCGCGCTACGCCCTTTCTCGATGGCGCGGGGCCGCTCCCCTCGGCCAGCATTGGAATTGCGTTTTTCCCCGACGACGACACCACCCCGGAGGGGCTCACGAAGATGGCGGATCGCGCCATGTATCGGGCAAAGAGCGGCGGCAAGGACCGGATACAGGAATACAGCCGGGCGGAAGCCGGGCATTTTAGCTGACGGCCCTCACCGCGCCACGTACAACTCCGCCCACACAAATCCCGCTGACCGGATCTGCTCCCGCAAGCTGCTGTACTTCACCGCCTCGCTGGCGGCGCGCAACTTCTCCGCAGCGGCCAGCGGCATATCCAGGCGGTAGCAGTCGGCGCGATCCTTATATGAATAGTGGAGGTACTGCGCCTCACTCGCCGCTGCCAAATCCATCAGCACATCCCAGAAGCTGGCCTTCCGCTGCCATTGCTTCAGTAGCAGCGGCTTGCGCGCGCCCGCCTCCAGCGGAATCTGGATGGCCTGGCGTCCCCCGCGCAGCACCGCGCGCACACACCGCGCCGAGGCAAATGGCCGCATCGGATCGTCGCCCGGGAAAGTCGCCAACAGTTCCCGCAGGGCGTCCAGCTCCGCCTCCCATCCGGTCCACCGGAAGCGCGAAGCGCCGCTCACCAGCGTGCCGCGCAGCAGCAGCTCGCGGACGCGCGCCTCGTTCTTGCCCGTGATGCCCAGCATATTCTCCACCAGATCGCGCAACGGTAGGTCCTGCACCACCACGCGCGTGATGGAAATTCCCTCGGCGGCTTCCGAGCTGAGCTTGACCCGGACGGTGGCGGGTAGAGACATGCCGTGTTTTTTCACGCTAGCATAAATGCGTGAGCCCCCCGCGTCCGCCGGAGAGTCCGCTCGAAAAGGTCGAAGCCGAGCTGCGGCGCTACGAGCATGCCCTGGTGGATTTTTCGGCGCGTGAGCACAACGGCTCCATCGAGCTGGTCATCCAGCTGAAGGATCGCGGCCTGGGCCTGCACACTTACTATGCGCCGCTGCATCCGCGGGATATCGAGCATCCGCAGTTTCCCTGGACCTTGCAGCGCTACCTCTACGATTGTCTGCACGATTACCTGATCGAGATGTTCATCCGCACGCCGCAGACCCGGGTCGTCGAGCCGTGAGCCCGCTTACCGAAATCTTGCGCGACGAGATCCGCCGCACTGGCCCGATTTCGTTCCGCCGCTTCATGCAAGCCGCGCTCTACGATCCGGTCCACGGATATTACCGGCGCGCGCGCGACCCCTTCGGCCGGCAGGGCGACTTCTATACCGCCGAACAGATCCAGCCTGTGTTCGGCATCCTGATCGCCGCGCGCATACGTTCGCTCCACCACACCATGGGCGCGCCGCCGGACTTCACCGTCGTCGAGTTGGGCGCCGGCAGACGCGAGATGGCCGCGGCATTCTCCGAATGGCGCTACATACCGGTGGATCTCACTCCTGATGGTGCGCTGCCCGAAAGTTTTCGCGGCGTGCTGTTCGCCAACGAGTTCTTCGACGCCCTGCCGGTAGAGCAGGTTACTTTCAGCGGCGGCAGCTTCCGCGAGATGCGCGTCGCATGGGACGAGCGCTTCGTGTGGGTGGCCGGCCCGCCCGCGCGCGAGGAGGCCGCTGACTATCTGCGCCGCTACTTTCCCCCGCCCACCGAAGGCGCGCTCTTCGAGGTGAACCTGGATGCGCTCGCCTGGATGGCGCGCATCGCACGCGCGCTGCGGGCCGGATTCGTCCTTACCATCGACTACGGCTACACGCGCGCCGAGTCCGTGCGCTTCGCGCGCGGCACGCTCATGAGCTACCGCCGGCACCAGGCGGATGAGGATGTGCTAAACAATCCCGGCGCGCAGGACATCACCGCGCACGTGCCGTTCACCGCGCTCGAGGAACACGGCGCGCGCCTCGGTCTCGAGACCCTGCGCTTCGAAACTTTGGCGCAAACGCTGCTCGCCGCCGGAGAGCCGGATCGATTCGCGGCGGCGCTGGCGGCCTCCACGGGCGCAGAGGAGTTGCGGAGGCGATTGCAATTGAAGAGCCTGTTGTTCGGGATGGGGGAGACGTTCCGGACGCTGCTACAGAAGGCTTGCGGATGATGCTGCAAAATGAAAAAGGCCCCGACGAATCGGGGCCTGTTGGTTCAAACTTGAATCACGCCCTTCGGTGGGCGCCCATGCTACTTCTTTTTCTTGGCAGGCGCCTTCTTCTTCGGGGCGGCCTTCTTCGTTGCGCTTTTCATCGATTGATTCTCCCTAAACATCAAATTTTGCGATTCGAAAATCGCAATGTGATTCATATATAAGGTTGTTCGAGAAAAAAGTCAAGAGAAAAATGCATCGAGAGCTCTCCACCGCGAAATTTTTTCTGAGCGGGCAGCTGCGCGTCGTGCTCGTCGCGCCGCGAAACCCGTTGAACATCGGCGCGGCCGCGCGCGCCATGGCCAACTTCGGATGCACGCGGCTGCGCGTCGTCAATCCCTACGAGGTCGCGTTCCGCGAAGCGCGCTCCGCCGTGGGAGCCGCGCCGTTATTGGCTTCCGCTGAAGAATTCACCACTGTTGCCGCCGCTGTGGCCGACTGCGCGGTCGTGGTTGGAACTACTTCGGTCGGCCATCGCGAGTTGCAGCATCCGTTGCGCCGGCTCGAAAACGGCGCGCGCCTCATGCGCCAATCCGCCGGACCCATCGCACTGCTCTTCGGATCGGAGAAGTTCGGTCTCTCGAACCAGGACATGAGCCATTGCCATTGGTTGATGCGCATTCCCACCGTCGACTTGGATCGCTCTATGAATCTGGGCCAGGCCGTGGCCGTGTGCCTTTACGAATTGGCGCGCGACTCGCGCGCGGCCGTTCCTCCGGAAAAGTTGCGGCCAGCCCTCGCGGCCGATACCGAGCAAATCACCGCGATGTTGGTGGAAGCCCTCCAGCGCAGCGGTTACATCCAGCCGCTGACCGAGGTATCCGCTAAGACCAAAGTGCGCCGCTTGGTGCGTCGGTTGAACCTCACCGCGCGCGATGCGCCAGTGGTGTTGGGCATGTTGCGTCAGATTCTTTGGAAGCTCGGCGGCGCACAGCAGGATTGATGCGCGCATAAATGCGGATTCTCGATCTGCCAGCTGTTTCCTGCTATCTTTGCCCGAGGCGGTATGGAGCGGAACAGTGATGCTGCAGAAGACCGAATCGGACCCGTCCGCGTACCGGCGCACCCGATAGGCCCTACGAAGGTGCATTGAAGAAGGCGAGTTGCGTTTGCCGGCCCGCTCGCGGATCTTGTGCGCGGCTTTCTCGGAAGGCCAGTTGGAGTCCGCCACGCGTCTCGCGCTTCCGGCGCACAGCCGTCTACTGAAGCTCGAACGGCTGCGCCAATCCGGCGAGACGCCTTTCGCCGCCGAGATCTGTTATTTACCGGCGGAGGATTTCGCGGGCTTGCTCAGCCTGCCCTTGGAACGCCGTTCTCTGTTCGCTACGCTCGAGCGCGAGCACGGCATCGAACTGCAATCTGCGGACGAAGAAGTGGACGCCACGCCCGCCAGCGCCCGCATCGCGGAGTTGCTCGGGATCCACGCCGGCGCCCGTGCTGCGCATGCGTCACGCTTTGTTCTCCACCGCTGGCAAAGCCACCGCGTACGTGACCGGTTTCTACCGCTCCGATCGCCACACGCTTTTGATCCGCCGCTTCCGAAAGTAGTGCGGCCGTCAGCCGTCACTCCTGAGACAATACCAGCATGTCCTGCTTGACCAGAATCTTCATACTGGCGTCCTGCGCCGCCGCGCTGCGCGCCGAGGTGCACACCATGACTTTGCGGCAGGCGGTCGAACGCGCCCTCCAGCAGAACCCCGAGATTGCCATGGCCCGCCTTGATGAGGTGAAAGCGCAGGAGGCCGTGCGCGTCCGGAAAGACCCGTTCGCTCCGCACGTCTATATTGGCAGCGGCCTGGCATACACCGACGGATTTCCGATGAGCATCGACGGCGCGGCGCCGTCTATCGTGCAAGCGCGCGTCGCGGAGTCCGTGTTCAACCGCCAGCAGAGCTACACCGTGGCGCAAACCAAAGAAGAGGCCCGCGGCGCAGCCATCGCGTCGGCGGCCAAGAAGGACGAAGTCGCCTTCCGCACGGCGGCGCTGTTTCTCGACGCCGAACGCGCCGCGCGCGCCGGCGAGATGGCGCGCAAGGAAGTGGAGAGCTCCCTAAAGGTGCTGGCTACCGTCGAGAACCGCGTGCAGGAAGGGCGCGAGTTGCCCTTGGCATCCAAACGTGCGGCGCTCAACCTGGCGCGCGCCCGGCAAATCGCCGATTCATTCGACGCGGATTGCGAAACCGCCGAAACCTCGCTGGCCATCGTGCTCGGGTACGGCGCTGACGACCGCGTGCAGCCGGCCGCCGAAGACCGGCCCGCTCCCCCCATGCCCGCTTCCGAGGCCGCCGCCGTGGAGAGCGCGTTACAGTCGAGTAACGAACTGCGCCGCCTGCAATCCCAAATTGCGGCGAAGGGCCTGGAGGGCCGGGCCGCCAAAGCCGCGCGCCTGCCGCATGCCGACCTGGTGGCGCAGTACGGTCTGTTCGCCACCTTCAATCATTATCAGAACTACTTCCTCAAATACCAGCCAAACAACGCCGAGGTCGGCGTTTCGTTCCAGCTCCCGCTCCTGGCCGGGCCGGGAGTCGGCGCGGCAGTCGCCGAAGCCGACGCGGAAGCCTCCAAGCTGCGTATCCAACTGGCCAATACGCGCAACCAGATTACCGCGGACACACACCAAAGCTACCGCGAGGTGCGCAAGGCCGAGGAGCGCCGTGACGTCGCCCGCCTCGATCTGGACTTCGCGCGCGAACAGCTTTCCGTTAATCTGTCCCTGCTCCAGGAGGGCCGTGTTCCGTTGAGCCAGGTCGAGGAATCGCGCATCGCCGAGAGCAGCAAATGGATCGCGTTCTACGACGCACAGTACTCCGCGGAGCGGGCCCGCTGGGATCTGGCTAGACAAACAGGCGACCTTCTCACAGCACTGCGCTGAGAAGGCTATTACCCTGCTATCGAAGCCGGCCGGAACCCGCCCCCGACGACATCCTTTCCGGAACGGCTGCTGCTGGCGTCGTCCGAACTGGTTGCAACCCCCATCTGGATGCGGTAGAACGCCAAAAGCTCGGCTTCATCGAAGTCGATGGCTTTGGCGTATTGACGAATATAGCTGGTGTTGTAAATGCCGCCCGGCAGTTTCTTAAAGTCGCCGCCCTCAATGGCTTTCAGGCTGCGAATGTTGATTTTCGTCGATTCCGCGATTTGCTCCAGCGAAATCCCCCGATTCCGCCGTATGGTTGCCAAGCCTAAGACGCTTCCATCTTCTTCTTGCATCGCCCGCTTCTCCCTAAGAGTGCTGGTACACCCATTCCTTTTTATGAAAAAGTATTAAGGAAAAACCATACCATAATTCAGGGAGGATTGCTAAACTGTTACGCGATGGCCATTTCCCGTAGGCGGTTTGCCGCGGGCGCCCTGGCCGGGCTGGCAGGCCATCTGCCCCGCCGCCTGCTGGCGCTGCGTCCCCCACCGAAGCTGTTCATATTCCTGATTGCGGAGCAGTTCCGCCAGCTTTACCTGGACCGGGCCGGTGATCGCCTGTCGTCCGGCGGCTTTCGCGAGTTGATGGCCAAGGGCGTCTATTATCCGGACTGCCGCTTGGCTGCCAGTGGCTTCACCGCCACCGGTCTGGCCACGCTGGCCACCGGCGCCTATCCCAGCCTTCACGGCATCGTCGCCGACCAGTGGTATGACCGCAAAACCCGCGCGTTGGCCAAGGCCCGCGCCGAAATGCTGGAAGCCAGTACTCTGGCCGACGAGGTGGAGCGCGCCGGTTACTTCGAGGAGTACACTCGCGGTCCGCGCAGCCGCATCTTCTGCCTCGGCCTGAATGAAGAGCCTACCTCGCTGCTGGCGGGCCATTCCCGCGCCCAGGTCTTCTGGATGGACAAGCAGGGCCGGTTCAACACCCGCGGCAACGCGCCGGAATGGTTGGCCGATTACAACCGCGCGCGGCCAGTCGAGGAACTGCACGACAAGAGATGGATGGCCGTCGGGGCCGTCCCCGAATTGCAGCCGCCTCTGCGCACGCTCACCTTCGATCCCAAGCGGCCGGAAGAGTTCTTCGAGCTCTATCAATCGTCGCCCTTCTGCCAGGAGGCGCAGTTCGAATTGCTGCGCGCGTTGATCGTCCTCGAGAAATTGGGCCAGGGCCCGGCGCTCGATTTCGTTTTCGTGTCGCTCGGTTCGATGGCCCTGCTGGGCTACGAAACGGGATCGGATTCTTCGCTGATGGGCCAGATGGCGCTTCAGCTCGATGCCCAGATTCAGCTCACTTTGGAAATGTTGAACAAGGCGCCATGGAAGAACAATTACAACCTGATCTTCGCCGCCGCGCATGGCGCGCCGCCCGAACCGGATCCGGCGTTGCGCTCGCAAAAGGCGATCTCCGGCGAGAGCCTCGCGCGCACCATCGGCAAAACGCTTTCCACATGGATCGATAACGGCGCGGTGAAGAACGCCTACGTGGACAAGTACGTCTATCCCTTCCTTTATCTGAAGGCGGATGCGCTGCTCAAGCAGAAAACCGCATTGCGCGGTGCGCGCAAACTGGCGGGCGAGACCGCCCTGCGCCAGCCCGGCGTGGCGGGTTATTACACAGCCGATGGAGATTGCTCGCACACCGGCGAGTGGCGCCGGAGGTTCGAAAACAGTTTTCACGAATTACGTTCCGGAGACGTGATGCTTTCCTACGAGCCGGAAGCCGTGGAAGATTTTGGCGCGGGCCGCGGCGTATCGTACGGCTCGCTGTATAACTACGATACGCGCACGCCGTTGTTCCTGTATGGCCCGCAGTTCGGCAGGAAGCTGATCGAGCAGACCATCGAGGCGGTCGACCTGGCCCCCACCGTAGCCCGCGCCGCCGGCATCGCGGCGCCCTCGTCCTCCATCGGCAAAGTGTTGGCGGAAGCTTACGCGGAAGGCGAAGAAGAGCGCCCGAAATGAGCCCGCACGATGCGCGTCTAGCCGTTTCTTTGTGCGGCGTCGCGCTCCGTAACCCCGTGCTGGCAGCCTCCGGAACATTCGGTTACGGTGTTGAATTCGAGCGGCTGGCCGATCTGGACGCGCTGGGCGGGCTGGTGGTCAAGGGCCTGTCGCGCGAACCGATGGATGGCAACTCGCCGCCCCGCATCTGGGAAGCGCAGGCCGGCATGCTGAATTCCATCGGTCTGCAGAACATCGGCGTGCGCGCATTCGTGCGCGACAAGCTGCCGCGCCTGGCCCGCTTCCGCACGGCGGTCTTCGCCAACGTGTTCGGCTATGCCACCGCGGACTACGTGGAAGTGGTGCGTGTGCTGGAATCGGCCGAAGGGCTGGCGGGATACGAACTCAACGTATCCTGCCCCAACACGCAACAGGGTGGCATTTATTTTTCCAGCGATCCGGTGCTGCTGGCAGAGGTCGTCGGCGCCGTCAAACGCGTGGCGCGCCGGCCGCTGATCGTGAAGTTGTCGCCGAACGTTGCCTCGATCGAGCCGCTCGCGCGGGCCGCGGAGCAGAGCGGCGCCGATGCCATCTCGCTGGTGAACACTTTCGTGGCGCTGGCCATCGATGCGCGCACGCGCCGTCCCCGCCTAGGAGCCGGCTTCGGCGGGCTCTCCGGACCGGCCATCAAGCCGATCGCGCTGCGGCTGGTATACCAGGCGGCGCAGGCAGTGAAGATCCCGGTAGTCGGACTCGGCGGCATCTCCACCGGTGAGGACGCCGCCGAGTTCCTGGTGGCTGGCGCCAGCGCCGTTGAGGTAGGAACGGCTACGTTTTGGGATCCACGCTCGCCCGTGCGCGTGGCGCGCGAGTTGGGCCGCTTCCTGCGCGAGCAAGGTATTGAGAATGTGAAGGAGATTGTGGGCACGCTGAAATGGCCGGCCTCCTGAGTGGGGCGGGCGTCCACGCCTGCAGCGGGTCTCCAGACCCGCTCTTCGGCGAACGAACTCGCCTCTGTCGTGATAAGCGGTAATGGAATGCGATGTTGGTTTCGCCTGCTTTTCGGCGGTAACATGCGAGAGGTGAGTCGTGTGATGGATGGAGACGTCGAGGCCTTGGTGGAAGCTATCGAGAACTCGTTTGCAGTGAACTTTGGTGACGGCGAACTCGATGATGACTCCCGCGTCGATGATGTGTGCAATGCGCTGCGGTCGCGGCTTGGTGAGCGAGCATCGGCTTGTTGCTTTACCAGCGTAGCCTTCTGCGACTGCGACGAGCGCTGGTTGACGTGCTCAACGTGCCGAGGAATTCCATCACACCATTGACCGACCTCGGATACGTCATCCCCGAAGCTCACCGGCGCCAAACCTGGCGCGCATTGAGCTGGACTGCCGGCTTACGCCTCCCCGGCTTAGAATACCCGCGGCACCTCGGCATCGCAATTCTCTGGACTTCTTTCGTCCCATCCGTACTGCTGCCGATTCTTTGCGGAGGCGGTTGGTGGATATTGGCCGCGATTATCGGCATGCCGATCGCCGCGAGCGCGCTGTTCTTTCTCCTCAGGCCCTTCGCGATTGCGCTGCCAGCTCATAGTCGGATTCTCGGTGAGGCCGCCAAGGCAGTCGTCGGGCTCAACTACGGCAAACTCGTGCGGGAATTCGGCTCATCCAGGGACCGCGAAAACCCGCGATTGATCGATTTGGTGCTGGCAAACGATGGCCTGCGTGCGCAGGTGTAGGACGACGAGAACGCACAAAGAGCGGCTAATACGCCGCCTGGTACACCTCCAGCGCCGCGGCCGCGCCAAACGGGCGTGGATTGAACCGCCCCGTCCACTGCATGGCGGCCTCTTCAGCCAGCGACGCCAGCGCGTCCTGCGCAACACCAAGATCCCGCAATCTGCCCGGCAAGCCCGCGGCGCCGGCCATTTCCGCGAGGCGATCGGCCAGATCCGCGCCCGCCAGCGCGCAATACAGCGATTCCGCCGCGGTCCGGTTCCACCGCACCACGTGCGGCAGCAGCGCCGCGATCGCCACCCCGTGCGTCGTGCCATAATGCGCCGTCAGTGGATTCGCACAGGCGTGCGTCGCGCCCAGCATGGAGTTCTCGATGGCGATGCCGGCGTAGTGCGCGCCCAGCAGCATCGCGCCGCGCGCTTCCGAATCGTACGGATCCCGCAGCACCCGCCCGAAGTTCGCCGCCAGCAGTTGCCACGCCTCCCTCGCAAATACAATCGAGGCCGGCGTGCGCCGCGTGGTCACATAGCTCTCCACCGAGTGCGAGATGGCGTCGTATCCCGCCGTAGCGGTCACCTCGCGCGGTTGCGAGCGCGTCAGTGCCGCGTCCAGGATCGCCGCGCGAAAAGCGGCTTTGGGATCGCCGCAGGCCATCTTCACGTGCGTGGCGGCGTCCGAGATCAGCGCGTAGCTTTGCGCTTCGCTCCCTGTGCCGGCCGTCGTCGGAATGGCGATCATGGGCAGCATCGGCCGCGCGGCTTTGCCAAAACCCAAATAGTCGCGCATGTTGCCGCCGTTGGTGAAGACGAAGTTGATCCCCTTCGCGCAGTCGAGCGAGCTGCCGCCACCCAGCGCGACCAGCGAATCGATGCCGCGCGCATTCGCACTCATGGCGAAAACGCGACCCGCTTCCACCATTTCGGTATCCGGGTTGGGCGAGAAATCGTGGAACGCGTAAACTGCGATGCCGCATCCGGCAAGCAGCGCGGCCGCCTGATCGGGATAGCCGGTGCATTGAAGGCCCGGGTCTGAAACCAACAGCGTCCGGCTGAATCCCAATGCTCTCGCCAGTGCTCCCAGTTCCGCGAAGCGGTTCTCGCCGAACAGGACCTGCGTCCGCAGATCGAAGGAGAAGCCCGTCATTCCGGCTCCCGGCCCCTGGCGCCCGCCTTCTCCCTCACTTCTCGCTTAGCGCCCACAGCTCGTTGCGATTCATCACAAACAGCGTCCCGTTGGCCGGCACCACCGTCGCATACACCGAACTCCCCATGTTCATCGTCGAGATCAGCTTCTTCTCCTTGGCCGCCTCGAACACCAACACGTCGCCGTCCTCGTCGCCCAGGTACAGCTTGCCGTTGATCACCATCGGCGAGCCCCACACTGCCGACAACAGATCGTGCGTCCAGTACGGCTTGCCCGTGTTCACATCCAGGCAATGCAGGAAGCCGCTGAAATCGGCATAGAACAGCAGTCCGTTGTAAATCGCGCCCGTCGAAATCGAACGACGGATTTTGTCGTAATGCCACAACCGCCCGCTCTCCGTGATATCGCCGCGCTTCGTTGCGTCGATGGCATACAGGTGCCCCACGCCCTCCCCGTGCTCCGGGTCCTGGCCGTTCGCGATGAATACTTTGTTCTCCCAAATCACCGGCGTCGCAATCACTTCGTTGCGTGTCTTGGGCCACACGGAATCCTTGGGGTTCATGTCGAACTCCCACAGCTTCTTGCCGGTCTCCGCTTCATAGCCGCGCACGTAGCCATCGCCCTCGCCCATCACTACCTGCACCGTATCGCCGATCTTGCCTACCGCGGGCGACGACCACTGCCCATGCAGGATGCGCTCGCCCACGTTGTTTACTTCCCAAACCTCCTTGCCGGTGTTCTTGTTCAGCGCGATCATCGATGGCGCGCGCGGCGAAGGAATGTGGACGTGGCTCTCGTCCTGCCCATTCGCCGTGCCCGCGAACAACAGGTTGCCGTAGGAAACCGGCGACGAATTCGACATGTTGTGCGGCGACGATCCCACCTCTTCGATCATGTCGAACTTCCAGATCGCCTTCGCCCCGCCGTTGCCGTCCCCGTGCGTATCCAGGCACATCACCTCGCAACGGTTGGTCACATAATACAGCCGGTCGCCTTCCACCAGGGGCGAGGAGCATACGCCCTGAAACGGCCAGTCGAGCGCACGCCCGGCGGCCAGCTTCACGTTGGCTTGCTGCCACAGAAACTTGCCGTCCGATTCGCGGAAGCACATCAGCACGCCGCGATCGCCGGGTTCCTTGGGATTGCGCACCAGCTCGTTGTTCGTCCCCGCGTAAACCTGACCGCCCGCGACCACCGGATTGCCGTAGCTCTGCGAACCGAGCTGCGCCATCCACTTCACGTTCTTCCTGGTCTTCAGATCCCACGTCGTGGGAATGCCCTTCATCGACGACAGCATATTGCGGTCGGGCGTACCGCCCCACATGGGCCAGTCTCCCGTGCCTGGATCGGACGCGAACAACAGCCACAGCGAAATCGGGAGGCAGATCAAAGCGAGCAGGATGGCGCGTTTCATTGATTTGGGGTCACTTTAAGGTTATCGAAATATACTCCAAACTGAGCGTCGGCGAAGAGTCCCGGACTGCCCTGTTTGTTCGGAATCGGATCGGTGCGGTCAATCAGCCAGCCATCCGGCTCGGCGTCGGCCACTGCCCAGGCCTTGCCGCGGATGCGCGTTTTGCCGTCCGCCGTATTCTCCACGCGCAGCTTCAGGCGATACCATGTATCCGGTTTCCAGGCGAAAGGCGCGGCGGCGGCCCGTGCCACTTCCGGCTGCCACGAGTTCATTTCCAGCCGCTGGTTGTTGCCGAAAGCCACCAGCGTGTAGCGTTGCGCCACGATGCCGGCATCGCCCATCTGGCGCCGCTTCTCGGGGATGCGGATGTCGGCCTGCACCGTATAGTTAGACCAATCCGAAGGTCCCATAAACACCCGCATGCGCTTAAACAGCGTGTCTGTGGGTTTCTTTTCGAGCACCTTCTGGCCATCCAGTTCCGCCACCTGGAACTGGCCTGCCTGCGCGCTGACCCACTGCGGCGGCAGGCTGCCGACCGGATACTCGTCGAATGTTTCGTTCCAGGGCAGCGGCGGGATCACTCGCGCGCGCGCCTCGCCCGTCAGGCTTCCCACACTGGCTTTGATCAATCCCGCCTGCCCCGCCGGATCGGCCGCCACTTCGAACTTGCCGTCCGCAACCGTCCCCTTCAGGTGGTCGAGCGACCATGTAGCCGACTTCTCTTCGCGCAGAAAACGGCCGGCGGCGTCGAACAGGCGCGCGTGCAGTTCGACCGTCTGTCCGGGCTTCAGCACTAACTCCGTCGGTTCCACCTGCACCCATGCAGGATCGCCCTGCCCCGGCTCCATGGCCTGCACCACGGGCGTCCACGGATGCCCCGCCGTCTTCTTCGGACCGATGGCATACAACGTATCGCTCGAAACGAAATAGACTCGCCCACGCGCCACCGCCGCCGCGGCTACCACGGGTTCGGGAATCTTCTGCGACACCAGCCCCGTATCGCTCAGCGGCAGCTCCACCTCGCTCAAAACTTCGCACCGGTCGGCGTGCGGACGCAGGATGAAGAATTTGCCGCTCTCGCTGCCGATATAGATCTTGCCGTCCCCAAACACCGTCGATGCTTTCTGCACCGTGCCCAGGTTCTGCTTCCAAAGCTCGTGGCCGGTCTCCACATCGAACGCAAAAAGGTTGCCCGCGTTGTCGGCTTGATAGATGCGGTCGCCGTCGATTACCGCTGAGGAGAAGCCGCCCACGAATCCGGGGACCGACCACTTGATGGCATCCGGGCCGAGCTTGCCCTTGCGCGTGGCGTCGAAGGCGAAAATCATGCCCATCTCGTTGCTGTTCAGGTTTTCGTCGCCGTGTGATGCGATGGCGTACTTGCCGTTCACCACGATGCCTGTGTTGAGCCCGCGCTTGGCGATCACCAGGTTGAAGACCGGCTCTCCCGTCTGCGGCTTCATGGCCATCGCCGAGCCGTCGGATCCGCCGGCCAACAGTAGGCGCACCCCCTCGACCGTGGCGATATTCATCGGGCCATAGCTGGTATCGTATGGCCGCCCGCCCGGCGTGCTGACCCATACAATCTCGCCCGTACGCTTGTTCATCGCGATGAAACGCTGCGTGCGGTTGGCCTGCGTGCCCCAGGTGGATGTGGGCGTCGAGACGATCACCAGGTTGCCGTCGATGGCCGGCGAAACCGTGCGCCCGCCGTGCGTGGTGAAGGGCGAAAACTCTTCGGTGATGGAGCGCTCCCACAGCTTCTCGCCGTCTTTGGTGAGCGCGGTCACCAGGTTGTTCACGCCGAAGCTGTACACATTGCCGGTCTCCGGATCGGCAACGGGCGAAGCCCACCCTACGCGGTGCGCCGGCACGTCGCTTTGGTACAAGCTGAACTTATATTCCCACAGCAGCTTGCCGGTATCGGCGTTGAAGCACATCAGGCGCTCCTGCTCGGTCTCGCGCGCGCCCGCCGTATTTTCAAGGTACAGGTGGTCGCCCAGCACCACAGGAGTCGAACGCCCGCCGTAAGGTGCCTTCCAGGCCAGGCCTTGGCCGTCCAGCGACCATTTTTCGGGCAGGCCCTTTTCGCGCGAGATGCCGTCGCGATCGGGTCCGCGCCAGTCCGGCCAGTCGCCCACCGCCCCGGTTTGTTGGGCGGGGATGAGGGATGAAAAGCAGATAAAAAGGAGTGCGCAGCGTCGCATCATGGCAGATACCTATAAGGATACCCGGAATCGGCGGAGGGGGCGCGTGTCAGTCTGGCGTAGGATGGCTTGTGGGGCAGGCGTCCACGCCTGCTGCGGGTCTCCAGACCCGCTTTTGGCGCCGTTCGGGACTCCGCCCCACTGTGATCTTCCCCAAATCGGTTAAGCACCCGGCCGCCGTCGGTGCCCCATCGTTGGCGCGGATGAACTGGGTAGACGTACGTACGGGGCCGGACGTTAGCGCTAACATAAGGCGGTCGGCGCATGCGGGCCTCGATACGCCCTGGCATGTCGCCACGTCATTGACAGAAGTCCCGGCAACCACTATCCTGAAGGCGTCATGGATGTAATACCCATAAAACCGGAACGCAAGGCCCAACTGGAGGCGTATGCGCAGCGCCGCGGCCAGGATACCGTGTCCGCGCTCGATGATGCCCTCGCCGAATACCTGGGATGGGAACATCAGGACTTCCAGGAAGCAGTTGCAGGCATCCGGCAGGGTTATGAGGACGTGAAAGCCGGTCGCACTCAATCTGCCGACGAGGCGTTTGAAGAGTTGCGCGTAAAGCATGGCCTTCCGGGTTGAGACCAGCACCAAAGCAAAACGCGACTTGGACGCCATTCTTGCGCGGCTGCTCGCGCAAGAAGCCGGAGAAGCAGGATGGCGCTGGTTTCAAGGATTGCGCGAGGCGGTAGCATCGCTGGCCCATTCTCCCAAACGCTGTCCATTAGCCCCAGAAAACGGCGTGTTTCCCTTCGAGGTGCGTCAGTTACTCTACGGGTATAAGCCGCACGTGTACCGCGTTCTCTACACAGTCGAGGGCGATACCGTCAGTGTCCTGCACATCCGCCATGGACGCCGCAATCCCATCGCCAGGCATTGAGAGCAATCCGCGTCAAGCCTCACCTGAGTGTCCAGAACTTTCGGTAGTGGGCTACTTTGAAATTCTGGACGCTTGAACCGTCTACGCATCCGTGGGACACTGAAAGGGCATGCGGAATCCGAAACGCCGCAAAGCTGGCCGCCGGTGTGACTGATAGGCTCTGGGAAGTGTCAGACTTGGTTGCTGCGTGGGAGGCTGAAGAGCGGCGCGAAGAGATAGCCGCATCAATAGCAGAACTGGCATGCGCGGCGAGCAACGACACCAGTGCGAATATACAGACCATCAATACGATGCGCTCTTTGCGCATCTGGTTCAAGATGACCCTTACTCCGTCTGATGTCGCATCGCTCACTTCGACGCTGACACTTTGGGAGTATGCCGAATACGCCTCAGGTGCGTTTGTAGCCATAGCTTGCGTAGGGGAATATATATCCAGCTTTAAGCCGTAGTTCACAGGCGGAGATAAAGGAGCGCAAGGAACGTCTTGAGAAGCGCTCAACGCTACTGTTAATAATGCGCTTACGGCTGAACTTATATGCTTGGCAAGAACAAACCAGATATCAGGGCAAGTAATAGGTGCTCTAGACACGAACGCTGCGAAAGCATACCGCAAGTCTGAAGCGGCTGTCGCTAACGCAGATAGCGCCATGGGTAAAGCAAAGGCCGCCTCAGATGAAGCCGACAACGCAAAGATCGAATCAGGCAAAGCTAAAGGTGTAGCCAGCGCGGCTCAATCCGTCGCGCGTGGTGCGCGCAAAGAGGCCGATTCATTTGCGGCTGCTATCAAAGTGGCGAATCGGGACGCCTCAGAAGCCAAAGCATTGCTATCTGAAGTGCGGCAACTGGCGACGCAGGCGGAAAGCCGCGCTGCGAATGCCGAACGTAAGGTCGCGGATCGACATGTCAGTCCTGCACAACGAGAGCGCGTACGGCGCTCGCTAGTCAAGTGGAATGGGATGGATATTCGGTTTCCAATGGCAATCGTTAATGGAGACAATGAGACATGGACATACGCTAGTGAACTGCAAGACACCCTTTGCGGTATCCCAGGCTGGTCAGTACAAGTAGGCTCGGAAACCAATAATTCCGGGACTTCAGATTTAGCTGTAATACTACTACCGGAATCCTCCAGATCAGATAGGCTGTTCCCTGAAGATATAGCGACTGCGCTGCATGATGCGGGAATACTGGCGAAGGAACCTGGACCGGCACCACCGGGCGGGACAGTAATGGGAGCAAGAGGATATCGTGGTTGTGGAAAACTCAATCCGCAACATCGGACGGTCGATCCAAACCAGCCATTCAGCGTCAATATAGAAATACAATCAGCAGAAGGCTGTAGCACCAAAGTAGCCCACTACGAAACGTTCTACATCCAAGACAGACCGGAGTAACGCCCCATAGCTGTCGCCTCACCCCGGCCAATCTAAACGACTATTCTCTAAGCGGCTTCGGCAGCTCGGAGTTGGAATATTAAATTTATCCGCGTGGGTTTCGGCCCGTTAAACTCCCGCCAGGCGCACGCCCCTTGACGCGCCTGCCCAAAATATGCGAACCTGAATTCAGGTTCATATTTTATGTACCTCCGTACGATATCTACCGGCATGCTCATCTGGACCGGCGCAACCGTCGCCATTCGCCTGGCGGGCCATCGCCTGCTGCAGCCCGGCCACCCCGCTCAAACCGTGCTCCTCTACCTGGCCAGCTTCGTATTGATGGCGTTCCTGGTCCCCCGCATTTGCCGCCGCCTCGGCTTCGCCAGCGATCTTTGGCCCAAAGCCGCCACGCTCTTGATCCTTCCGACCCTCCTGCTCGACCCTTTCTCCTGCGCCTTCTTCACCGCCATGTTTCCCAACCTCGATCCGGCCGCGGCCGGCGCGTTCGGCGGCTGGATGCTGATCTGCTGCGGCGGCGGAGTCGCAGGCGTGTGGCGTAAGCCCTAATGCCGGGGCCGCCCGTTCTCGCGGACCATGAGGATCTGCCCGCCGCGCCCCGCCAGGCCCGCAGTCTCGCCGCGCGGCAGAAGCTCCTCGCCGCCGGCCGGAATCTGTTTGCCGAACAGGGTTATCATGCCGCATCCATCCAGGCGATCGCCTCCCGCGCCGGCACGGCCGCCGGAGCCTTCTATACCTACTTCCGCTCCAAGCGCCAGCTTCTCATCGTCCTCATGAACGAGCTGCTCGAACGCCTGGCCCATCTCGACCTTCGGCCCAACGCCGCGTCAACCACCGCCACCGCCAAAACCGAAGCCCGCGCCGGCCTGCGCACCTTCCTCGCCGCTGTATTTCGCGCCGATCTGGAATACTACGGCGTGGTCCGCGCCTGGCAGGAGGCCGCCCTTACCGATGCCGGCCTGGGCCAAATGCAAAAGGCCATCGAGTCCTGGACCAATGCCCGCATCCTGGGAGTCTTCCGCCTCCTCCAGCAATATCCGAACGCCCGCCCCGATCGCGATCTGCCGGCCTTCGCCCGCATGATGGACCGGCACTTCTGGTCGTTGCTCGCGCGCGGCGCCAGCCTTCCCCGGCGCGATTTCGACCGCGAAGTCCGCATCGCCGCCGACGTGATCTATCATTACTTGCTCCGCGACCCGCCGCAGGAACATTCCCAGCCGCGCTAAAATCGAGTGAGGAGCCGCACGGCTCGCACCCACAAGATCATGAGCACCCCGGCAGTCCGCCGCCCCGCCACCGCGCGCGATATCATTCTCGAAGTGGTCCGGAACATGCGCGAGGGACTCGAGCCCCTGCACTACACCACCCTGCCCCCGGCCATCTACCACGTCTACCTGCATTCTGAAGATTTCGAGCGGCTGCGCGGCATCTTTCCGCGCATGCAGGAGGAAACCCGCCAGGCCCTCGACGCCGAGATGGCCGACCTGAATCGCGCCTCGCTGGGCGAACGCCTCAAACTGGCCCGCAAGCCCGCCTCCAAAGTGGTGGCCCCCGACGGCGGCTGGCGCATCGAGTTCTTCGAGAATACCGACGACGACGTGGAAGCCGGCGATATCGTCATCTACTCTGAGCTGGCGCTGCCCGCCAAGCCCGAGTATGGCGCCGGCAGCATGACCAAGCGCATCAACACCCGTCGTCTGGCCGGCGAATTGACCGCCTCGCAGAAGTACGAAGAACAACTGCCCGAAACTAAAGAGATGGAGGCCTACGCCATCATCGAATACGAGGATCAGACCGGCCGCCAGACTTACCGCATGGCCAAGAACCAGATCGTGATCGGCCGCGGCGGCCGCGACTACTGGACCGACCTGAAGCTGTCCACCCTCCCGGACGTCTCCCGCGAACACGTGCGTCTGCGCCGCGACGCCCAATCCGGCGATTTCTTCATCAAGGATCTCAGCCGCCTCGGAACCAGCGTCGACGGCGAACAGATTCCCACCAGCGTCGAATACGTCGACGGCGAGAAGCGCGACAAGAACGTGGAAGTGAAGCTGCCCGCTTCTGCCCGCATCGGCCTGGCCGGCGTCGTATTCTTGAACTTCAAGTCCGATTTCAAAGCCACCGCCGATCGCGGCGGACGCTGAAATGCCCGTGAAAGCCACCCTCCGCGCCGCCGGAGAAAGCCACGTGGGCGTGGTCCGCCAGAACAACGAAGACCGCGTCCACCTCGACCCCGACCGCGGCATCTTCCTGGTTATCGACGGCATCGGCGGACAAGCCGCCGGCGAAAAGGCCGCGGACATCGCCATCAACCTCGTGCGCGCCCGGCTCGAGCGCCAGACCGGCACCGCCGAAGAGCGCATTCGCGAAGCCATCGCGGTGGCCAATAACGAGATCCTGCGCGCCGCGGCCTCCAACCCCGAATGGCACGGGATGGCTTGCGTCATGACCGTTGTGGTGGCCGAGAACGGCCGCGCCATCGTCGGCCACGTCGGCGATTCGCGCTTGTATAAGATCCGCCAGGGAGAGATCCGCAAGATCACCCACGATCATTCGCCTGTGGGCGAGCGTGAAGACCGGCGCGAGATCTCCGAGGCGGAAGCCATGCGCCACCCCCGCCGCAATGAAGTCTATCGCGACGTCGGATCGCAGGAGCACGCCCCCGACGATCCCGATTTCATCGAGCTGCTCGCCATCCCGTTTGAACCCGATAGCGCGTTGCTGCTGTGCAGCGATGGATTGAGCGACCAGGTCCCCTCCGCCGAAATTCGGCGCACCGTGCTGGCCAATGCCGGCCATCCGGGTGGCGCCGTGCATGAGCTGATCGAGGCCGCCAACCGCGCCGGCGGTAAGGACAACGTCAGCGTCCTGGTGGTCGAGGGCGAGCAGTTCGCCGCCGCTCGCGAGTCGCCGGGAATCGCGCCGCCTGCCGAAAATCTGTTCACCGGCAAGGCCGCCATGTTCGCCTATGGCCTGGTATTCGCATCCCTGGTCTTTGGCTGCCTGCGCTATTTTGGCCTGACGGATCGGCAGCCCGCCGTGCTGCCCGCGCAGACGCTCCGCGTCGGCGTCGGGGGCTTCGCCAATATTAGCGAGGCGCTCGCCAAGGCCCGCCCCGGCGACACCGTGGAAGTCTCCGCCGGTGAATATTCGGAACAGCTTCGGCTCCGCAACGGTATCACTCTGCGCGGCCGCCTGCCCGATGTGCCCATCTTGCGCGCCGCACCCGTCGAGACCGGGCCGCCCGTCGCCGTCGTGTCGGACGGCGTCCGCGGCGCCCGCGTCTTCGGTTTCCGCATCCGCGCGGATGAGAAAGCGCCTCTGGCCTCCGCCGTAGTTATTTCGGATTCCGACCTGGAACTGCAGGACACCGAAATCGTGGGCGCCGCAATCGGAGTGGAGATCCGCGGAAAGTCCACCGCCGTGTTGCGCGCCAACTCCATCCAGGACTGCCGCGATACCGGCATCCGCATATCGGGCGAGTCGGCGCCGTTGCTTTTGTACAATGCCATCCTGCGCAATGGCCGCCGCCCGCATGATCCCTCCGCGCCTACCAGGCCAACGCTCCCAGGGCCCGGCGTGCTCATCGAAGCGCCCGCGCATCCCGTGCTCGTCGGCAATACTTTCGCGGACAACGGCGGCGAGCCGGTGCGCCTGCCCCCGGACACCCAGCAGATCGATAAGGATCCCATCGCCAAGTTCAACTTTTTCCTACCGGCCACCCGGCCGCCCGCCCGCAATCGCGCAGGAGCGCCGCACTGATGGTCATCCCCGAAAGGCGCATGGTCGGCAAATACCAAATCCTGCGCAAGCTGGGACGCGGCGGCATGGCGGATGTCTACCTCGCGCTGGATCCGGAATACCAGCGCACCGTCGCGATCAAGGTCATCGAGCAGGGGCCCGATGCCGATTCCCGCGAAACCATCGAAGCCGAACGCCGCGGCTCCCAGTTGCAGGCCAAGCTCGCCGAAATCGACTCGCGCGTGGTCCGCATCTTCGACGCCGCCGACATGGACGGCTACTTCGTAGTCGCCATGGAATATGTCGAAGGGCACGATCTGTCGGATCTAATGCGCAGCGGACCCGCCTCCGCCGACGATGCCGTCGATATCGCCCTGGCCATCTGCCAGACGCTGGAACATGCCCACACCCTTGAAGTCACTATCGACGGCAAGGATTGCCGGGGCATCGTGCATGGCGACATCAAGCCGAAGAACATCCGCATCGACGGCGAAAACCGCGTGCGCGTGCTCGATTTCGGCATCGCCAAGGCGCTCTCGCTTTCCCGCAAGCTGACTCGCAACGAGTTCGGCAGCGTGCCCTATGCTTCGCCCGAGCGCCTGGATTCGGGCGACGTGAATTCCATGTCGGACCTCTGGTCGCTCGGCGTCCTGTTGTACGAGCTGGTCACCGGATCGCAGCCCTATCAGGCGGAGTCTACCGAGCGCCTGGAGCGCATGATCCGCTCGCGCATCCCGGCGCCCCCGGCGCCCGACCCCTGCCCGGAGCCGCTGCGCCGCATCCTGCTCAAGAGCATGGATCCCGAACCGGAGCGCCGCTATCAGTCCGCCGCCGATCTGGCCTCGGACCTGGTGGCGTTTCGGGCAGGCATGCCGGTCCGCGCGGAAGCGGCCGCCGGCACACACGCTGACACAGACGAAGACGCCAACGCCACCCGCCGCACCTTCCGTCCCGCTGCCGCCTTGGACGAAGACACTCGCCGCACCACGAAGCCCATCAAGTTCGGAACCCCTGCGTCAAGCCCTGCTGCGCCAAGCCCGCCGGCCCCCCGCGCCGTCCAACCCGTTAGCCGCTTCGGATATCAGGCCCGCCGCGTCCTGGTGATGCTGGCTGGACTGGTGCTCGCCTACATTGTATATGCGGTTACCTCCGGCGTGGTCCTCTGGCGCAGCGGACAGCAACTGGACCGGGACATCCACGCCGAGGTGCTCACCGATCCCGATGCCATCTGGACCCGCTGGGCGGATGTCTCGAAAGGCAACGCCCAGGCGCTCGCACTCTTTGCGCCGCGCCGGTCGGTGAAGAAGAGGCTGGTGGCGGGGGCCGAGCGGGTGATCGGGACCTATCGCAATAGCGATACG